>CANCGX010000041.1 GCA_947377725.1 Actinomycetota bacterium
TTTGAAATATCGTGTGCAGCGTCAAAGATTGGTTGACCTTCCAACAACAACTTCACAAGGCGTTGTTCCATATCTAAATCCGCGATAGGTGAACGATCACCGATTTGCTTGCCGTTGATATATGCCCATTCAGATCCGCTGAAATTATCATCAGCTTTTCCGATTACATAAATCTCTTGGCCATCTTTAATTCCCATCGGGGTTCGCTTTGTAACATCATCAACAACTCCGAGGACACCGATGACGGGTGTAGGAAGAATTGCGACTGAACCAGTTTGGTTATAGAACGAAACGTTTCCGCCAGTGACTGGCAATCCAAGCTCGAGGCAAGCATCTGCTAGGCCGCGAACAGTCTCGGCGAACTGCCACATTACTTCTGGATCTTCTGGGGAGCCAAAGTTGAGGCAATTGGTCACAGCTAGAGGTTTAGCTCCATTTGTAGCGATATTTCTGCATGATTCCAGCAAAGCAAGCTTCGCACCCTCATATGGATTGAGGTATGACCAGCGTGCATTTGCATCGGTAGAAATTGCAACACCGAGGTTTGTCTTCGTATCAATACGAATCACACCTGAATCTTCTGGTTGGGAGAGAACTGTGTTTCCCTGAACATAACGATCGTATTGATTTGTAACCCATGATTTATCTGCCAAGTTTGGCGCAGCCATTAATTTCAATACAGCAGCTTTAATCTCATCCGGTGAAGATGGAAGTGGAACAACTACAGGCTTCAACGTTTCCAAATATTTCGGAACTGAAATTGGACGGTTATAAACAGGGCCATCATGAGCAACGGTACGAGGTGGCACATCAACAATCAGTTCGCCGTTAAAAGTGATGTTGAGGTGAGTTCCGGTTGTAACTTCACCAATTACGGTTGCCGTTACATCCCATTTCTTACAAATCTGCATAAAACGCTTCAACTTAGATGGTTCAACAATCGCACACATGCGTTCTTGAGATTCGCTCATCAAAATTTCTTCAGGAGAAAGTGATGGGTCGCGAAGAGGAACGGTTTCAAGGCGGATATCCATTCCACCGCTACCTGCTGACGCAAGTTCGGAAGTCGCACACGACAAACCTGCCCCACCAAGATCTTGAATACCAATAACCAAATCTTCAGCAAAAATCTCGAGAGAACATTCAATCAAAACCTTTTCGGCGAATGGATCTCCGACTTGGACAGCCGGACGCTTAGTTGGTTTTGAATCACTAAAAGTTTCAGAAGCAAGAACGGATACTCCACCAATTCCATCCCCACCAGTTTTTGCGCCAAAGAGCACAACAAGGTTTCCTGCTCCGTGTGCTGTGGCAAGTTTGATATCTGAATGCTTCATAACGCCGATACAAAGAGCGTTGACGAGTGGATTACCTTGATAAGTATCATCGAAGACAACTTCGCCACCGATATTTGGCAAACCAAGACAGTTACCGTATCCACCAATTCCAGAGACGATTCCTGGTAGAACGCGGCGGGTATCTGGATTTTCAGGATCTCCAAAACGAAGTGGATCCATTACGGCAATGGGACGAGCGCCCATCGTGAGAATATCTCGAACAATTCCGCCAACACCAGTGGCTGCGCCTTGGTATGGCTCGATATAGCTTGGGTGATTGTGTGACTCAATTTTGAAAGTAACTGCGTATCCCTGGCCAACATCTACAACGCCAGCGTTTTCACCAATTCCAACGAGTAAAGCATCTGATTTAACGGCTTTTTCACCAAATTGCTTGAGGTGAATCTTGGATGATTTGTAGCTGCAGTGTTCAGACCACATGACCGAATACATTGCGAGCTCAGATGAGGTTGGGCGACGACCCAAGATCTCTTTGATGCTGGCGTATTCGTCATCTTTCAATCCAAGTTCTTTGTACGGTTGGACTGCATCAGGGCTTTCTTTCGCGTGATTAACGGTATCGAGCGCCATTACAAACCCACCATCTCTTTCAAGATTGAGGTGAAGAAATTTAATCCATCTTCACTTGGGCCAGTAAGGTTTTCAATCGCTTGCTCTGGATGCGGCATTACGCCAACAACATTGCCACGCTTATTTGAAATTCCTGCAATCGCATTTCTTGAACCATTTGGATTCTTGCCGACATAACGAAGGACAATGCGTCCTTCATCTTCCAACTCTTTTAGAGTTTCATCGCTGCATTGGAAAGAACCTTCGCCGTTTTTAATCGGAATAACGATTTCTTGACCTTTGGTATATCCCCGAGTCCACGGTGTATCGACATTCTCTACTGAGACTTTTTGATCGGCGCAGATAAAGTGAAGATCAGCGTTACGAGTAAGAGCACCAGGCAGTAAATGTGATTCGCAAAGAATTTGGAATCCATTACAAATTCCTAGAACTGGGAAGCCATGCTCAGCGGCAAGAATGATTGACTCCATGATTGGAGAGAAGCGACTAATCGCGCCACAACGAAGATAGTCACCGTATGAGAAACCTCCGGGCAATACGACAGCCTGCACTTCCTTTAAATCATTAGTTCCGTGAAAAAGGGGAACAGGAGTCCCGCCTGCTAATTCAATTGCGCGGAGTGCTGAACGATCATCAAGTGAACCGGGGAATGTGACAACACCGATTCGCATTATTTCTCGACCTTTACGACAAAATTTTCGATAACTGGGTTTGAAAGAAGAGTATGCGCAGCTTTCTCAACTTCAGCAATTTGTTCGGAAGTTGGTTCGCCATCTACTTCAATTTCAAAACGCTTTCCTTGACGGACAGATTTAGCAAAAGTAAACCCCAGACGTGGAAGCGCGGATGCGACTGCTTGACCTTGTGGATCCAAAATCTCGGGTTTCAACATAACCTCAACAACAATAATGGCCATTAGATAAACGCCTTTCCCGTAAGCAGTTCGTATGCAGTCATATAACGTTCTTGCGTCTTTGCAATGATTTCTTCAGGCAATTCTGGTGGCGTAGAAGCTCTGTCCCAACCACTTGATAGCAACCAATCACGTACATATTGCTTATCAAAGGAAGGTTGAACCCCACCAGGTTTCCATTCATTAGCCGACCAAAAGCGGGAAGAGTCAGGCGTTAAGGCTTCATCGCCTAGGAGAATATTACCCTCTTCATCGGTGCCAAATTCAAATTTGGTATCCGCCAGAATAATGCCTCTCGTTGCGGCGTAATCATGAGCTTTTGTATAAAGCTTTAACGTAAGTTCTCGAAGAATATGTGCGTTTTCCGCTCCCACGATTTGCTCAGCTCGTGCGAAATCAATATTTTCATCATGATCACCAATGTCGGCTTTTGTGGCTGGAGTGAATATTGGTTCTGGCAACTTCGAACCATCCTGCAAACCTGAAGGAAGTGGAATGCCACAAACGGTTTGGCTCTTTTGATATTCAACCCACCCGCTGCCGGTTAAATATCCGCGTGCAACGCATTCAATACCAAACATAGTAAGTGGTTTTGCAATTACGGCTCGACCCTCAACTTCATGTGGAACAGTTTGCGAAATCAAGTGATTAGGAACAATATCTTTCAAATACTCAAACCAAAAAGATGAAAGTTGGGTAAGGAGTGCACCTTTGTGTGGAATTGGCGTAGGAAGAACATAATCAAAAGCGCTGATTCGATCAGAAGCAACTAGGAGAAGTTCATTCTTCTCATTCGTGTAGAGGTCGCGGACTTTTCCGGAACGAACGTGCTTCCAGCCCGTGATATTCATGCGGCGTTACCGAATAGAGCCGGGACGGTACTGCGCTGCCGCAGCATGAGCTTTTGTGATCGCATCGATGCGAGCAACAATTCGCTCCACTTGTGCATGTGCATCTCCAGTGAACTCCAACGGTTTGGAGATGAGAGCAACTAAATCTTCTTTTGATAAAGGAATGCGGGAATCATTTCCGATTGCATCAAGCATTCCATTTGGTTGGCCTTTGCGAATTCCTAGCGCGGCAGCAACGGCATGGGTTTTGATTACTTCATGAGCTTCTTCGCGACCAACTCCGGCTTTGACTGAGGCCATCAAAATCTTGGTTGTGGCTAAGAAAGGAAGGTACCTGGTTAATTCCGCTGCAATAACATCAGGAAACGCGCCAAATTCAGTAAGAACAGTGAGGAAAGTTTCAATCAGGCCATCGATGGCATAAAACGCATCCGGTAGAGCAACGCGGCGGACCACACTGCAGGAAACATCGCCTTCATTCCATTGATCTCCAGCTAGCTCGCCGATCATGGAGGCGTAGCCGCGAAGGACAACAGATAAACCATTTACACGTTCGCATGAACGAGTATTCATTTTATGAGGCATTGCAGAAGAACCAACTTGGCCTTCTTTGAATCCTTCGGTGACAAGTTCAACACCAGCCATGAGGCGGATTGAAGTTGCGAGTGATGAAGGCGCAGAAGCAATCTGAACTAGTGAAGTAACGACATCAAAATCAAATGAGCGCGGGTATACCTGGCCGGTTGAATCAAGAACACGATTAAATCCAAGGTGTGCAGCAACTAATTGTTCAAGTTCTGCATGTGATTGTGATGAACCAAGAAGATCTACAGAATCTTGTGAAGTTCCGACCGGTCCTTTGATTCCACGAATTGGATAACGCTCAATCAAATTGTCTAAACGTTCGTAAGCAAAGAGAAGTTCTTCTGCGGTTGTCGCAAATCTTTTACCAAGAGTTGTCACTTGAGCAGGAACATTGTGTGATCGACCTGCAATTGGTTGATCAATATATTCCGTCGCACGAATTCCCAGAACCGCAAGAACAGCAACCACCCGATCGCGAACCAATGCAAGCCCATCGCGGACTTGCATCGCTTCGACATTCTCCGTGAGATCTCTGCTGGTCATTCCAGCGTGAATAGATTCGTGCCCAGCAAGTGCGTTAAATTCTTCAATACGAGCTTTGACATCGTGGCGAGTAGTTCTCTCTCGCTTATCAATCGATGCAAGATCAACTTGATTTACAACTTTTTCATAATCTGAAATTACTTGATCTGGAATTGCGTGACCGAGTTTTGATTGCGCGCGCATAACGGCAATCCACAATTTACGTTCGCTAATTATTTTTGCTTCTGGAGACCAAATTTCGCGCATTTGGGCCGATGCATAACGATTTGCGAGGAGGCTCATAGGTGAATTCTCTCGTATCTCGAACTCATTTAATTACCTTTCTCGGCTACCGACGCGTTTAACGCAATATCACTGCGGTAATGACTGCCCCGCAATGTTATGGCGGAGATAACCCGATAAGCCTTATCCCGGGCTTCGGTCAGATCTGACCCCATGCCCGTTACTGCCAGAACTCGACCACCTGATGAGTGAAGAATTCCATCCCGGATAGTTGTACCCGCATGAAAGACATGTGAATCTGCGATTGGGGCAATTCCCATAACTGGTTCGCCAACAATTGGATTGGCTGGATAACCCTCAGATGCCAAGACAACTGTTACGGCAGAATCTTCTGACCACTCCAGACTTTCACCTTTGAGCTTGCCTGTTGCTGCCTTCAATAAAAGTTGCGCCAGCGGAGTCTTCAATCGTGGAAGAAGTACTTCTGTTTCTGGATCGCCAAAACGTGCATTGAACTCAATAACTTTTGTGCCTTTGTGTGTGATTGCTAGTCCTGCATACAAAAGTCCAACGAATGGAGTTCCGCGCGCTTCCATCTCTTTAATTGTTGGGTTTAACACTTGGGTCAATGTTTCTTCGATAATCTCATCAGGCGCCCACGGCAAAGGTGAGTACGCACCCATTCCACCAGTGTTCGCTCCAAGGTCTCCGTCGTATGCGCGTTTGAAATCTTGTGCCGGTTGCATGGCAACAATGTTGTGCCCATCTGAAATTCCAAAGAGTGAAACTTCTGGCCCATCGAGAAATTCTTCGATAACAACTTGAGAGGATTGAAGTGCATGCTCAATAGCGAAATCACGATTATCTGTGACTACGACACCTTTACCTGCTGCAAGTCCATCGTGCTTTACAACATATGGTGCACCAAATGCATCGAGTGCTTTTTCAATTTCTACTTGTGTGGTGCAGGTAAATGAACGAGCAGTTGGAACACCAGCATCACGCATTACTTGCTTTGCAAAATCTTTTGATCCTTCGAGTTGCGCAGCTGCTTTTGAGGGTCCAAAACATGGAATACCGGCAGCTCTAGCTGCATCGGCTAATCCATTAACTAAAGGCTTTTCTGGTCCAACGACAATGAGGTCAATATGTAAAGACGTGGCGAGTTCTATAACTGCTTTGTTGTCGTCAGTATCAATTGCGTGACACAGGGCGATTTCGGCAATACCTGGGTTGCCTGGGGCAACATGGAGTTCTTCTAGCTGAGGGTCTCTATTGAGGGCTGCGGCGAGTGCGTGTTCACGCCCTCCTGAGCCAATCAGTAGAACTCTCAAATGAAGGCCTTAACCACGATGGTTTGATCGCGTCCTGGACCAACGCCAATTGCCGACATTGGAGCTCCAGAGATCTTCTCTAGATACTTCACATAATCTTGAGCGTTCTTTGGAAGATCTTCAAATGTCTTGCAGTTGGAAATATCCTCTTTCCAACCATCTAGGTATTCATAAATCGGCTTTGCGTGATGGAAATCGGTCTGACTCGCAGGCAATTCCTCAACGCGCACACCATCAACATCGTATGCAACACAGACTGGAATCTTTTCCCAGCCAGTTAATACATCAAGCTTCGTTAAGAAGAAATCTGTTAGTCCGTTTACACGAGTTGCATAACGTGCAATCGGTGCATCAAACCAACCACAACGACGATTACGTCCTGTTGTGACACCAACTTCTCCACCGATACGACGAAGTGCTTCACCATCTTCATCAAGAAGTTCAGTTGGGAAAGGCCCACTGCCAACACGAGTTGTGTATGCCTTAAGAATTCCAATGACGGTTTTAATTTGCGTTGGTCCGATTCCAGATCCAGTACAAGCTCCGCCTGCTGTTGGATTCGATGATGTTACGAACGGATATGTTCCGTGATCAACGTCGAGAAGTGTTCCTTGAGAACCTTCCAGGAGAACTGTCTTTCCAGCTTTCAAAGCTTCATCGAGAAGCAAAACTGTGTCACAAACATATGGACGCAAAATTTCTGCGTATTCCAAATATTCAGCAACCACATCGTCTACTTCAAGACCTTTGCGATTAAATACTTTAATGAGGACTTGGTTCTTATCGCGAAGAGCGCTTTCAATCTTCTGGCGAAGAATTGAAGGATCAAAAAGATCTTGGACGCGAATACCGATGCGATTAATTTTGTCTGCATATGCAGGCCCGATACCGCGACCTGTTGTGCCAATCTTTGAATTACCAAGAAAGCGTTCAGTTACCTTATCGATAGTGCGGTGATAAGGAGTGATCAAATGAGCGTTCGTTGAGATCTTCAATTTAGAAGTATCAATTCCGCGCTCATTCAATCCACGAATTTCTTGAAGTAAAACCGATGGATCAATTACTACTCCGTTTCCAATTACTGGAACAACGTTTGGAGAAAGAATTCCAGATGGCAGAAGGTGCAGCGCGTACTTCTGATCGCCAATAACCACTGTATGACCAGCGTTATTGCCACCTTGGTAGCGAACTACATAATCAACACGGTCTCCAAGTAAGTCAGTAGCTTTGCCCTTACCCTCATCGCCCCATTGGGCGCCAAGCAAAACTAATGCAGGCATTCTTTAGCCTCTTCTTACTTCTTCATTGAAGTGCCGACAGAACGCAAGTCTGTAGCGGCTTCAACAATACGCTTTGCAAGGCCAGCTTCAGCAGCTTTACCCCATGCGCGTGGATCGTATTGCTTCTTATTTCCAACTTCGCCTTCAACCTTGAGAACACCGTCATAATTCTTGAACATGTGATCAACGATTGGGCGAGTGAATGCATATTGAGTATCTGTATCGATATTCATCTTGATTACGCCGTAATCAAGTGCTTCGCGAATTTCTGAAAGAAGTGAACCTGAACCACCGTGGAAAACGAGATCCATTGGCTTACTTCCTGCAGCGTATCCGAACTTCTTTTCAACAGCGTTTTGAAGTGTGTTGAGAATCTTTGGTTGTAGAACAACGTTGCCTGGCTTGTAAACGCCATGAACGTTTCCAAAAGTTGCAGCGACCATGTAACGACCACGCTCACCCTTGCCAAGCGTTTCAACTGTAAGAATTGCATCTTCTTCTGTTGAGTAAAGCTTTGCATCATGCTTCGCTTCGATTCCATCTTCTTCGCCACCGACAACGCCAATTTCGATTTCAAGAATTGTGCGAGCAGCTGCTGATTTGTCGATTAGTTCAGATGCAATGCTCATGTTCTCTGGCATTGAAACTGCTGAACCGTCCCACATGTGCGAATTAAATAGAGGAGCTTTGCCTGCCTTGACGCGGTCTGCGCCAATCTCAAGAAGTGGGCGCATAAAGCCATCGAGCTTTTCAGCTGGGCAATGGTCTGTGTGAATTCCGATATTTACGTTGTAATTCTTTGCAACGACGTGTGCGTACTCTGCGAGCGCAACTGCGCCATCAACCATGTTCTTTACCGTTGAACCTGAAAGGTATTCCGCACCGCCCCAAGAAATTTGGATGATGCCGTCTGACTCTGCCTCTGCGAAACCGCGAAGTGCGCCGATCAACGTTTGTGAAGATGAAACGTTAATTGCTGGATACGCAAAAGCTCCTGCTTTCGCACGATCGAGCATCTCTGCATAAATTTCAGGGGTTGCAATGGCCATGTGAGTCTCCCAAGTGAGTTGAGGTGAATCTGAAAAATTGAGTAAAACTTCACCAGTCTCAACACTGGGCGGTGAGCCTTACGGCTAATCCCACCACATTTGGGGGTGGATTGGAAAACCGGCGCTCCCAGAGGGGGACCTCCGGGAGCCCTCAGGCGTGATTTTTATAGACCAATCCGAGCAGCAAGGGCTGAAAGCCCAATAAGCCCGAGATTCGAGTGGAAGAGGAACCTGGCTGCCTTGGCGGCAACTTTTACGACGCCACTGACTAAATGGACTCGGCTTACGGCCTCACCTAAACGTAACCAACGAAGCATTTCTTACTCCTTTCTATCTGTGATGAATGCAATGAACGTAATGAGCAGAAAGTACGCAAATAGTCCGTCAAAAATATTTCTTCCAATCCCTAGTGGGGATAACTGAGGATGTGTAACCTCGCGTGAGTGAGTACCGATAACCAACATGAATCAAT
>CANCGX010000042.1 GCA_947377725.1 Actinomycetota bacterium
AGAGCTGCTAAACGTATCCAGAATCTCTCTGATTGGTATCGAATTAAGCGGACGATATACATGCGTCCAAGGATCATTCCCACAATAAGTGCGAGGTAAACAAGAACGCTACTGCTCTTTCCAGCACCTATTTCTTGATTTGCAACCAAAGTAGACCAATCTCCGCCAGCAAATTCAATGAATAATCCCAGCGCAAAAGCAACAATGATGGACTTATCAAAAGTGAAAATTCTGCGAAGTCGTGTAAGAGAAATTCTTTCCATCGAAACAGCTTCGGAAGACTTTGGAGCAAATGAAGTACGACCGGTATAAACCAGCAACATGGTGAGGGTCCAACTTACGCCCATGAGTAAATCAATATGCCAAGCAAAGGAGATCCGGGATGTCACAAAGAGGGCGGTCACTAAGGTAATTAAGACACCAATACTCCAAGAGCCATGCATCCTAGGAAGCAGCAATTCTCCACTTTCATCCTGCCGCTTAAGAGTTTGAGTATGCAAGCCGATGTTAAAAGCCGAGAATGAAATTGCGAGAAGAATGTTGATACCCGCATAAATTGTTGCACTATGAACGTGGGGCAAACTTGCAAGCAATATGTATAGGAGTGTTCCACTAGCAAACAAAGTGCGCAATATTCCAACTTTATGAACGAGTCTGCCCATGACGAGCAAGCTAATAACTGAACCGACTGCTCCCAAGCTGACAATAACTCCATATGTGCCATTGCTGACATTGAGATTTTGTTTTAGATCCGGGGCACGAGCCGATACGGACATTAGTCCCAGGCCAAATAATCCAAAGAGAACTTGTAGGCGTAACCGTTCGTTACGGGTGACTAGTTTGCTCAAAATAGGGCGCTCGCAAGGGCTTGGCGGGCTTTGATGAGTTGTGGGTCTGTCGGATCTACTAATTTAAAAAGCCCAAGCAGATGATCACGGGCCACCTTTTTCTCATCTCCCGAAAGAGCCTTTACGAGAGAGACAACTCGATTAAAAGCACTTTCGTAGTTTCCTTGAATTATTTCTAAATCTGCTGCCATCAATTGAACTTTGATTTCCAATGGTTGCGCTGCCGCAAGTGTTAAGACTTCACTTGGAATTTGGCCTTCAACTCGTTGCATAAGTTCTACTTGAGCTAACCCGAGCTCCGCCATGGGGTTACCCGGGGTGCGAAGTAGCCAACGCTTATAGGCTTCAATAGCTTTTGCTAAGTCACTATTTTCTAGAGCCTCAAGCGCTTCAATTTCTTCAGGTTCCATTGGTGCTTCGACTTCTGCTGCTTCTCCAGCATCTGCTGTCGATCCAATACCTCGTTCAGCCGCTAACGCGATTACTTTGTCAATCACCAATCGAACTTGATCGCGAGGTGGAACTGATTCAAAGAGGGGAACAATCTGTTCTTGAATTATTGCAATTGCAATAGGCACTGATTGGACTTGCAACGCCTGTGCGACAGCGGCTTCGCTATCTACATTCACGGTAGCTAAAACCCAAGGGTTGGGTCCAACCGAATCAGCGTTATGGAAATCGCTTAAAATATTTAAAATATCGCGTGATTGGGCGCTGCGAGGCGACCAACAGAGAGCGATGACAACTTGAGCGTTAGAAGCAGGCAAAATTTCTGAAACAAGATTTGCTTGAGTTATTTCAATCCCAATTTCTGGAAGTGGCATAGGCGGTTTGCCCAAAGAACTCAGATCTACTGCTTGCGCAAGATTCTTTGGTAGCTCTCCAAAAGGGTTGCGGCTCATGAAGGTATGTTAGTTGTTTCTTCAGATTCGAGCACGGTAGCACCAGAATCTGTTCGACTTGGAAGAATGGTTGAGATGTAATCCAGCGCTGCATTCTCCAACCCAAGATCCACGCCATTTTTCTCACCTAGGTACCAACGGTGTTCGAGAACTTCATGGAACATTTGTGCAGGCTCTACTCGACCACGAAGATCCTCAGGAATCATGCCGAGCACGTATTCATAAACATCAGACAACCACACACGTGCGGCTTCATCTTCTGACCGAGGTGGCTTTTGACGACCTCGGTAACGATCAAATGATGCAAGCAATCGCTTAGCTTGCAATTCCTCGGCATCAATTCCAAGAAGATCCTTTAAGCGATTGGTGTGATAACCGGCCGCTACTAATTTTGGAGAGAATTTCAAAATACCTTTAGCGCCATCAAGCGCAATTTCAACTTCTTCAACTGCAAATCCAAGGTCTTGCAAATTACGCATTGCGCGTTCCACGGCATGACGGTCGTTCGGATCAAGAATCTGAGGTTCCTTCAGCATTGCCCATAAGCGGCGATATCTTCGAATTACAGCTTCGCTAGAGCGAATTGGATCTACGCCTGGCAAAGAAACTCCTGAGGTGATGATGTCTTCAAGTTCGGCTGCAACATTGAAATGCACAATCTCTAGATCGTGCTCTCTTTGTCCATCCGTAAGTCGATCGTGGAATTCTCCGGTTTCAGCATCGACTAGATATGCCACATATTCCGTGGCATCTCTGCGGAAAAGAGTGTTTGATAACGAACAGTCTCCCCACCAAAATCCCAAAAGGTGAAGCCTGACCAGCAAGAGAGCGAGCGCACTAGCCATCTGATTAACTTCATGTGCGGTGACCGAGCGCGAAAGGATGACGCGATAGGGCAAGGAATACGGCAGGTAGCGAGTTACTAATGCGGGAGGAAGTTCGTTACCGCGTAAATCTAAACGCCCTTCAACCACAGCTGCTGGTTCAACCGTTGGAGCACCCCGGTGGGCGAGCTCCCTTAAAGAGGTGTATTCGCGATTGGCAAACTCGGAAACCGTTTCTTTTACAGCAAAGACATCCTCGTCGCCCGAGCCAGTACGAATCAGCCGAACGATGTGCCTGGAAATACCCCGCATATCCGTGAGCTGGGGATCCTCCGGCCAATCTTCAAGTGGTTTTTGCCAAGCCATCCCGTAGAGCGCGAAAATATCACCGCCTGCTCCTGTGATCTTGAGTTCGCTCATTACCCCATTCTCTCCCACTTGCCCTCGCTCACCGAACACATTTTCGACTCAATCGCGTGAGAAATTCCACCTTCTCGGCGTAAACTCACAACATGGCCATTCGCAAACCGACGTTAAGTATGCCAACCATTAAGAAGAAGGTCGCAACACCGAGGAAACCTGCCAACTTAGGAATAGCTGGAGCTCCACTCGATCATGGCCATCCATTTTATTTTGGATTTTTGGCCACCTCCGGTGCGCTAATTGCCCTCACTTTATTGAAAGCTCTAGCCGGGGCCAGCCAAGTTTTTGTACTCATTTTGATTTCGCTCTTTTTCGCAGCTGGACTTAACCCAGCTGTCGAGTTTTTCCAAAGGCGTGGATTGAAAAGAGGCGCCGCAGTCGGCCTCATCGTTACCATAGTCCTTGCTGTTGTGGGACTTTTCTCATGGATAGTTATCCCGCCGATGGTTGAGCAGGTTAATCTTTTCATTAAGAATGCACCAACTCTGGTTTCGAATATGAAGACCAATCCAACAATTAACAGCCTGAATCAACATTATGGCGTAATCGATCTTCTTCAAAAGAAAGTCAACTCCAGCATCAAAGACGGTCAATTCGTCATGAGTGCGTTCGGAGGAGTTGTTGGAGTTGGAAAAGCCGTTCTATCAGGCGCAGTATCGCTATTAACCCTTCTAGTCCTCACTTTGTACTTCACGGCCTCGTTGCCACAAGTGACAAATGTCGCTTATCGCTTAGTCCCCATTTCACGCAGAGCTCGCGTAGCAGGTTTAAGTGATGCAATCATTTCTCGAATTGGTGCCTTTGTCGCAAGCCAAGCAATCGTTGCCGTTATTGCTGGGATTTTTTCCTTGCTCTTAGGCACAGTATTACGAGTGCCGTATTCAACTCCAGTTGCTGTGATTGTTTTTGTGTGTGGCTTAGTGCCACTTATTGGGCATTTTCTTGGAGTAACAATATTTACTTTGATCGCATTAACAAAGTCACCCCTTACTGCAGTAGCAGTTTTCGTTGCATATGTAATTTATGTTCAGATTGAAAATTACGTTGTGATGCCTCGAATAATGAAGAAATCATTATCTATGCCAGGTCTAGTTACCATTTTGGCAGCGATGCTCGGAACAAGTCTGCTTGGTCCCGTTGGGGGCTTGCTAGCAGTTCCAGTTGCAGCTGCTGTGATGCTTATTCTTGAAGAAGTGGTTTGGCCCAAACAAAATCAAGCTTAATATTCCACTGGAAGTGGAAGTCTTCCCGGGGCAACAATCTTTGTAATCTCTGAAAGAACGCGATAAACCTGCGGTTCCCCAAGCCACAAATGTTTTCCTTCATCCACGTTTATCAATTCGATCTGCGGAATTGCTGAAAACGCCACAACTGCCTCAGCTGGTCGTAAGTAATCATCAAACTCTGGAATAAGAGCGGTAATTGGGCGCCCGTCGACTGCCCAAAAAAGTAGCTCCTCAGGTTTTGAATATTTCAATGGTGGACTCAGCAGAATTAACCCTTTAATTCTTTGATCGCGAGCATGACGCAAAGCAAGATCTGTTCCAAAGGACCAACCCATTACCCAAAGATTATCCGCATGACATGTGCCGAACGCATATTCGATTGCCGCTTCGACATCGAATCGCTCTGAGTTTCCGTGGTCATATTCACCTTCGGATTTTCCAGCTTCGCTTTCTGTTCCGCGAGTGTTGAAGCGAATAATTTCTATTCCCGCCATTTCTGGCAAACGATTAGCGGCCTTCTTGTAGATGTGACTATCCATCATTCCCCCGCCTGTGGGGTTTGGATGCAGCGCCAGAATCGTTGCAGTCCGTTCTCCAAGTGGAGTGGCAACTTCACCTATCAGGGTTAATCCATCGGCTGTCATTAAAGTAAAAGGCGTCCGACGCGAAGGAAGAATTGTGCTCGGACGTATTAACTCTGGCATGGATTCAGTTTAGTCTTTCCCAATGAGTACAACTGACTTCGCAAGCGTAAGCCCCGTATCAGGGATCGAAATTGGGCGTTTTCCAAATACGAGCCCCGACGAGGTTAATCATCGTGTTGAAGAAGCGCACCAGTCATCAGCTGGGTGGATTGCCCTTGGCTATGCAGGAAGGAAGAAGGTCCTTAAATCATGGTCCGTTCTCCTTACTCAACGGATTGATGAAATTGGAAAAATTATCGCTGATGAAACAGGAAAACCGTTAAGTGATGCGGTACTAGAAGCAGGACTTGCTGTTGAACAACTTTCGTGGGCGGCAAATAAAGCTGGGACAATTCTTGCTGACCAGAAGCGACCATCAGGTTTGTTGATGTTTAATATGGCTTCCAAAGTTCAAAGAGTGCCTTACGGTGTCGTAGGAGTAATAGGACCGTGGAACTACCCAATGTTTACACCCATGGGATCAATCGCTTATTCACTTGCTGCAGGCAATACGGTTGTTTTTAAACCAAGTGAATATACGCCAGCGGTTGGCGAGTGGCTTGGAAAGTCATTTGCAGAAATAGCACCATTTTCTGGAATCTTCACAGTTGTCACGGGACTGCCCGATACAGGTCGAGCGCTAACCGAAAGCGCAGTTAACAAAATTTCATTCACTGGGAGCACGCGAACCGCTAAGAAAGTTGCGGCTTCTGCCGCTGCCAGAATGATTCCGGTAGTTCTTGAATGCGGCGGAAAAGATCCAGTGATTGTTGCAGGCGATGCCGACGTAAAACTCGCTGCTGAATACGCGCTCTGGTCGGCCATGGCTAACGCCGGTCAGTCGTGCATTGGTGCTGAGCGCGTCTATGTTATGGAATCTGTGGCAGATGAATTCATTGCATCGATAACCAAGATGGCGAAGAAAGTTCATGAAGGCAAGAATTACGGTCCAGCAACGATGCCTTCTCAGTTAAACGTAATTCAAGGGCACATCAACGATGCAGCGCAAAAAGGTGCCACGTTTGCAGTGGGCGGCATTGACTCCGTTCATGATGGAATGGTTGCACCAACAATTATGTTAGAAGTGCCAGAAGATTCAACTGCAATGCTTGAAGAAACTTTTGGACCAACCCTCGCAATTAACAAGGTCAGCAGTATCGCCGAGGCGATCAAGCTTTCGAATGCTTCCACATATGGTCTAGCGGCTGCGGTGTTTTCAAAACGTCAAGGACATGCAATTGCTTCACAACTCAATTGTGGAATGGTCTCTATCAACTCAGTCTTCTCATTTGCCGCTGTTGCTTCTGTTCCTTTTGGCGGCGTAAAAGACAGTGGATATGGTCGAATACATGGAAATGAAGGTCTGCTTGAGTTCACCTACCCACGAACCGTTGTCGCAACGAGGTTCGCAATTCCACTGGCGTTTACAACCTTTAAAAGAACGGCCGTTGCCGAGAAGATTATTAAGCGTCTGATAAAAACTTTATACGGCAGATAAATTAATAGCGCGGCGCATTACGTGATCGTTGGACACGTGGTTGGCGGCGGTCTTTCCTCTCCCAACACGGGGTGTGCCAATGACGTCTTGTTTCGAGGTCTTCATGAATCCATGCAACTATGTGAGGTGTAGCAGTTGGAATTAATTGATCGCAGCCCGGACATCTATATGGTTTGGAAGAACTTGATCCCGTAATTCGCCTAACTCTATAAACGCCTTCATCATGTTCCTCGACAGCTTCAAAGGATTGGCCCAATTCGCGTTCAGGCTGATTTCCTTTACCGCTGCCAGAACGTTTTGGATGATTTCGACGGGGGCTCACGCTCATATTCTCGCATTCCTTTGGCTTCTGATTAGCCCATCACCGCTCTTTACGGCAAGATTTACCTCATGAGCACGTCTGCAATCTCCATCAAAGGGCTTACAAAAAAATACGACGGCAAGTTTGCCGTAGCCGGGATTGACCTGGAAGTTGCTTACGGAGAGATCTTTGCAATCCTTGGTCCAAATGGCGCTGGCAAAACGACAACCGTTGAAATTCTTGAGGGTTACAGGTCTCGCGATAGTGGAGAAGTTCGCGTGCTTGGTGATGACCCGCAGGCTCTTGGTGAGAAGAAGTACTCGTGGCGTGAGCGAATTGGAATTGTTTTACAGAGCTCCGCTGATGCAGGCGATCTATCAGTACGTGAGACCGTCCATCATTTTGCAAAATATTATGAACGAGCAAAAGACCCAGAAAGCGTCATCGCCCTTACAGGACTTTCCGAAAAAGCGGATGACAAGATCCGAAATCTCTCTGGCGGACAGAGGCGGCGTTTGGATGTTGCTCTTGGCATCATCGGCTCCCCTGAACTTCTTTTTCTAGATGAACCAACAACTGGATTTGATCCTGAAGCAAGACGTGCTTTCTGGGAGTTAATTAAGCAACTCAGAGATGAAGGCACCACAATTTTGCTCACGACTCACTATTTAGATGAAGCCGAAGCACTTGCTGACCGCGTTGCAGTTATTGCCGGTGGAAAAATCATTGAAATTTCACCACCTGAAACTCTCGGTGGCCGACATTTAGCCCAAGCCAGAGTTACGTGGGTTGAGGGCGGTAAATCCCACGAGCGGCTTACTTCGACACCAACTAATGATGTCGCCACAATTTCAGCAAGACTTGGCGGTGAAATTCCCGAGCTTCAGGTGATTCGCCCGAGCTTGGAAGATATCTACCTTCAGATGATTGGGGGCCAAGAGTGAGAGTCCTTCGTTTGGGTTTACTCCGTGGTGGATTAGAAATTAAACAATTCTTACGCCAACGCGAATCTGTCGTCTTCACAATCTTTTTCCCCGTCATGCTTCTCTTTATTTTTGGATCAGTTTTTAAAGATTCCATCGCACCTGGCGTGACCTTCAGCCAGTATTTTGTGGCGGGAATGATTGCAACAGGTTTGGTCAACTCTGGCTTCCAACAACTTGCGATAACTATTCCAATGGAACGCGATTTTGGAACACTGAAAAGGCTTCGAGGAACTCCAATGTCGCCGGCTTCCTACTTTATTGGGAAAGCAATATTGGTAACGGTTTCCACGCTTGTGCAGATAGCACTATTAATGGGCTTTGGCGCTGCAATGTTCGGATTGGATATGCCAACCAGTACTGCAAAGTGGTTTAGATTTGCATGGCTGATTGTTGTAGGAAGTTTCTGTACGACCGCTCTTGGAATCGCATTTTCCACGGTTCCGAAAAGCGGCCGTGGTGCATCGGCAGTGGTATCCCCTATCGTCATTATTCTTCAATTCTTTAGCGGAGTATTTTTTGTTTTTACTCAGCTTCCAAAATGGATGCAAGATTTTGCCGCGATTTTCCCTCTCAAGTGGCTTACTCAAGGAATGAGATCGGTCTTCTTGCCGGACAGTTTTGTTCAACAAGAGGTTGCGAAGTCATGGGAAATAGGAAGAACTGCAATCATTCTGATCATCTGGACAGTTATTGGAATCGTATTTTCTGTAAAGAAATTTAAGTGGTCTAATTCGTGAGGAAGCTAATTGCCGCCCTGCTCATACTCGCAGTCACGGCTCCTACCTCCTATGGCGCGACAAAGAAGCCAACGCCAAAACCAGTTGTAAAAGTAAGCACCGCCAAGAAGACTGTTGCGGTTAAAAAGCCGATTAAGAAGGCAGTAACTAAGCAACCAGTCAAGAAGCCAATTAAGAAGAAGGCCTACGTTCGCAAGACTGTAAAGGCAGTCGCCAAGCCCAAGGTGACACCAAAACCTGTTTGGCCTCCTAAAGGGTTCAAAGAAAATAATGGTGTATTTGCACGGGTTCCAAGCGGAGCTGAACTTGTAGGGCTGCTTTCATCAAAGAAGACTCTTGCAAAGACAGTTTTGGCTTGCGAAGCAAGTGCTTGCGGAGCCGTTTACAT
>CANCGX010000043.1 GCA_947377725.1 Actinomycetota bacterium
TTTACCATTCGCAACAAGAAAGACTTCCTTGTCTTGTGAAATCGCTGTCGCTAGATTCAATCGAGCGGAATCGGCAGCCTCAGCGGAATGAGGGTTACCCAAGTCGATGATGATTTCGTGGGGAGTTATTGCCCCTTCGCCAGCACTCGATGTTGCAAAGTTCAGAGGTTTGGCTGATTCTAGATGCGAGGGAATAGCGGTTAAAGAGCTTGGGGTTACGCGAAGTGCAAGAATCGGAGATGCGGCAATGGCTAGCAAAGTCAATGAGCCAATGAATACAAGAATTGGTTTTGCAATCACGAAGCGAGAGATTCTTGAGAAGAAATTCCGCGATTTGTTGGTTTCGTGAAGCAATCCTTTAAACCCGAATGATCTAACACCACCACTGCCCAAATATGAGAGCAGCGCTGGTTGGAGAGTTAGCGCGGCAATTATTGATATGAGTGGCACTAATACGCCGGCCATCCCGAGAGATTGGATGAAGGGGACACGTACCAACATGAGTGCGGCAAGTCCTAGTGCGACAGTTAATCCAGAAATCGTAACTGTTCGCCCAGCAGTCTTCATCGTCTCATTAATCGCCAAATCAGTTGGGTTAGTTAAGACCTCTTTACGAAATCGTTGCACCATCAACAGTGAATAATCAATAGCAAGACCGAGACCTATGAGTTCTACGATATTTGGAATGTAAAGAACCATGAGAAAGTAATGACTTAGCAGGAAGATAATTCCTAAAGTTGTGGCAATTGTCGCAGTAGCCAAAATAATGGGAATAATTGCTGCCCAAGAAAATCCAAGAACAAGAATGAGAAGAAGGAATCCGATAACAACCGCCACTAACTCACCACGATGCAAATCTTTAGAAAGTTCTGGTGTTACGTCAAATTTTATTGCTGGAGGACCAGTTACCTGCGCTCCATCTAGACCTTGGTTTACTATCGCTTCTCGAAGTTTGGAGGTAAAAGCTGCGGCGTGTGGCAAATCGTAGGGCGTCCCAATGCTCACGAGTAATGTTCCGGCGACAGCTCTAGATTGCAATACTTTTGTTTTTGGAATTACTTGTGAGGCAAGGGCGATGTGATTTTCAAATTCTTGAATTTCAAGTTTGGTTGCGTTCTTGAAGCGATAGAAAACTGTAAAAGTTCCTTCTATATTTTCGTTGAAATGCCGAGCAAGGAGTTCATCTGCTTTAGCTGATGGACTTCCTGGAACAGTGAGGGATGTGGTCAAACGGTCATTTAGATTGGCGCTGGCGAGAAGTCCTAGAATGGTCACAACAATCCATATCGCGAAAACCAGTAAACGGTTTTTGATAACTCCCGAAGTCCACCGTTCAAGCATGCTACGAGTTTAACTACTTTTGATTGAGAGCCATTCGGTATTGCACTCGATTTGTGATCGCTAGCGAATCGTAAAGTCTGCGAGCTGTCGCGTTGTCGGGAGCCGTAGTCCAGTAAAGTCTCGTTGATCCTGCATTAGTAGCTACGAGCTCGAGTTCTTTAATGAGAGCCCTACCAACACCTTTTCCGCGAATTGCGGGATCTACGAAAAGGTCCTCTAGATAACAGAAATCTTCTACAGCCCAGGTGCTGGGACGAAAGAGATAGTGAGCAAGACCAACAATTTGGCCGTCAGATACCGCAACCAGCCCATACATATTGAAATCTGAATGAATTCGCTGCCACGTCAGTTCAAATTGGTCCTCAGTGAGTTCAGATTCGTAAAAAACGATGTATGCCTTGAACAATTCAAGCCAACGCTCTTTATCGTCTAATTCAACTTTGCGGATTGTCGTGGTCATGCCTAAAGGTTACAAGATTCTCTTCTTGATACGCTCCAGTTATATGCTGATTTTGCTCCCGCCCAGTGAAGGGAAAAGTACCCCTGATTCGGGAGATACCTTGAAGTTAGATGGCCTCTCCTTTTCGCATGAATTGGGTCCCATTCGGCGTTCGCTAATCTCTTCAGCAGATCAAGAGAAGTTGTGTAGCCCAGTAAGTGAAATTTATTCCGGCGTGCTTTATCAAGCTTTGAGTTGGGGTACTTTGCCGAAAGCGGCTCAGAAACGTGGCAGTACATCCCTCGTCATTATTTCCGCACTCTTTGGAGCTTTGCGGATGCATGACGTAATTCCGTTTTACAAGGCAAAGATGAAAACCAGTCTCTGGAAAGGCGCCTTGGCTTCAGTACTAGATTCGCTAGACCCAGAGTTGATTGTGGACTGTCGGAGTTCAACCTATTCAGGCGTCTGGGTGCCAGATCCATCCAAGACTGTAGTTGTTAGAGTCTATAAAGTAGAGGGCAAGAATCGTTCCGTGATAACCCACATGTCCAAGAAGTATCGTGGCGAGCTAACGCGTTACTTACTTCTAGATCCTGTGACACCCCGAACTCCAGCAGAATTAAAAGAAGCTGCCTCAAAGCACTTTGAATGCGAACTTGTGGCAAACGTTGGGACCGAACCATGGAAATTGGATTTATTAATTACACTTTAGCCATGAAGAGGATGCCCACTCCGGTAAGCGCTTACTTTAAGGTCCAACCGTCGCCGCAGAAAGAAACGGCTCTAGAGATGCGTGGTCGAATTCTTGAAATTATTCCAGAGGCTACAGAAATAATTAAATATGGAATGCCTACTTTCGAAGTTGATGGTCAAGCAATATGCGGACTGCTCGTTAATAAAAAGCATGTCGGCTTCTATCCTTACAGCGGCTCAGTCCTTGCCCAATTTCCTGATCTTTTAGAAAAGTTCGTGACTACCAAAGGCTCTCTTCATGTTCCCGTCGATAAACCCCTTTCGAAGTCGATATTGCGACAACTCATAAAGGCTCGGTTAGTCCAGTTGAAGTCCAAGAAGTAAGATTCATCTATGAGCGTTGAGCGAGAATATGCAGTAGTCACCGGGGCAAGTAGCGGGATAGGCGCGGCAACGGCGAAATCACTTGCCGAGAATGGATTTCATGTAATCGCAGCAGCTCGGCGTATGGACAAGCTAGAAGCACTTGCTGCATCACATCCAAACCTTGAGGCGCACTATCTTGACGTTACTAGTCAAGAATCGGTCGATGCTCTTGCAGTTCACTTAGAGGGGAAGCCTTTAACGGTTATCGTAAGTAACGCAGGCGGCTCTTTTGATGGAGCGCTCGTTATGGATTCCGATTTGGATTCCTGGTCAAAAACTTTTGAGGTAAATGTTCTAGGTTCAGTTCGTGTCATTAAATCTCTCACACCAATTCTTCGCAAGTCAGGCAAGGGAATCATTGTTGTGGTGACATCCACGGCTGGGCACATTACTTACGAGACAGGTGGAAGTTACACGGCGGCTAAGCACGCTGAAAAAGCTCTGGTTCAAACACTTCGTCTTGAATTAAGTGGGGAACCGATTCGCGTCACAGAAATTGCTCCGGGTATGGTGAAAACTGATGAATTCGCAATCAATCGCTTTGCAGGGGATGTAGCTAAAGCTGCGAAGATTTATGAAGGGGTTGAAGCGCCTCTCACCGCAGAGGACGTCGCCGAAGCAATCCGCTGGAGCGTCATGTTGCCCGATCACTTCAATGTTGATTCAATGACTATTCGCCCATTAGCCCAGGCAGCTCAACACAAAGTTCATCGTGTTACGAAAAACTAGCGCCTCTCTTTTAGCTCTCCTTTTGCTTGCAGGATGCGGGGGAGTCTCGAAGATCCAACCCGCCCCATCACAAACACCATCTTCAACCCTTGAAATTCCTCAGGATTGTGAAAAGACCTCTGTTAATCAAGCGCTTTCAGAAATTGTGAAGGGTTCGATCTACATACCAACGCAGTGGAAACCAGCTGCTGGGACCGAGCTGGCAGATTTTCTCAACAATAAAGGCTTGGCTTGTTCGTATGGATTACAAAGTGCAGAAATCGGGGTAACGGCTCGGTGGGTTTCAGATTCAACGCAGCTTTTTGAGAAGAGAATCGATGGTTGGCTTGCGAATGGATATACCAAGGTATCCCTTGATGGAATTTCAGCTGATGATGCATATTTCCTTTTAAAGAAGCAGTCTCCATCACAGGAGTTTCATATTTGGACCCTTAACTTTAAATATCAAGGTGCGTGGCTTTCCTTGAATTGCACTTCGTTCGCGCAAGATTTAACTGCAGGATTACCTATCGTTAAGTCGATGATTGCTTAATGAACCTGTTACAGGTAATTCCAGCTTTCGCATTAACCGCACTTTTACTCGCCATGGTGCCCGGTCAAGGCGTGGCGATGATTTTGCGTCAATCTCTTGTTGGCGGTTCGCGAGCAGCAACATATTCTGTTCTTGGTAATTCCGGTGGTTTGATAATTTGGGGCGCTGCTTCAGCCATTGGGTTATCCGCAATCTTTGCTCAATCTCCATTTGCTTTTTCACTCTTGAAATGGGCTGGCGTTATTTTCTTAGTTGGGCTTTCAATCCAAACATTGTGGGAACTCCGCAAAGAGTCTGGCAAGTTTGAAGTTTCAGGAAAAGCTAAAACCTCATTTTTCCCAGCGGTTCGGTTGGGGCTACTTACTAACCTCACAAATGTAAAAGCTGCAGTCTTTGCTGTTGCTTTCATTCCGCAATTTGTACCTAAAGATTTCAATCTCGGTTGGGGGATCTTTATTCTTTCCTGCGTGCAGTCGGCAACTTCGATGACCTGGTATTTCAGTTTGATTGCAGTCGTAGAAAAATCCTCTGCATTTCTCTCACGTCCAAAAGTTCGTCGAATTCTCACGGCGGTTTCAGCAGGAGGTATTTTGGTGCTTGCCCTTGGATTGGCTCTCAGCCACCCTCGTTAATTCGAGTTAAATTTCGTAAAAGTACTCGTGTACTTCAAAATCAATATCTTCAAGCACAACACGGTTGTATGGAATACGAGCGTCATCGGCGATCTTTACTGGTCCTAGAATTTTTGCGCCGGCACCAATTGTCACTCTGCTGCCAATCGTTGGGTGACGCTTACCTGTAGCGAAACGTCGAGCTCCAAGAGTTACGTTGTGATACAACATCACGTCGTCGCCAATTTCAGTCGTTTCACCAATTACTACGCCAATTCCATGGTCAATAAAGAATCTGCGACCAATAAGTGCACCGGGGTGTATTTCAATACCTGTACGACGACGTGCCCGATTTGAAAGCATGCGTGCAATCAATTTGAAGCCATGGCTCCACAGTTTGTGCGAAATGCGATAGTTCCAGATTGCATGAACACCGGGGTAAGTAAGAAAGACCTCGAATTTGTTTCTAGCCGCAGGATCGCGAAGTAGAGCGTTATCGAGGTCTTCTCTAATTGTTTTAAACATAGAACTTAAGGTTAGTCCATCAAATCTTGGTAAAGAACCGTAGACAAATAACGCTCGCCGAATGATGGAATGATGACAACGATAATTTTGCCAGCAAACTCTGGTCGCTTTGCAATTTGTGATGCTCCCCATAGTGCTGCGCCTGAAGAAATTCCAACAAGAAGACCTTCTTCTTTTGCCGCGCGGCGTGCGTATCCGAGAGCATCTTCATTTGATGCATCCAAAACTTCATCATAAATCTTTGTATCAAGAATGTTTGGAACAAAGTTTGGTCCGATACCTTGGATTGGATGGCCTCCTGGCTTGCCGCCATTGAGAATTGGTGATGCAGCTGGTTCAACAGCAAAAATCTTTATATCTGGATTCTTCTCTTTAAGAGCTTGACCAACACCTGTGATTGTTCCACCGGTTCCAATACCAGCGACGAGAGCTGCTACCTGGCCATCAGTGTCGTTCCAAATTTCTTGCGCAGTAGTCTTGCGATGGATCTCAGGATTTGCAGCGTTCTCAAATTGGCGAACCAACGCTGCTCCTTCGCCTGCTCCAAGTTCTTCTGCTTTTGCAACTGCTCCGCGCATACCTTCAGCGGCCGGTGTCAACACAAGTTCTGCACCAAAGGCGCGTAGAAGTGCGCGACGTTCTTTTGACATTGAATCAGGCATCGTCAAAATAACTTTGTACCCACGAGCTGCGCCAACCATTGCAAGTGCAATGCCAGTATTTCCTGATGTCGCTTCGATAATTGTCCCGCCAGGTTTAAGCTCACCTGAACGCTCTGCGGCATCAATCATTGCAATTCCAATGCGATCTTTGATTGTGCTTGTTGGATTGTAAAATTCTAGTTTTGCAAAGACTTGAGCATCGGCTCCATCAGTGATGTGGTTGATCCGGACAAGTGGAGTGTTACCGACTATTTCGGTGATATTTGCGTGAACCTTCATGAGTTGCTCCCTTGGATTACGAGTATGTGAAAACCTGAATGAATTTTATGGAAAGTATGCGTGATTACCTAAACGCGACTAATTCGCACTTGCATATACTTCATAAGCCTAAATTCATGTCGTACAATTGGGACATGAGTCATGGAATGCGAAAACTAAGGAGTGCCGCGAACGCTGGCGTTCTGGTTTCCGCAGGGGCTTTCTCCCATCACGCTGTAGGAGGGTCGGTTATTGCCCTTGCACCAGTGGCACTCGAATTAACATTTCTCGCTGCTGTCGTTTATCTATTCTCGCGAAGATCTCTTGAGGGCCCAAAGTTGGCAATTCTGATTGTGCTAGCCCAAAGCATCTCGCATATAGCTATGGGTGGGGATTCCAATGCAGGCCTCCCAATGGCTCTTTCACATATTGGTGCAGGAGTCCTGAGTTACTTTTATATTTGCAACAGTGAAAAATTCTGGGACTCAGCCACTAATAAATTTGTAAAATATTTTCAACGATTCACTTTTGTCTTGCATGTTGTTAAAAAGAGAAACCTTCAAATTACGGTTCAAGCACCGGAGCGACTAAAGTCTCATTTATTTGAGATGCGACTGAATTGGCGTGGCCCCCCGGTATTAAATTAATTTAGCTTTAATTATATTTATTTTAAAACCCGTGCTCTAGTTTGCGGGTACTACTGGCTAATTAGCCAAACTTCATTTAATAATTTATAAAGAAAAGGTAATTATGAAAAAGAGAACTCTATTGGCATGCGCTGTTGTAAGCGTATTTAGCCTAATGTCAATGCAAGCTGCATCAGCTCACGTTTCTGTTCAACTTAAGGGTTATACGGATACCGCTGGAACCTCCAGTCGCGTATGGCTATCACTAGGTCACGGATGTACCTACAAAGATCACAAATATGGAACAAGCGTTTTTAGTGTTGATGTTCCACGTAGCGCAGGAAAGCCAACCCCTGAATTCCATGTGGGATACAAGACATCTGTTGTGGCTTCCGCTGCTGTCGATGCAAAAGGAGTGCCAGATTTCTACACTGTGAGTTGGACAGCAAAAGCAAAGTCCTACATCATTGACGACGGAACCTTTTACGACTTTGGTCTAAAAGTTACATGGGATGCAACTCCGCAGAAAATAAATCTTGCAACGACCCAGATCTGCTACGCACCAACTACATCAGCTGGATCAAAGAAGCCGTTGTACCTAAAGTGGATCATCACCGATGGCTCCACAAAGGCTGGAACGGAAGATACTGAATTCGGACCTGCCCCTTCACTAACAACGAAAGCAAAGGCGTAGCCTGAGCACATGAAGAAGACCATTGCCATTTTGGCAAGCATTGCGATGGCGCTGGCAACAGCGCCATCTGCGATGGCTCATGCACAAATTGCTTCCAGTTTCCCCAAAGCGAAATCGATAGTCAAAGTTTGGCCAACAAACGTCTGGGTTGAATTTGATGGCAACTTAATTTCAATCCCCGGATCTAGCATTGACCGTCTTGTAGTGAAAGACTCTGCCGGAAAACAAGTTGATATTAAAGATTCAACTGTTGGAGGTGCAAGACTTTCAGTTTCACTAAAAAAGTCTGCAGCTCCTGGAAAAATAACAATGTCTTGGCGAGTAGTTTCAGAAGATGGCCATCCCGTACAGAGTTCTACCTTCTTTTATTATCTTCCTACAAAGAAAGCGTGAAATGAAAATTCGTTCACTCGTAGTGATTTCCATTAGCGCTCTCCTCTTGACCGGATGTGGCTCTGAAATGAAACATGCCACCACGTTGACAAAACCTGTAGCCGGTGAAGCTGCAAAGGGCGGGGGTTCATATCTTGATGAAATGATTCCTTCCGATATTTTGTCGATTCCATTATTTGATCAGACCGGCAAAACACTCACACTAGATTCTTTAAAAGGTCAGTACGTTGTCATTTCCAACTTCCTCACATCATGCCAAGAAATATGCCCGATGACGACAGCGACCATGCGGAGTATTGGGGGAGTTGTAAGTTCTTCTGCCCTAAAAGATAAAGTTAAAGTTCTTGAGATCTCAGTGGATGGAGAACGAGATAACGCATCTAGGCTTGCCGCTTACTACGATCTTTATAACGACAATACATTTTCGCTCGCCTCGGGAATGCCTTCCAATCTAGAGAAATTGTGGAAATATTTTGGAGCTCCTGCAACGAAAATGGAATTTGCGGCGAAGGATAAAGCCACGCTTCCAGTTGATTGGCAGACAGGTAAACCTGGTGCTTACGATATGAGTCATCCAGATCTTGTGATCGTTGTTGGCCCAGATTCTCATTGGAAATGGTTGGATCTTGGAAATCCTAATCCTGGGAAAGCCACGATTCCGGAGAAACTAAAAGCCTTTCTAAGTGAAGACGGACTAGGAAATCTTGCAAAACCTCAAGAACCCTCTTGGTCTGCAGAAGCTGTCTATTCAGCGCTTCACGACTTAACTGGAGTTGCAATTTCTCAATAGATTTTAAGTACACTCCTGCCATGAGCATCGCAGCTATCGCATCGGAATATGAAAA
>CANCGX010000044.1 GCA_947377725.1 Actinomycetota bacterium
GGTTTCTGTTGTTGCAAAGTATACCCCAGGGGGTATACCCTCTGGGGTATACAACCAATGGAGGTTAACGTGGCAAAAGTGCTTATTCTTGGCGCTGGAGTTGCAGGGCACACAGCTGCTTTGCACGCCAAGAGAATGCTTGGCAAAGAGAACGAAATCATCGTTATTTCGCCAAATTCTAAATACAACTGGATTCCATCCAATATCTGGGTGGGCGTAGGAAAGATGAGCGCCGATCAGGTAACTTTCCCACTAGCCCCTGTTTATGCGAAAAAGGGAATTACTTTCCACCAAGCGTTGGCTCAAGAGATTCATCCTGAGGGCGATGCCACAACCGATTCTGGCTTTGTCCAAGTCACCTATACGGATTCGGCAAGAAATGGTGAAGTAGCAAAGATCGAATACGACTTTCTGGTTAACGCCACAGGACCAAAATTGAACTTTGCAGCAACACCGGGACTTGGGCCTGATGGGCATACAGTTTCAGTCTGCACTTATGGGCATGCGATTGAAGCGGCACACTCATTAAAAGAAGTTATTTCCGTGATGAAAACTGGTAAACGTCAAGCAATCGCAATTGGCGTAGGCCATGGAACATGTACCTGTGAGGGCGCTGCCTTTGAATACACCTTCAATGTCGAACACGAGCTTCGCGCGGCTGGCGTTCGAGACCTAGCCGACATTACGTACATTACGAATGAATACGAACTCGGCGATTTTGGTGTCGGGGGAATGGTTTTCTCTCAACAAGGTTTTCAAACATCGAGCAAGATGTGGACAGAATCCTTATTCCGTGAACGAAACATTAAAGCAATTCTTGGCGCGCACGTCGAAAAAATTGAACCAAATGAAGTTCACTACGAGTTGGTAGATGGAACGAAAGACATTTTGAAATTTGATTTCGCAATGTTGCTTCCACCATTTCGTGGGGTTGACTTAAAAGCCTTTGATAAAAGCGGTGCTGATATTTCAGAGAAAATCTTTGCTCCATCTGGTTTCATGAAAGTAGATGCGGACTACTCGGGTAAGCCTTACGAAGAGTGGCTAGCTTCTGATTGGCCAAAGACTTATCGAAATCCCTTGTATCCAAATGTATTCGCAGTAGGAATTGCATTTGCACCGCCGCATCAAATTTCCAAGCCTCGCAAATCTCCAAATGGAACTCTTATTGCGCCATCCCCACCACGGACCGGAATGCCCTCAGGAATCATGGGCAAAACAGCGATTTTAAGTATTCGCGAACTCATCAAGAGTGGAAACGGGGCATCTGTCGCTTCAGCATCGATGTCCGATATGGGCGCCGCCTGTGTTGCTTCGGCAGGTACGGGCTTACGAGGTGGATCGGCTGCATCTATGACGATGTACCCAGTCGTTCCAGATTATGTGAAATATCCAAACACGGGAAGAAGTACTGACGATACATACGGCGAGATTGGGCTTGCTGGCCATTGGATCAAACTTCTCCTTCATTACATGTTTATCTACAAGGCAAAGGGCCGCTTCGGCTGGTTCTTGATACCGGAATAAGGGGCAGACCATCATGGGAATAGATAATCCAAATGAAAGCATCAGTAAAGCTCCTCTCCCAACAGAGAAGACGCTTAGGCAGCGTAGAAATATTTTTCTACAGTTTCTTCGATTCTGCGCAATCAATTTAAAAATGATCAAAATGATTCGAAAAGGACATCACCCGATGGAAAAGAAAGGGAAGTAATCAATGGCAACGAAAGCAACCCCAACCCACATCCTTCAAAATGAAGAGACAGTTTCAGCAATCATCGCGCGAGTAAAAAGAGCACAAGGTCAACTTGGAGCAGTAGCTCGAATGCTGGAAGAAGGTCGCAATTGTGACGAAGTGGTTCATCAAATGTCTGCTGTAGCAAAAGCTGTAAACACAGCTGCCTTCACTTTGATTTCCGCAAGTCTTGAGGAATGCATCCTTGAAGGAAAAAGTGATCAAAAGCAAGTCTCCGATAAATTACAAAAACTATTCTTAAGTTTGGCGTGAATATAAAATGAAAAAATTAAAGCTCATCAGTGTTTTACTCGTATCTGTCGTCGCACTAACCGCCTGTGGCGGATCAGGAGGAAAAGTGACCAATTTAAATGTAAGTGAATTCGCAACCAAGATTTCAGATTCGTCTGTAACACTTGTAGATGTCCGCACGCCAGGTGAATTTATGTCAGGCCATATAGCAGGGGCGACAAACATTGATTTTGAATCCAGAACTTTTGAAGCTGATATTCAAAAACTTGATAAGGCAAAGGTTTACGCGGTTTATTGCCGAAGTGGAAATCGTTCGGGTCAAGCAACAGCACTCATGGCGAAAGATGGATTTAAGGCTGTTTTTAACCTAAATGGGGGAGTGATTGATTGGACCGGCGCAGGCCAGTCTTTGGTCACAAATTAAATGAAACGAATAGTTGTAATCGGTGGGGTAGCGGGGGGCATGTCCTTCGCTGCTCGCATGAGACGTCTGGATGAAACCGCAGAGATTATTGTTTTAGAGAAGAGTGGCTTCGTTTCCTATGCCAACTGCGGACTTCCTTACTACTTGGGCGGGGTAATCGAGAAAGAAGAATCGCTTCTGCTCCAAACTCCCGAAAGTCTTTGGAAACGTTTCAGGCTTGAAGTTCGAACCGGTTCGGAAGTACTTCGAATCGATCCCGCTGCAAAACAAGTTGATGTAGTCAATCGCGCTGATGGTCAGGAATATTCTCTTTCATACGATTTTCTTATTTATAGTCCTGGGGCAGCTCCTGTTCGTCCGAACCTTCCAGGAATCGAACGATCACTTTCCTTACGCAATGTCGAAGATGTAAAGAAGCTTTTTAACGTAGTTACTCATCGTCCAAAAAGTGCTGTGGTAATTGGTGGCGGATTTATCGGAGTTGAGGTTGCAGAAAATCTTGTTCATCGAGGAATTCCAACTTCACTTGTAGAAGCGCTAGATCAAGTGTTAATGCCACTTGATCCAGAGATGATTACCTTTGTTCACAATGAGCTTGAATCAAAAGGGGTCGAGCTTTACCTCGGTTCTGCTCTAGCTTCAATCACTCCGAACTCTGTAGTGCTTGCGAATGGAATTGAAATCGAAGCCGAATTAGTCATCATGGCTATTGGTGTTCGTCCAGAAATTACTCTAGCAAAATCAGCTGGCTTAGTAATAGGCGAGCGCGGTGGAGTGAAAGTTGATGAATTCAACCGAACAAGTGATTTAAGTATTTATGCAGTCGGTGACGCAGTCGAAAAGACTGATGCCCTTGATGGAAACGCAGCGCTTGTGCCGCTTGCGAATATCGCAAATCGACATGGCAGAGTAATCGCAGATCACATTGCAGGGAAGAAAGTTCGCCCTGTCGCCGCACAAGGCACAGCAATTGTGAAGGTCTTTGACTTAACAATCGCAACATCTGGATGGAGTGAAAAGAAGTTGAAGGCGGCAGGTCGTGACTTTGTTGCGGTTCATAACCATCCAGCCTCGCACGCGGGCTATTACCCAGGTGCTCAAGGGATGGCGTTAAAACTTTTGATTGACCCAAAAACTCAACTAATTCTTGGAGTGCAAGGCGTTGGCAAAGAAGGCGTGGATAAGCGAATCGACGTTATTGCGACCGCGATGCGTGGAGGAATTACGGCGCCAGAACTTGCCGATCTTGAGTTGGCGTACGCCCCTCCTTTTGGGTCTGCGAAAGATCCAGTAAATATGTTGGGTTATATCTCGGAAAACGTCTTATCTGGGATTACTCCAACGGTTCAATGGAATGAAGTCGAGAGCAAGGTCGCGGAAGGCTTCACAATTCTCGATGTTCGATCCGTGGGAGAAGTTGACCGCGGAACTTTGCCAGGCGCAATTAATGTTCCCATTGATGAAATTCGTGAACGTAAAGAGGAAATACCTCAAGGAAAGATTCTTGTCACCTGCCAAGTGGGGCAACGTGGTCATGCAGCAACTCGCTTATTACGCGAACTAGGGCACGATGCGGTCAATCTCGATGGCGGATATATGACATGGAGCAATTCACCAGCAAATAAAAAAGAGAAAGTAGGAAAGTAAATATGTGCAGTAGAACTACATGCCGTAAATGTGGCAAAGCTTCTTGGTCAGGTTGCGGGCAACACGTTGCTCAGGTTATGAAGGGGATTCCAAAGTCCCAACAATGTGCGGGTCACGCAAACGATCCTAAAGAACCTAAGGGTCCCGGTCTATTTTCACGACTATTTGGAAAGAAGGCGTAAAAATGTGCAGTGCAGTTCGATGCGATAAATGCGGTAAAGCAACGTGGGCTGGCTGCGGTCAGCATATTGAAGAAGCCCTTGAAGGGTTTTCAGATGCAGAAAAATGTAAGTGTGACAATGATTTGTCAGCTTGGACACCAGGCAACTAAATCATGGCTCTCATAAATGTAACTGGACCTGAATTCGAAGAACTCGTGCCTAAAGATGGAGTTCTTTTTGTGGACTTCTGGGCAGCCTGGTGTGGTCCTTGCCGCGGCTTTGCACCCGTATTTGAAGCCGCTGCCGAGAAATATCCTGAAATAACTTTTGCAAAAGTTGATACTGATGCAGAAAGAGATCTTGCGTCAGCAGCGGGAATTACTTCAATTCCAACGCTCATGGCATTTCGCGACGGAGTGTTAGTCTTCCGGCAACCTGGAGCGATGCCCGCACCAGGATTTGAAGAACTTATTCAAGCTGTATTGAAGATCAATATGGATGAAGTTCGCGCAGAGATTGCCAAGGAAGAGAGTAAGAGTTAATGGAGACAGCCGCAGGAAATATTTGGAGAGAATCACTTGCGGCATGGGCAATTCCTAAAGAGATTTTGGATAAAGCTCCGGAAGATCCGTGGATTCATCCACCGGTTATGTTTCAACTGCCCGATGTGATTGAAGATTCGATTTCTCATCAACGTGCACGTGATGCAATCACCCCCGGAGGATCAATTCTTGATATTGGTTGCGGGGGAGGAATTGCAGCATTTGCAGTAACGCCACCAGCAGCGCATGTAATTGGCGTTGACCATCAGAGTGAAATGCTTAAGATGTTTGAGGAAAACGCGAAATCTCGTGGCTTAACTTCGCAAGTATTTGATGGTTTTTGGCCTGCAGTTGCAGCGGATGTACCCGTTGCTGACGTTGCGGTTGCCCACCATGTCATGTACAACGTTTCGCCCGTTGAGGATTTCTTACTTGGCATGAATGCACACGCTTCGAAGCGAGTTGTTATTGAGATGCCACAACGCCATCCACTTACTACAGCTGCACCATTGTGGAAACATTTTTGGAATCTCGATCGACCAACACAGCCACTTCCATCGGACTTAATGAGCGTGCTTGCGGAGGTGGGAATTGAGGCTCATTTAGAGCTGTGGGACGGCTCTATGAGGGTAGAAGCAGACTTAGCTTCACAAGCTCATTTTTCCCGCATTCGGCTTTGCTTGCCCGAGTCTCGTGAACCTGAAGTTTTGGAATTTCTAAGAAATGAACCAAAAGTTGCGATTAGAAATCTCGCTACGATTTGGTGGGACGTGAAGTAAATGCATAACGAAGTAAAAGCAAAAATCCTAGTTACATCGCAGTTCTCATTGCTGGGATCTCTTTTACTTGCATCTCACTTCTCTAGTAATACGACGTATTACCCTGCGACAACTTTTTTGATGTTATTTGGTTTTGCAACATTAACCTTTGCATTTTTTGCACTTCGCCCATCACTTCGAATCTCGCCTATTCCTAAAGAAGGATCACCTCTTATCGCACGCGGGATTTATAAGTATGTTCGACATCCCATGTATTTGGGTTTGCTCTCGATTGGATTGGCTCTCGCCGCAAATGCATCAAACACAGTTGGATGGATTCTTTATATCGTATTGATGATTACTCTTAATACGAAAGCGAATTTTGAAGATCGTTTGCTACGAGAGATTCATCCCGAATCGATGCATTACCAAATGCATACATCAAAAATACTTCCATGTTTAGGTGGCTCTTGCAGAACAAACTGCGAACTTAAAGATTTCTAACTATTTTGAAAGATAACTAACGCCGCAGCAATAAATTGAAGTACGAAAGCCGCTGCAGTGAATGCATGAAAGAGTTCGTGAAATCCAAACCAGTTAATTGAGAAGTTTGGTTTCTTGAGCGCATAAATAATTCCACCGGCGGTATAACAAAGTCCGCCTGCTGCAATTAAAACAAAGACTGCAACTCCGCCTTCTGTCCAAAATGACGGAAGATAAAAAACTGCAGCCCAACCAAGTGCGATATATGCGATGACATATAGCCAACGTGGTGCGTTAAGCCAGGTAATACGAAGAATTGAAGTGAGAATCGCTCCTCCCCAGACACAGGAGAGCAAAATAACTGCCTGATTGTGGGAGAGCAGGTAGACGGCGAAGGGGGTATAGCTGCCGGCTATCAAAATGGTGATATTTGCATGGTCGATCCGGCGCCAGAGGGCCTTGGCCTTCGGTTTCCAGGCAATTCGGTGATAAATGGCGCTGCAGGTGAAGAGCGTGACGGCCGTGAGCGTGAAAATCCCCAAAGTAATGCGTCCTTGGAGCTGATCGGCGGTAGTAATAAGGACTAAACCGGCCACCAAGCTGATTGGGGACATAATTAGATGGATAAGACCCCTTAATTTTGGCTTTTCCGGGGCTGAAGCGGTCGAATTTGCCTGGCTCATGCCTCAACCATAACCCCAAGCCTTCCCGACACGCCCGGGCAGGGGATTTTGGGGGAATTACACCGCTGTAGGGGAGGGCAGGAGTAAAAGCCTCGTTTTGACCGTTCTGCCATTGGTCAGATACCTTTCTCCTCTGCTCATCTGCAAGACGAGCTATGTCCGCACGCTTAATCTGAAAAGTTTTAAGCGTAGATATGCGAAGTTGTGGCAACACACCCGACCTCGTGTTACGTAGAAATACGCGGAGATAGATACGAATTGAAAATGAATCGCAGTAACTGCTTAATGTAAACAGAGGAGAAGAAGTGCCAACAATTGCGCAGCTGGTCCGTAAGGGTCGCTCCGATAAGACGACGAAGACAAAGACTCCTGGTCTTAAGGGAAGTCCACAACGTCGCGGAGTTTGTACACGTGTGTATACAACAACACCTAAGAAGCCTAACTCTGCGCTTCGTAAGGTTGCACGTGTTCGTCTGACAAGTGGCATGGAAGTAACTGCATACATTCCGGGTGAAGGACATAACTTGCAGGAGCACTCAATCGTTCTTGTTCGTGGTGGTCGTGTTAAAGATCTTCCAGGTGTTCGTTACAAGATCATTCGCGGTTCACTAGATACACAAGGTGTTAAAGATCGTAAGCAATCACGCTCCCGCTACGGCGCTAAAAAAGATAAGAAGTAGGTAAAAACTTATGCCACGTAAAGGTCCCGTTACCAAGAACCCTGTTGTTGCAGATCCTGTTTACAACTCACCTGTAGTTACAGCGTTGATCAACCGCGTTCTTTTGCACGGTAAGCGTTCAACTGCAGAAGCAATTGTTTACACAGCTCTTGAAGGTTGCCGCGAAAAGTCAGGTGGAACTGATCCAGTTATCATCTTGAAGCGCGCACTCGACAACATCAAGCCAACTGTTGAAGTTCGTTCACGCCGTGTTGGTGGAGCTACATACCAGGTACCAATCGAAGTTAAAGCATCACGTGCTTCAACTCTTGGTCTCCGTTGGTTAGTTGACTTCTCTCGCGTTCGTCGCGAGCACTCAATGGCAGAACGCCTACAAAACGAATTGATCGATGCAAGCAACGGCCTTGGTGCTGCTGTTAAGCGTCGTGAAGATACCCACAAGATGGCTGACGCTAACAAGGCGTTCGCTCATTACCGCTGGTAATCGTTAGTACATACGAGATTTTCTAAAAGATAGATAACGGAAAAGGATAAAGAATTGGCTGCAGATACAAAGATCGACCTCGCCACGGTTCGCAATATTGGAATCATGGCGCACATCGACGCGGGTAAAACCACGACAACTGAGCGCATTCTTTTCTACACCGGTATCAACTACAAGATCGGTGAAGTTCACGATGGCGGCGCCACGATGGACTGGATGGAGCAAGAGCAAGAGCGCGGAATCACAATCACTTCCGCTGCCACCACATGTATGTGGAAGGGCAACTTGATCAACATTATTGATACACCTGGACACGTTGACTTCACCGTCGAAGTAGAGCGCTCACTGCGCGTACTCGATGGCGCTGTCTGCGTATTCGATGGTGTTGCCGGCGTAGAGCCACAGTCCGAGACTGTTTGGCGCCAAGCTGACCGTTACAACGTTCCACGCATCTGCTTCGTTAACAAGCTTGACCGCACCGGTGCTTCATTTGAGCGCTGTGTCGAAATGATCGGTTCACGCTTGAACGCAACCGCACTTGTTCTCCAGATTCCAATCGGAATTGAAGGCGGATTCATTGGCGTTGTCGACCTTATTGCCATGAAGGCACTCACCTGGCACGGCGAAACCCAAAAGGGCGCCCCCCCCCCCGTTGAAGAGATTCCTGCTGACTTGGTCGAAAAGGCTAAGCAGGCTCGCCACGACATGATCGAAACTCTTGCAGATGCAGATGACGAAGTCATGGAAAAGTACCTCGAGGGCGTAGAGCTTTCTGATGAAGAAATCA
>CANCGX010000045.1 GCA_947377725.1 Actinomycetota bacterium
TCCATACCTAAAAACGACAAGTATTGAAGAGCGGCGCCAAGACCAACTGCTCCTGCCATATTTGGCACCCCTGCTTCGAACTTCCTCGGTGCAGGAGCCCAGGTTGCATCAGTCATGGTCACAGTTTCAATCATTGACCCGCCGTACAAAAATGGCTCCATCTCATTCAACAACTCTGATTTGCCCCACAAAATTCCAATTCCCGTTGGACCTAAAGCTTTATGGCCAGAGAATGCAAGAAAATCAACACCAAGGTTTTTAACGTCAATCGTAAAATGTGGAACCGATTGACAGGCATCCAAGACGGTGATTGCTTCGACGGATTTTGCTGCGGCCACAATCTTAGAAACATCGTTAATTGTGCCGAGCACATTCGATTGATGCGTAAAAGCGACAACTTTCGTCGTGCCATCGATAATGGATCCGAGATTGGAATAATCCAACCTTCCTTCTGGAGTAACTGGAATCCACTTCAACGTTGCACCGGTGCGACGCGCTAATTGTTGCCAAGGAATGAGATTTGCATGGTGTTCCATCTCAGTGACAACGATTGAATCGCCAACTTTTAATTCAAATCTCGAACCAGCTGCCGCATTTCCAAAGGAGTATGCGATTGCGTTTAAACTTTCTGTGGCGCTTTTAGTAAAGATAACTTCATCAACATCTGCACCAATGAACTTTGCGACTATCTCGCGCGCGCCTTCATATGCTTCATCTGCTTCTTCTGCCAGCAAATGGGCACCCCGATGAACGGCTGCATTCTTAGTTTCATAAAATGCAGATTGAGCGTCGATCACGGCTTTGGGTTTCTGGCTGGTGGCGCCGCTATCTAGATAGACCAGCTTTTTTCCACCCCGCATCGTGCGTTGAAGAATTGGAAAGTCTTTCTTCAAAGCGTGAGCGTCGAGCGAGGTGGGGTTCATGAAAAGTTATGCAGTTACGTACTCTGCATACCCCTTCTCTTCCAACTTCTCAGCAAGCTCTGCGCCACCCTCTTCAACAATACGGCCCGCCGCAAAGACGTGAACATAATCTGGGGTGATATAACGAAGAATGCGTGTGTAGTGAGTAATCAGCATGATTCCAATGTTGTGAGAATCCTTGACGCGGTTAACTCCTTCGGAAACAATTCTTAGAGCATCCACATCTAAACCTGAATCTGTCTCATCAAGGATTGCAATCTTTGGCTTAAGAAGTTCCATTTGGAGAATTTCATGACGCTTTTTCTCGCCACCAGAGAAACCTTCATTCACGTTTCTTTCCGCAAATGCTGGATCCATATTTAATGAAGCCATTGCTTCTTTGACTTCTCCGACCCATGTGCGAACCTTTGGCGCTTCGCCGCGGATAGCGGTAGCTGCTGTTCGCAGGAAATTCGAGACCGAAACTCCTGGAACCTCTACTGGATATTGCATAGCCAAGAACAAACCTGCCTTCGCACGTTCATCTACACGCATCTCAAGTACATCCACACCGTCGAGGAGGACTGAACCGCCTGTGATTGTGTATTTAGGGTGCCCGGCAATTGAATAGGCAAGCGTTGATTTACCTGAACCGTTTGGCCCCATGATTGCATGTGTTTCTCCAGAGTTGATAGTGAGATCAACCCCGCGAAGAATTTGTTTCATGCCTTCGTCAGTCGAAACTGCAACCTGGAGGTTTTTGATTTCTAATGTGCTCATTTTTATCCGATCTCTACTGTCTCGCCGTTATCTGTAACGGTAAAGGTTTCTAGGGCTTGAACTGCTGGAGGTGTGAGGGCTGCACCGGTACGAAGATCAAACTCCGCACCATGAAGCCAACACTCAATTTTGTAATCAGAAATATCGCCTTCTGCTAGTGATGCATCAGAGTGCGAACACGTATCTGCAACTGCGAAAACTTCACCTTTGATTTGGACGACACAAACTGGAGTGCCGTTTACATCAACGAGTTTTGGTTTGCCTTCAGGTAATTCAGACTTATTTAATGTGGTCATTATGAAGACGCCTTCTCTAATTCCGCTTCAATGCGGTTCATGATGCGTTCTTCGATTTCAGGTAGCCCCAATTTTGAAACAATCTCAAGAAAGAATCCACGGATAACTAGTTGGCGTGCGATATTCGCAGGAATTCCACGGGACTCAAGATAGAAGAGTTGTTCATCATCGAAACGTCCTGTTGTGCTCGCATGGCCTGCCCCCACAATCTCACCAGTTTCAATTTCAAGATTTGGAACCGAGTCAGCTCGAGCACCATCTGAAAGAAGCAAGTTGCGATTCACTTCGTACGTGTCAGTACCTTCAGCATTAGCGTGGATAAAGACATCTCCGAACCAAACGGTGCGCGCTTTATCGCCACTAAGAGCGCCCTTGTAATTCACGCGAGATTTCGCGTGAGGGAGGTTGTGGTCCACATGAATTCGATGTTCTAGATGTTGACCACTTGTTGCGAAATAAATTCCAGAAAGCTCTGCGCTGGAACCAGGTCCTGCGTATTCGACTGTTGGAAGCAGCCGTACAAGGGAGCCTCCTAGGGTTATTACGGTCGAATTGAATGTTGCATCTTTACCAATTATTGCGTGGTGATGACCTAAGTGCACGGCGTCATTTTCCCACTCTTGAAGTGAGACGAAATTTAAATGTGCTCCCGAATCCAAGGTGATAACAATCTCCTCGGCCAATGTAATTGAACCAGTATTTTCAACGACAATAGTCGCTCGGCTATTTGTCCCAAGGTGGATGACAGTTCGCGAGACCTCGGGATCAAGGGATTCGACGGTTCGAGTTAAGTAGATTGGCTCTGCAATTTCTGCATCTTTGGCTATTTCAACTTTGAGCACTTTTGCTGACAGCTCGCGAACGCGCATAGAAACTAAATCGTTAGTCTCAGACGTGTTTGGCACATCGGAAGCATCTGCGATAGTTATTGCGAGACCAGAGAGAGAACTCGCTCCCCCTAGCGAAACGCGCGAATTAAGAGTTACATCAACGTCGTGAAGTCCTCGTAATTTTGCTAGCGGCGTGAAGCGCCACAGTTCTTCGCGGCTAGTTGGAGTATGAGACTCCAGAAGATTTGAATTGAGAGTCATTAGCCGACAGCACCTTCCATCTGAAGTTCAATCAAACGATTTAGTTCTAACGCATATTCCATTGGTAGCTCTCGTGCAATTGGTTCGATGAATCCACGAACAATCATGGCCATAGCTTCATCTTCTTCAAGTCCACGCGACATCAAATAGAACAGCTGATCATCGCTGATCCGAGAAACCGTTGCTTCGTGACCCATGGAGACATCGTCTTCCCGAATATCAACATACGGGTACGTATCAGAACGAGAGATAGTGTCGATAAGAAGAGCGTCGCACTTCACGGTTGAAGCCGAGTGGTGCGCGCCGTCTTGAACTTGAATCAAGCCACGGTAAGAGGTGCGTCCGCCGCCACGTGCAACTGATTTAGAGATGATTGACGAAGATGTGTAAGGAGCTGCGTGAACCATTTTGGCTCCAGCGTCTTGATGTTGACCTGCGCCAGCAAATGCAATTGAAAGTGTTTCACCTTTTGAGTGAGGACCCATCAAGAAAACTGCTGGGTATTTCATTGTTACTTTTGAACCGATGTTTCCATCAATCCATTCCATTGTTGCGCCTTCAGCACAGGTTGCGCGCTTTGTAACAAGGTTGTACACGTTATTCGACCAGTTCTGGATAGTCGTATAGCGAACTCGAGCGTTCTTCTTGACGATAATTTCAACAACCGCTGAGTGCAGTGAATCTGATGAGTAAATAGGAGCTGTACATCCTTCTACGTAATGGATGTAAGAATCCTCATCAGCAATAATGAGCGTACGTTCAAATTGGCCCATGTTCTCGGTATTAATACGGAAATATGCTTGAAGCGGGATGTCGACCTTTACGCCCTTTGGCACATAAATAAATGAACCACCTGACCATACGGCTGTATTTAGCGCTGCAAATTTATTGTCGCCTACTGGGATTACAGAACCAAAATATTCTTTGAAAATATCTTCGTGCTCACGTAGTCCAGTATCAGTGTCAACGAAAATAACTCCTTGAGCTTCCAAGTCTTCGCGAATTGAGTGATACACAACTTCGGATTCGTATTGAGCGGCAACGCCAGCAACAAGTCGGTTACGTTCAGCGTCAGGGATGCCTAAGCGATCGTAAGTATTCTTGATATCTTCTGGCAGATCTTCCCATGTCTGAGCTTGGCGTTCAGTACTTCTTACGAAATATTTGATCTTGTCGAAAAACACTCCAGAGAGATCAGAACCCCAGTTAGGCATTGGCTTCTTATCAAATAGATCTAAACCTTTTAGGCGAAGATCTAGCATCCATTGTGGCTCACTCTTTTTGCTTGAAATGTCGCGAACTACTGCTTCGCTCAGACCGCGCTGCGAATCTTTACCGGCGTCATTTGCATCAGCCCAACCGTATTCATAATTACCGATTCCATCGAGTTCTGGATGTGCGGTTGTATTGCTCACGTTAGGCTCCCCTGGTTGATATGAGTGTTTCGGATGACTTTAGAGATTTTGAAGACTGTGAAGATTGTGCAGATTTCGGTATAAATGTTGTGCACACACCGTCGCCGTTTGCGATGGTCGCAAGACGTTGTACGTGAGTTCCAAGCATCCGTGAGATAACTTCAGTTTCAGCGTCACATAATTCTGGGAATTCCGCAGCAACGTGTGCGACAGGGCAATGATGTTGGCAAACTTCTAAGCCACTACCCCGAGAATTAAATGTCGCTGAATATCCCTCAGAGGAAAGATGTTCCGAGAGCGCTTCAACTCTGGCTTTGATCGTATTTTTCGATGCGACCTTTTTAAGAGCTTTGCGTTCAATCTCTTCCGCACGCGATTGCGCGAATTCCGTAACGAGGTGAGAACCATTCTTGCTGGCCATAAATTTAAGTGCCGAGACAGCCAAGTCATCGTAGGAATGTTCAAATTTCTCTCTGCCACCGTCAGACATGACAAACACTTTGGCCGGACGACCGCGACCGCGTGACTTTGAACTGGTCACATGGGCTTCTCGTGATTCCAGGATTCCGTCGGCAACCAGGCTATCTAAATGGCGACGAATTCCAGCTGGAGTGATTGAAAGACGAGCAGCCAGATCTACGGCGGAAGCTGGTCCGCGCTCAAGAATGGCCCTGGCCACTAAATCTCGAGTCTTATCTGGTTCACTCTTTTTCACAACAGAAGTGTTGCGTAAATACCTTAATTTCGCCAATCAGGCGCAAACTTCAGATTGAGAGCCGCGTCTCAAAGCCCGGTCGTGTGGCGAGGAGACTGCTTGGTAACGCCCAGGTGGCTCTAGGCTACGAGTGTGAATCGCCTTATCAAGTTTATTTACACCTTTCTCTTAGTCACACAAATGGGGATCGTGGTCACTGGAGGCGCAGTTCGATTAACTGGATCTGGACTGGGTTGCCCCACATGGCCCCAATGCACACCTGGGTCATACACCCCGGTACCTCATCAAGCTCAGGGCCAGCTACATTCATGGATTGAATTTGGAAATAGGCTCTTAACATTTCTTCTCATCATCGCAATTATCGCTTCCATAGCTGGCTACCTTAAATGGGGGCGCAAGCGCAGTGACTCCAAATTTCTTGCATGGATGGCAGCAATCCAATTTTTAGGAATTGTCGCTCAAATTGTTGTCGGTGGGATATCGGTCCTTACTCATCTCAATCCTTTTGTGGTGAGCCTGCACTTCCTCCTTTCTATTTTTCTTATTTCCGCTTCGCTATCTTTTCGCCAACGGATGCTCAATGTTCCCAGAGTCTCTTTGCAACCAGCCAACGTTTTATTTGGCCGAATCATCCTTGCTCTTGCATTCGTGGTGATAAATCTTGGAGTCGTTGTAACGGGAAGTGGTCCACATGCAGGCGATGTGATGGCAAAACGTTTTCATGTCGATCCAAGAACAATCTCTTGGCTCCATGCCGATAGCGTGATTGCGCTAATTTCTCTTACTTTTGGTTTCTGGTTGCTCATTAAAGCGGTAGAGAATGGCGGAGCAAAAGTTCTTGCCGAAGAGAAAATCAAGCTCTTCCTCGTTATATGTCTGGCTCAAGGCTTTATTGGCTACACCCAATATTTCACCGGTGTACCTGAATTTCTAGTAGGAGCACATTTACTTGGTGTCACATTGGTGTGGGCATCGATTTGGTCATTTGCGCATTCAACAAAGTTGTTGAGTCGTGAAAAATTACCCGTTAAATAGGGAATCACAAGGAGAGAACGTTGACATCTAAGAACCTAAAACCGTTACAAGCATGGAATGAACTTGACGATAAGGCAGTTGCGATTGCTCGAGCGCTAGCTGCAGATTCAGTTCAAAAAGCAGGACACGGTCATCCCGGAACTGCGATGTCTCTAGCGCCGGTGGCGTACACCTTGTTCCAGCGTTTTCTGCAACATGATCCAACTCGTCCCGATTGGTTGGGTCGCGATCGCTTTGTTCTTTCATGTGGCCACTCGTCTCTTACTCTCTATATTCAACTCTTTCTCTCTGGATATGGCCTGACGATTGATGATTTAAAGGCATTTCGCACCGACGGATCTCTCACTCCGGCTCACCCAGAATATGGGCATACAAAGGGCGTTGAAATAACAACAGGACCTTTGGGTTCAGGCATCGCTTCAGCAGTCGGCATGGCTATGGCTGCTCGTTATGAGAAAGGGTTGTTTGACCCTGAATCAAAAACCACGCTTTTCGATCACAATATTTGGGTGATTTGTTCAGATGGCGATCTTCAAGAAGGAGTTAGCGCGGAGGCATCATCACTTGCCGGCACACAAGCACTCGGCAACCTAAAAGTCATTTACGATGACAATAGAATTTCCATCGAAGGTGATACCCACGTTGCCTTTACTGAAGATGTAAGTGCAAGATACCGCGCGTATCACTGGAATGTCATTGAAGTTGCAGCTCTTCCAAACGGTGATGTAGACCGTGCTGCGCTCGAAGCAGCTATGTCGAGCGCGGAGTCTATCTCTGACAAACCAACATTGATTCGCCTCAAAACTGTTATCGCATGGCCCGCTCCAAAGGCGCGCGGAACTGCGAAGTCTCACGGTTCAGCTTTGGGTGCTGAAGAAATTGCAGCAACAAAGCTCGAGTTAGGTTTGAATCCTGAAGAATTCTTTGCAGCACCGGATGAGATTATTTCGCACACAAGAGAAATCATGGCTCGCGGAGAAGCTGCTCGGTTAGCGTGGGAAGAAGATTTCAAAAAATGGGCATCTGAAAATCCAGATCGCCTTGCCCTCTTGAATCGATTGCAAAACCGTGAGTTGCCAGCTGGTTGGGAGTCTTCAATTCCTGTCTTCTCTTCAGAGAAAGAAATTGCGACTCGAACAGCTTCAGGAAAAATCATTAATGGAATTGCTGAAGCCCTTCCAGAGTTTTGGGGTGGTTCGGCTGATTTAGCTGAATCAAATAACACCATGATTGAAGGTGGCCGTTCATTCTTGCCAGCTTCGAGTTTGATGAAAGATGCAGATCCATACGGTCGCGTAATCCATTTCGGAATTCGTGAGCATGCCATGGGAGCAATACTTAACGGAATTGCACTTCATGGTTTGACCCGCTCTTTCGGCGGAACCTTCTTGGTCTTCTCGGATTACATGCGTGGCGCCGTTCGGCTTGCAGCTCTCATGGACATTCCTTCTACATTTGTTTGGACGCATGACTCAATCGGTCTAGGCGAAGACGGCCCAACTCACCAACCGGTGGAACACATTGCTTCACTTCGCGCAATTCCAAATTTCGCAGTGATCCGTCCCGCTGATGCGAACGAAACTTCCATTGCATGGCGAGAAGTGTTGAAACGCAATAAACCAGTTGGCTTCGCTCTCTCTCGTCAAAATCTCCCGGTTCTGGATCGCACCAAATACACCTCCGCTGAGGGCGTAGCAAACGGCGCATATGTACTCTCCGACTCAGCGAACAAGCCCGATGTAATACTTATTGCCACAGGTTCAGAGGTACATGTTGCGTTGGCTGCACAAGAGTTGCTTGCTACGAAGGGCGTTCATGCTCGCGTCGTCAGTGCGCCTTGTTTGGAATGGTTTGCTGAGCAAACGCCTGAATATCGCAACTCAGTTCTCCCATCAGATATTAAAGCTCGAGTTTCAATCGAAGCCGGAATTGCATTGGGATGGCGCGAGATTATTGGAGATGCAGGGGTGGCAGTCTCACTCGAGCACTTCGGAGCATCGGCAAGTGCGGGCGTCTTGTTCTCGAAGCTCGGCTTTACTGCTGAAAATGTTGCGAACGCTGCACTTCATTCCATTAAGAAGGTTGGGAAATAGTGTCAAGTTCTTTAGCATCCATATCCGAAGCTGGAGTTTCAATTTGGCTTGATGACTTATCTCGCGAGCGTTTGCAATCTGGATCGCTCCTTGAGTTGATAGATAGCTCATATGTTGTAGGGGTGACGACAAATCCAAGTATTTTCTCAGCAGCCATCTCCGGCTCTGATTTATACAAGGAAGATATCCTGGCTCTAAAAAGCGAAGGATTAAGCTCTTCTGAAATTGTTACAGAATT
>CANCGX010000046.1 GCA_947377725.1 Actinomycetota bacterium
GGACGTAGATCGGTTTAATTTCATTATATGAGACGTTGAGTGTCTCATTATGTGATAAAACTTCCCTTTTGGCCTTTTCACATGGCACGATTCTCATATGGGACTAATCGTTCAGAAATATGGCGGCTCTTCAGTCGCTGATGCCGAGGGGCTAAAGCGCGTTGCTGCACGCATCGTTGCCACCAAGAAGGCTGGAAATCAAGTCGTCGTCGTTGTCTCAGCCATGGGCGATACAACCGATGAATTGATCGATCTTGCCAACCAAGTGACCCCGCTTCCAAATGGCCGCGAGCTCGATATGTTGCTGACTGCCGGAGAGCGAATCTCGATGGCACTGCTTGCGATGGCGATTTCAAATCTTGGCCACGAAGCACGATCCTTCACAGGTTCTCAAGCAGGCGTACTCACAACAAGTGCTCACGGTAAAGCTCGCATTATTGATGTGAAGCCATCTCGAATTTCTGAAGCAATTAGCGAAGGTGCGATTGCAATTGTTGCCGGTTTCCAAGGAATTAACCAAGATACAAAAGATGTCACAACGCTCGGACGCGGCGGATCAGATACAACAGCGGTTGCGCTCGCTGCAGCACTTGAAGCAGATGTCTGCGAAATTTATACAGATGTTGATGGTGTCTATAGCGCTGACCCACGCGTAGTTCCATCTGCACAAAAACTGAAGACAGTCACCTACGAAGAGATGTTGGAACTTGCTGCATCAGGCGCAAAAGTTCTGCACCTTCGTTGCGTTGAATACGCGCGCAGATATGACCTACCTATTCACGTACGTTCATCATTTTCAAATCAAGAAGGAACTTGGGTGGTCAAAGATCATCCGGAGGGAGATAGCGACATGGAACAAGCAATCATTGCGGGCATAGCTCACGATAAGAGCGAAGCGAAGGTAACCATTGTTGGCGTTCCAGATCGAACCGGAGTCGCAGCAAGAATCTTCCAGACAATTGCCGATGCTGATATCAACATCGACATGATTGTCCAGAACGTTTCAGCAGCTGCCACCGGACTTACAGATATTTCTTTCACACTTCCAAAGTCGGATGGCGCGGAAACAACTGCAATCCTTAATCGCATTCAAGGTGAAGTTGGATTTGCATCGCTTCAATATGATGATCAAATTGGGAAGCTTTCACTTGTCGGCGCTGGAATGCGTTCACATCCTGGTGTTACTGCAACATTTTTTGCTTGTCTGTCGGAAGCAGGAATCAATATTGAAATGATCTCAACATCAGAAATCAGAATCTCGATTATCTGTCGCGTTGAAGATCTAGAAAAAGGCGTTAAAGCAGCACACTCTGCCTTCGATTTGGATGCAGAAGGAGAAGCAGTTGTTTATGCTGGTAGTGGGAGATAAGAGATGAGTAAAGAAAAGAAACTTCCATCACTTGCAGTCGTTGGCGCAACAGGCGCCGTGGGTACTGTCATGCTCGACATTCTGACCAAGCGCGAGAACGTTTATGGTGAGATCCGTCTGATTGCATCAGCTCGCAGTGCGGGCAAGAAGTTGTGGTGCCGCGGTGAAGAATTAACTGTTGTCGCGCTTTCCCCTGAAGCATTCGATGGAATTGATATTGCGATGTTTGATGTTCCAGATGAGATTTCAGAAGAGTGGGCACCTGTTGCTGTTTCACGAGGCGCAGTGGTTGTCGATAACTCTGGTGCATTCCGCATGGATCCAAAGGTCCCGCTTGTTGTTCCTGAAGTAAATCCAAAGGAAGCAAAGCGTCGCCCTAAAGGCATCATTTCTAATCCAAACTGCACAACGCTTTCAATGATTGTTGCACTTGGTGCACTGAACAAGAAATTTGAACTTAAAGAACTTGTTGTGGCTTCGTATCAAGCAGCTTCAGGTGCTGGACAACCTGGTATCGATGCTCTTCGTGCCCAGATCAGTTCTGTAGCCGGAACAAATGCCGGAGAAGTAACTGGTGACGTTCGTACATTTGTTGAAGATTCAGGTCCGTTCCCAGCACCACTAGCTTTGAACGTTGTTCCGTTCGCAGGTTCTCTCAAAGACGAAGGTTGGTCTTCTGAGGAACTCAAAGTTCGCAACGAGTCCCGGAAGATTCTTGGCATGCCAAAACTTAAAGTCTCTGCAACATGTGTCCGCGTTCCGGTTCTAACAACGCACTCACTTGCAGTACACGCAATATTTAAGACTGAAGTGACTCGCAAAGCAGCTCAACGTGTCTTGGAAAAGGCGCCTGGCGTTGTCTTGTGGGACGAGCCAGAGAACAAGAAATTCCCAACACCTAATGATGTTGTGGGCACAGATCCAACCTGGGTCGGCCGCGTTCGCCAGTCATTGGATGACAAGAAATCAATCGATATGTTCTTGTGCGGAGATAACCTTCGTAAAGGTGCTGCTCTCAACACCGCACAGATTGCAGAATTGGTTGCTGCTGAATTTAAAGGCTAGCTTCTAGAGTAATTAAACTTGCTTCGGGTGGTGATGCCACCCGAATGCGAGCAAAGGGACTTGTTCCCATTCCTGCCGATACATTGAGCCACGCCTCGCTTTTATTTTTTGTAACTCCGCGAGCACGCCATGTCGGCAAATCACAATTGGTTGTAAGGGCTTTACTACCGCCTGGCCATGGCAAGCGGACTTGCCCACCGTGCGTATGCCCCGCAAAAATCACGTCAAGATCATCACGGTTCATCGCTTCAAGAATTCGAAGATAAGGAGCGTGAGTAACACCAATGACAAGATCTGCAGATTTATCTGCTGCTCCAGCCACGAGTGAATAATCATCGCGCTCTAGATGCGCATCATCTGTTCCACGAGCTTCAATCGTTGTGCCATTCACTTTTACAATCGCGCGTTGATGATTGAGATTCTTCCACCCACGAGATGTAAGGCCATTAGCAAGTTCGCCCCATGGCAGGTCGCGTCCAATAACGCGCTTTCCATTGTCTTTTATTAAATACGAAAAAGGGTTCTTCGGTTTTGGCGCGAAGTAATCGTTGGAACCAAAAACAAAGAGACCCGGGATATCAAGCAAGCCGTCCAGCGCTTCGAGAACTAGCGGCACTGAATCTTTGTGCGCAAGAAAATCCCCCGTGCTAATTACTAAGTCAGGCTTGAGCGACGCCCAACTCTTGATGTCGGCAATCTCTTTCTTGCGGGAAGGGGTTAAATGCAGGTCGGAAAAGTGCAGAACTCTGATTTCAGGGTGTCCGGAAGGCAGCACCGGCAGAGAACTCTCGCGCAATACATAACCCATAGCGTGAGAAGATACGCCTTATGGGACTTAAAGAGAAACTCCAATCCGATCTCACCGAAGCGATTCGCTCTCGTAACGAGCTTGTCTCGGGAACTATTCGTATGGTTTTGAGCGCAATCACCAATGAAGAGGTTGCCGGCAAAGAGGCACGCACCTTGTCTGATGATGAAATCATCACTGTGCTTTCACGCGAAGCCAAGAAGCGTCGCGAAGCTGCGGAAGCTTTTGCGGATGCGGGCCGCGCCGATAAAGCAGAGCTAGAAAAATCTGAAGGCGAAGTAATCACCGCATACCTTCCAGCACAACTTTCCGATGATGAATTAAACGCCCTGATTGCTGATGCTGTCGCAAAATCTGGTGCAGCAGGTCCGGCAGATATGGGCAAAGTAATGGGAATTTTAAAGCCGCAAATCGCGGGTAAAGCTGATGGCGGAAAAGTTTCTGCTGCAGTTAAAGCAGCACTAAACAAATAATCGGAGAGAGTGGTTAATAAATGACAAAGTTTGAATATGTAACAGTTCCACTACTAAGCCATGCAACGAAACAGATTCTCGACACATGGGGCTCTGAAGGTTGGGAACTAGTACAGGTAGTTCCAGCACCTGGTACAGGCGAACAACTTGTTGCTTACATGAAGCGAAAGGTTGCTGAATAAAAATGACAGTCGATGTAAAAGCGAAACTTAGCGAGCTAGGTCTTGAACTTCCCGTAGCTTCGATTCCACTAGCTGCGTATATCCCAGCTGTTCGCACAGGAAATCTTGTATTCACTGCAGGACAACTTCCACTTGTTGACGGAGCAATTCCATTTGTTGGAAAAGTTGATGGCGGAGTCACTCCTGATCAAGCAAAAGAGATGGCGCAAATTTGTGGACTCAACGCAATCGCAGCACTCGCTCTTGTTGCAGATCCAAATAACATCGAGCGCGTCGTTCAGGTTCGTGGATTTGTTAACGGAGTCACAGGCTTTGTTGGGCATCCAGGAGTTGTAAACGGAGTATCAGAACTCTTCATCAAGATTTGGGGCGAAGAAAAGGGTAAGCATGCGCGCACAGCAATTGGCGTTGCAGAACTACCTTTGAATGCACCAGTAGAAGTTGAAGTTATCTTCGAACTTAAAGCGTAATTACTTACCGCGCTTTGATAGGCGCTCGTAGTCAGTAACCACCACTGCGCGAGGTTCTAAACGAACCCAGCCGCGTGATGCGAAATCTGCGAGTGCCTTATTTACTGTCTCGCGTGAAGCGCCAACAAGTTGGGCCAATTCTTCTTGCGTGAGGTCATGGTTAACATGCAAACCATCTTCTTTTTGTGAACCAAAACGTGCGCCAAGATCGATGATTGCTTTTGCAACACGTCCTGGAACATCTGCGAAAACTAAATCAGCTAGAACTTCGTTTGAACGACGAAGACGCTGAGCCAAGCGTGCGAGCAATTCGAGTGCAACACGTGGATGCGCTGTAACAAGACCAATAACTTGATCATGAGAAAGTGCAAGTAATCGAGAATCTGTTACTGCAGTTGCAGTTGAGGTACGAGGTTGTGGATCAAAGAGAGAAAGTTCTCCGAACATTTCACCAGGTCCAAGAATCGAAAGAAGATTTTCGCGTCCATCGCCACTTGCTGTTCCGAGTTTTAGCTTTCCTTCAAGAACAACATAGAGACGATCGCCTTCATCGCCCTCCTTGAAGAGAGTATTGCCTTTTGAAATCTTTACAGGAGTCATAGTGCCGCGAAGTGAAGCGGCGGAATCATCATCAAGTCCACGGAAAAGAGGGGCTTGGCGAACTATTACGTCATCATTTTGTTTGGCCACGTGTGGAGATTACTCCGACTAGCCCCCACACCCAAATTTTAAGATTTATAGGAGATTATTGCGCCATGAAATTAGGGAGATCAGAGGATCAGGCTGCGCTCAAGAGGCGTGCCGTATCAATCTTCAAGACCCTCGGGAAACGCTATCCGAATGCCAATTGCGAACTAGATTTCAATTCTCCGTTCCAGCTCATTGTTGCAACGGTCTTATCTGCCCAATGCACCGACAAGCGCGTAAATCTCGTTACTCCACCCCTATTTAAAAAATATCCGACGCCAAAGAAAATGGCATCAGCAAAGATTGTTGAATTAGAAGAGATGGTAAGAACTACAGGTTTTTATCATAATAAAGCGCGCAACCTTCAGGGTCTTAGCCAAAAGTTGCTCACTGAATTTGGTGGGGAAGTTCCAGATACCTTAGAAGAGCTAATCACTTTGCCTGGCGTCGGTCGCAAAACTGCAAACGTTGTTCTAGGACACGCTTTCGGAGTTCCAGGAATAACAGTCGATACGCATTTTGGCCGACTCTCACGAAGATTCGGGTGGAGTACATCTGAGGATCCTGTGAAAGTAGAGCAGGATGTTATGAAATTAATTCCCCAAAAGGAATGGACCAATCTTTCTCAACGCCTTATTTGGCACGGCCGGCGAATCTGTCATGCGCGTAAACCTGCGTGTGGCGCCTGTCCTCTTATTGCAGTTTGTCCGTCATATGGGATTGGAGAGACCGATAAGGTTGTGGCTATGGCACTCGTAAAACCGGACTCGGCATTCAGATGAAGAGAATTATTCTCGCTGTAGCCCTCCTTTTTACATCAGTAGTTCCGGCTCATGCAGCCAGCGTTCCTAATTGCTCAACCATTGCAACGAATCCTGATGTGAAAAAGGGGATTCTCCTCAATTGTTTAAATGGCAAAGGCTCTTTTATTTTTCAAGCTATTCGTGGACCAGCCATTGTGAATGTATGGGGATCCTGGTGTGATCCTTGCAAACAAGAGATTCCTTTCTTAGTTCAAGCAGCTAAAACGAAAAAGATTCAAATAATCGGTATTGATGTCGTTGAGAAGAGCGATGCAACTGGTCGTGCTTTTGTTGCCGCACACGGAATGACATGGCCGCAACTCTCGGATATCAAGAGCAAAACCAAGGGCATTTTTGGGTTTGGCGTACCAGTTACTAGATTTATTGATGGAAATGGCAAAGCAGTTTACGAAAAAATCGGTCCATTTAAGTCATTCGCCGAAATTCAGAAAGCAGCACTTCAGTTTCTAGGAGTAAAGATTTAATCCTCTGATTTTGCTGTTGTAAGTCCTTCTGAAATTAACTTCATAACATTTGGATCGGCCAAAGTTGTTGAATCCCCCACCGCGCGATTTTCTGCAACGTCACGAAGTAAACGACGCATAATCTTTCCGCTTCGCGTTTTAGGCAATTCGTTCACAACCATAATCTGCCGTGGCCGAGCAATTGCGCCGATTTCTTTCGATACGTGTGCTTTTAATTCCTTTTGTAATTCATCACCAGTTGCGTGATCAATACCCGTACGCAAAATAACGAATGCAACAATTGCTTGTCCTGTCATTGCATCGTTGGCACCAACGACCGCCGCTTCAGCAACTGCCTCATGGGAGACAAGCGCTGATTCAACTTCGGTAGTAGAGATACGGTGACCAGAGACATTCATGACATCGTCAACGCGACCTAACAACCAAATTGCACCATCGTCATCAAGTTTTGCACCATCGCCAGCAAAATATTTTGGAGTAAATCGTGACCAGTACGTTTCGTTATAGCGCTCTGGTTCGCCCCAAACTCCGCGAAGCATTGAAGGCCAAGGTTCAGTAAGAACTAAATACCCACCATGTCCATCACCGAGTTCTTGTCCTGCATCGTCATACAACTTCGCAACAATTCCAGGCAGCGCTTTCATTGCACTTCCTGGCTTGCATGAGGTAATTCCAGGCAAAGGTGAAATCATGATTGCGCCGGTTTCGGTTTGCCACCACGTATCAACAATTGGGCAACGTCCTCCACCAATTACATCTCGGTACCACATCCACGCTTCAGGATTAATTGGTTCTCCAACTGATCCGAGCAAACGAAGTGTTGAAAGATCTGAAGCCTGTGGAAATTCATCGCCCCACTTCATCCATGTGCGAATGAGGGTTGGGGCTGTGTAAAGAATGGAAACTTTATATTTTTCAATGATTTCAAACATTCTGTTTTTTGTTGGTGAGTCAGGCGTTCCTTCGTACATAACCTGGGTTGCGCCATTAATCATTGGTCCATAGACAACATATGAATGACCGGTAATCCAGCCAATGTCGGCTGTACACCAATAAACATCTTTTTCAGGCTTGAGATCAAAGACCATCTTGTGCGTGTAAGCGGTCTGTGTCAGATAACCCCCAGTTGTATGGAAGATTCCTTTGGGTTTAGCGGTAGTTCCTGATGTGTACAGAATGAAGAGGATATGTTCAGAATCAAAGCTCTCGGCTTCATGTTCAGCACTTTGACGTTCAACAATCTCGTGCCACCAGACATCGCGCGTGCTATCGAATTCAGTTTCTTGGCCCGTGCGCTTTACAACGAGAACGTTCTTAACATTTGTTTCGCCTTTAAGTGCTTCGTCAACCGCTGGCTTCAATGCAAATGCAGCACCTTTGCGGTAACCACCATCTGAAGTAATGACAAGCGTTGCATCTGCATCTTGAATACGAGCAAGAAGTGAGTCGGCAGAAAATCCGCCGAAAACAACAGAGTGCGCCGCGCCAATGCGTGCACAAGCCAGCATTGCGACTGCTGCCTCCGGAATCATCGGCATATAAATTGCAACGCGATCGCCAGCTTTGACGCCAAGTTCAATTAGAGCATTCGACGCTTTCTTAACGTCATGCAACATCTGCGCATATGTAATGGTGCGAGTGTCTCCAGGTTCGCCCTCAAAATAATATGCAACGCGATCGCCTCGTCCTTCAATGACGTGCCGATCTAAACAGTTGTAAGACGCGTTGAGTTTTCCACCGACAAACCATTTCGCAAAAGGAACTTTCCAGTTGAGCACTTCATCCCACGACTTGGTCCAATGAAGCGCTCCGGCTTGTTTCGCCCAAAATGCTAAGCGGTCAGCCGATGCTTCTTCATAGATCCCGGGTTGAGCGTTGGCTTGAGCAGCAAATGCCGCTGAAGGCGGGAAGAGGCGATTTTCGGTGCCGAGGTTGTCGATTGATTCATGTTGGTTATCGGTACTCACTCACGCGAGGTTACACATCCTCAGTTATCCCCACTAGGGATTGGAAGAAATATTTTTGACGGACTATTTGCGTACTTTCTGCTCATTACGTTCATTGCATTCATCACAGATAGAAAGGAG
>CANCGX010000047.1 GCA_947377725.1 Actinomycetota bacterium
GAGTACTCCTGAGTCAATCTATCTACATCATTTTCATACACGGGCGGAGAGTCATCTCGTAAAACATTGCGGAGAATTGCATTCACAAATGCGCCAGTACTTTCTCCCACCAAGAACTTGGCGAGGTCTACTGCTTGACTCACGGCTGCATGTTCAGGTGTCCGCATACTTAAAATCTCATGTAGACCCATTCGCAATACGTCAATGAGTACAGGATCGATCTTATATAGCGGTCTATCAACGTGCTTAGCAATAAATCCATCATATTTGCCTTGCATTCGCAAAGTTCCATATGCAAGCTCTGTTGAAAAAGCTCTATCTCGCGAGTCAAGCTTTGATGCCTCAAGCAACGAAGGCATTCGCAGATTCGCATATGCACCCTCATGGTTTACTTGTTGAATTAGATTGTATGCAACAAGACGCGATTCAGATGGCATAGGTCTTCGATTATTCAAATTTATCTCCTGAATCAATGCGTGCACCGCGCGCGAAATCCGCTCCGGACATCTGCTTCTTGCCTTGTGGCGTGACTAAGTCAAACTTAATGATTCCATCAATAGTCCTAGCAAAAAGCTCACTTTTCGTTGCAAATGCCGAACCGATCTCAGATGGAATCCTAGACGCCGTCTCTGTTGCAATATCTTCCGGCAGGAGGGAACTTGCTTTATTAATTCGGATTCTTTCTCCGCGAAACATCACATAGACACCAGGATTATCTCCAAGTGCGCGCACCTTAGCTAATATGTGAGCCGATGGTTGGTTCAACTCCATATGCCCTTGAGTTTTAGCAATTTTGGGAGCAAATGAAGCTCCGTTCTCCGATTGAGGAACAGGCGCAAGGCCTTGTTCAATCTTGCTTATGAGCTCCGCGATCTCAACCCCAGCGGAATTTGAAAGTGAATTGAGTAATAAGGTGGTCGTTTCATTTCCACTGAGCCGAATTTCTGTGGAAAAGTAGATTGGACCAGTATCTAAGCCTTCATCCAATTTGAAGATGCTTATCCCAATCGACTCATCCTGGTTCATAATGGCGTATTGGACTGGAGCAGCCCCTCGCCACTTAGGCAGCTGTGAAAAATGAATGTTGAGCCAGCCAAATTTAGGGATAGTTAGCGCTTCGTTTGGAATTAATTGACCATAGGCGACAGTGACAACCAGATCGACCAAATTCTGCGCTACCTCAACCGAGATCTCACTTTTCGTATTAGGTTTCAGAACAGCTAATCCTTGATTTGCAGCATATTCTGCGAATTCGTTCTGTTCCACTTTGAGACCGCGACCAGTGGCCTTATCTGGATTCGTCAAGACGTATCCGACTTCATGTTCGCTGCTTAAAAGAGCTTGCAAGACAGGAATGCCGACGGGAGAGGAACTAGCGACAGCTATGCGCATGCGCGATCCAATGGAACTAGAAACCTAGTCCGCGAGTTGAGTGTGGTGAAACCTTGAATGTTGGGAGAACTCCTGCATTTGTAGCTTCGCCAAACCAGTCACTCTCGCGAATCTCTTTCATGGCGAGTTTTCGATCCTCCGCACTTAATCTGTCGATAAAAAGGACTCCGTCTAAATGATCCGTTTCGTGTTGAAGAGCGCGAGCTAAAAATTCCGTACCTTCAATAGTTACAGGCTCCCCGTGCATATTAAAACCCTTGGCCACGGCACGGAGTGCTCGGGGCGTGTTATAGGTGAGTGCCGGAAAACTTAGACATCCTTCATCCCCATCTTGCAGCTCATCGCTCAAATCCAGAGTGGGATTAATGAGATGGCCAAGTTCATCATCTACATTCCACACGAAAACTCGAAGTGCTACCCCAATCTGAGGCGCCGCCAAGCCTGCACCTGGAGCGTCCAGCATTGTGTCAGTCAGGTCTGCAACCAAATTTCGAAGTTCCTTATCGTAGGTTGTAACCAAACTGGTTGGGGTCGTCAGCACGGGATCGCCAAAGTAGCGGATTGGTTGAATCGACATGGAGCAATCTTAGATGAGATTGAACGGGTCGATGCGCATCTTCAACGGCGTCGAGCCTTGCAAACTTCTTACCCTATTGAACTCATAGAGCCTCTTGATTACCTCTGAGTTCTTTGCGACTCCAAATTTCATGACAAGACGTGACGAACCACCCTTCACATCCATGGGTCCCAAAATCTCCAGTGATCCGTCCTCAATCGAGCCCAAAAGGTACTCTTTAAGGAGCATCGTCTGTTGAGGGTCACCTTCCACAACGGCCAATCTAAAATGCGGCGGAAGCTTGGCAGAAGATCTCTGATTGATCTTCTCGCTGTGGTATTTGGCAAATGAGTTTCTGATGATTGATTGAGAAACGGGATTATCACTAGGTAGTGAAACGTATATCGAACCACCATCTTTCAATTTGTTTATCGCAGAGCACCAGTGAAGTTCTCCTTGCTCATCACTTCTAATGCCGGTACGTCCAAAGATTTGTTCACCATCCATTAAGAGGACTGCCGAGTATTCGCCTTGAGGCTCCATTCCTGGCGTGGAAATAACAAGAGAGTTTTCGTTTGGCAAAATATCAACTGGACTCTCGCCCGAAGAAGAGATTACTCGAATTCGCGGAAATGAGGCTCCATAATCATCCGCCCTCTTCTGCACACCTCTCGTTAGCGATCTAGGTAGATTGCGTCCGCAATACATACACGTCCACGCGTCCTTCTTTAAACCGCACATGCTGCACGTAGTAGCTTTGGAATTCCCCGAAAGCGTCAACCGCTCGCCACATTCACAGACTGCAAGATTTCTACAGTGATTGCATGAGAAGCTATTCACATATCCTGTATTTGCATGAAGGATAAGTACCGAACCTCGTTTAAGACCTTCGGAAATAATCCCGTGAATTTTGCTCTCAGAATCTGTCACAACCGATCGTTTAAAATCCCCTATTTCGGTGTGAGCTAGCCATCCACTGATTATCAATCGTTCTAGTTCAAGGGAATGTATGGGGCTAACGAAAAAAAGAGAGACGCTCTTCGCTCTTAGAAGGGCGACATCTCGAACATTGTACGAGAACGAGCGCCTTTCATAGAAGTTTTCATCTGGGTCATTCACAATAATAAGTCGATCTTCCCCATTGAGATTTGTAAATATTGCACTGCGAAGTCCAATAAATATCCCATTCGAACTTGTGTTAGCTAATACATAGTTCGCATAACGCTCGCTCTTTGAAGCAGACCCCGACATGAGATGTACTGGAGATTGAGAAAATAATTGCAGGGTTTTTTCATCTGGGACAATAACCAAAGTTTTATGGTGGGCTTCTTCTCCGGCTAATTTCAATACCTCTTCAACAAAGCGAGAACCTTGTCTTAGTGTTATAGCTTTCGGGTTTGGTAAAGATGCGCCGACTTTAGGCACGTCTTGTTCAGTTTGTTGTAGGACTTTTATGCGTGCTAGTGCGCTTCGTTCACCTGTTTTGCTAAAGCCCGGGACGGCTAAGCGAAATACATCCCACAGTGGCACCCCATATCGTTCTGCAATCTCCTTATAAAGAGATATTTGCTTCAATGTAACTTGAGCGGTGGTGGATATTTGGGACTCTATGAATTTAAGTCCAGCTGTCTTAGGCGCTTCAATTCGCTTTAAGACGATTCCTTCAGTTGACGTACGCCCGAAGGGTACTTTGACAAGAGATCCGACAACAAGGCATTCCGATAAGGCTTCCGGAACCAAGTACGAATACGGCTCGTCTAAATGAAAAATTTTAGTATCGACAAGAACCTCTGCAACGCCATTCGACTTTGCAGCTACTTGTTTTACTGCGACCTTCTCCGATCGCAATTTAAGTGGCCTTAAGATAGCCACGCCTCTCTACCCTTTGGTTGCTGCTTGTAAAGCTGACGCTCGATCGGTCCGCTCCCAAGCAAATTCAGGCAATTCGCGACCAAAATGGCCGTAACTACTTGTCTTGGAATAGATTGGTCGCAACAGATCTAAATCTCTAATGATTGCAGCAGGGCGTAGATCAAAAACTGATTCGATTGCAGCTTCAATGTGAAGAACTGGGATTCTCTCCGTACCAAAACACTCAACAAAGAGCCCTACAGGCTGTGCCTTTCCAATCGCATAAGCAACCTGTACTTCACACCTGGTAGCCAATCCCGCCGCAACAACATTCTTTGCGACCCATCGCATTGCGTACGCCGCAGAACGATCTACTTTCGATGGATCTTTTCCAGAGAAAGCCCCACCACCGTGGCGTGCCATTCCACCGTATGTGTCCACAATAATTTTCCGGCCTGTTAGACCTGCATCTCCCATCGGACCACCAATGACGAAGCGGCCCGTTGGATTAATGAGTGTTCTGACAGAGGAGGTGTCGATCTTTAGCTCTGAAATGATTGGGTCTATAACAAGTCGCTTGATATCTGGAGCTAGGGTCTTCTCTAAATCCACATCTGCAGCATGCTGAGAAGAAATCACTACGGTATTGAGGGCAACTGCTTTATCTCCATCGTATTCAATTGTTACCTGGGTTTTGCCATCGGGACGTAAATAACTCAGTTCTCCACTCTTGCGAACTGCAGCCAATCTCATCGAAAGTTGATGCGCTAGGTGAATAGGAAGCGGCATAAGTTCTGGAGTGTCGTCACAGGCATATCCGAACATCAAACCTTGATCTCCAGCGCCTTGTAAATCTAGAGGATCAACCGATGATGAGACTCTCTTTTCGAAAGCCGAGTCAACGCCTTGTGCAATATCTTGGGACTGTTGGCCAATCGAAAGCGAGACGCCGCAAGAATTCCCATCAAATCCTTTTTCAGACGAGTCATAGCCAATTTCAAGAACGGTGTCTCGCACGATGCTCATGACATCTGCGTAACCATTCGTTGTTACTTCTCCAGCAACGTGCACTTGCCCCGTTGTTATAAGTGTCTCTACTGCCACACGACTTTTGGAATCTTGGCTCAATAATGAATCCAGAATTGCATCAGAAATCTGGTCCGCCATCTTGTCTGGATGACCTTCGGTCACAGATTCAGAAGTAAAAAGACGCTTTGTCATGAATTAACCTAACTTTTCGATTGCGAGGGTCAGAAGTTTATGGGCTAGTGCGAGTTTAGACATCTCTTCTATCGAAGTGTCGGTGCCATTGGAGTTGATAATCACTCCCGAAGTCTTCTCTTTCCCAAATATCGCACCACCAGAGACATTATTGACATAGACCAAATCCAATTTTTTCGAAGCGAGTTTGGCTCGACCGTTATCCAGCCATTCACTTCCAGTTTGAGCTGCAAAGCCAACAATTACCTGCTTGGCTGTTTTACGAACTGACAAGGTAGCGATTATGTCGGGATTCTCGGTCAGGGCAAGGCTTTGAAGCTCTGACTTAATAATCTTCTCTTGAGAATTAGTTGCGGGGCGGACATCGGCTACTGCTGCGCTCATAACAACGATATCCGAGTCGCTGAAACGGCTATCCATGGCATCAAACATTTCGATTGCCGATGACACATGCACAATCTCTATACCTTCAACGTACACATCAGGTGCGTTGGCTATGACGAGTGAAACTTTAGCTCCACGAGAAGCTGCGTCAATGGCAAGTGCAATTCCTTGCTTTCCCGAAGAGTTGTTTCCAATATATCTCACCGGATCAATCATCTCGCGAGTTCCACCAGCACTTATTAATATTTTACGATTCAATAAATCTGAACTTTGGTGCAATACATCATTCAATGTCTGGACAATTTCCAAAGTCTCTGGGTATCTACCTATCCCCTTGTCACCACTTGATAAATTTCCTATTGCTGGATCTATAACAGTGACTCCACGCTTGCGAAGTGTTTCTACGTTGGAAACTGTTGCAGGATTCAACCACATCTCCGAATGCATGGCAGGTACAAGAATTAAAGGTGAACTAGATGCAAGAACAACATTGGTGAGTAAATCATCGGCTCGTCCAGAGGCAATTCTTGCAATCAAATCTGCCGTTGCTGGGGCAATAACAATCGCGTCAGCTTTCCTGGCCATTGAAATATGAGGAACTTCATGAACGTTATTCCACAATTCGCTTTGTACTGGACGACCAGATAGTGCTTCCCATGTCGCAGAACCAATGAAGTTTAAAGATGAACGGGTCGGTATGACCGTAACGAGAAATCCGTGATCTTTAAGACGTCTGATCAAATCGCATGATTTATAGGCCGCGATTCCACCACCGACGCCCAGAATGACTTCGCGAGAAATGCTAAACGGTTGCTGGCTCATGGAGAACCTGCGGATTAAGCGGAAGCTTCGACGCTCTTTGGCTCGAGATTTTCGATGGTAAGAAGACCCTCATTAATCTCGCGCAGAGCGATAGAGAGAGGCTTCTCGTGAACGTATGTATCAACTAGAGGCCCTACATACTCGAGCAGACCTTCGCCGAGTTGAGAGTAGTACGCATTAATTTGTCGTGCGCGCTTAGCAGCGTAAAGAACGAGACTGTACTTAGACCCAGCCTTATCGAGAAGTTCATCGATCGGTGGATTTGTGATGCCGTCTGTTGTTGACATTTAACGCCCCTCGTTTACCTAATCTTGCCCAGCAGTCGCCAAGGATACCATCTGAGTTACTACCCCTTCGACCTGCTCGTTTACGATGGTGAAGTCGAACTCCCCTGCTGCAGCCATCTCTTCTAAAGCCAGCGCCAGGCGCGCTTCTCGTCGTTCTGGTGAATCTGTGCCTCTATTAGTTAAACGATTCTGTAGCTCCTCCCACGAAGGGGGCGCGATAAAGACCAGCTTTGCTGTCGGGTCACTTTCTCGAATCTGCCTTGCTCCAGCAATCTCTATCTCCAGCAATACATGCTTACCAAGATCTCGCCATTCACGAACTGCATCTTTTGGAGTTCCGTACTTAGCTCCTGCGAACTCGGCCCATTCCAGAAATTCATCTTTGGCAATCATTTGCTCGAACTTGTTTTCGGTAACAAAGAAATAATCAACACCATGTTTTTCGGTCAAACGTGGCTCTCGTGTTGTTGCAGAGATGCTGACCCAAAATCTTGGATCGTTCTTCAAAAACTGCGTGATGGTACTTTTACCAACTCCCCCTGGTCCAGACATTACGATAAGAGAACCACGCTTAGGATCAATTTTCATAATGCTTGCCTCCTTGCGAAGTGCTCGTAGTTGATGAGGGCCTAAGCCGCCAATTCTACGCGAAAGCGCAATCTTTCTTCTCTCCATGAGTAGCGCTGACCTAGCCGGACCCACTCCAGGTACCGACTCCAAGAGTTCAATTACTTTCATTCTCTGTACCGAAGGGCGTACATCATTAATTGCGTCGAAGATCGAAATCTGACCAGCAGAGATTGCCTCTTTTACTCTAGCTCGCTCCGTCCGCGCCACTTTCGCTAATTCAAGATTTGCTCGACGTTCCTCGGGTGACAATACGGGAGGTCTGGGCCGCATATGTGAAGCCATCAGGCGATACTGTCAGTGATCTCTCGGGCTTTATCTAGCATCTCTTCCGCCGAACCGAGAGAGGTGATTGGTCTACCGATCACAAGATGGCTAGATCCAGCTGCTATTGCTTGCTTCGGAGTCATTACTCTCGTTTGATCCCCAAGATCTGAACCAGCAGGTCTGACACCAGGTGTAATGATTGTTACTTCCGAGCCGATTGCCTCTCGAATGGCTGCAACTTCCAATGGCGAGGTAACAATTGCCCGTGCACCGGCCCTTACAGCGAGTTTCGCCAATTGCACTGCAGAAGATAAGGCATCTCCTTGGAAACCAATTTCGGTCAGAGAACTCTCGGAGAGCGATGTAAGGATAGTCACCGCGGTAATCGCGATATGTGGCGCAGCGTCCACAGCCGCTTTCACCATATCTGTACCACCAGATGCGTGCACGGTTAAGAACCGTGGATTAATAGCAGAGACTGCCTTAGTTGCTGAAGAGACAGTATTTGGAATGTCGTGAAGTTTTAAGTCGAGAAAAAGATCGAAATCTCCTCGTTCGCGAAGTTTCGAGACTCCCTCTGA
>CANCGX010000048.1 GCA_947377725.1 Actinomycetota bacterium
CGTTTGCGCGTGCGCATATCAGTTCCAAAGGAAACCCGCCCCGGCGAAAATCGCGTGGCCCTGGTTCCTGACATCATCTCCAAACTAACTCGAGCAGGTCTCGAAGTGGTTATTGAATCCGGTGCAGGTGTAACAGCTCAATTTTCTGATGAGCAATTCACCAAAGCTGGTGCAACAGTAAAGAGTGGAAACGTGATCAGCGATAGCGATATCGTCGCGTCAATCCAACCTCTTACACCTGATCAAATGAAGTCGCTCAAAAAGGGCGCCATTACGATCTCATTCTTATCTCCCACCACTGCAGTCGATTCCATCGAAGCGGCAGCAAATGCGGGAGCGACTGCGTTATCTCTTGAACTTGTTCCGCGTATTTCGCGCGCACAGTCAATGGATGCGCTTACTTCGCAAGCGTTGTGTGCGGGCTATCGTGCAACTCTGGTTGCGGCAGAACTTTCTCCCCGCTTCTTCCCGCTCCTCATGACTGCAGCTGGAACTGTTACTCCTGCAAACGTTGTGATTCTCGGAGCTGGCGTTGCCGGCCTTCAAGCTATCGCAACAGCAAAGCGACTCGGAGCGGTAGTTAGTGCTTATGATGTTCGCCCAGCGTCTGCTGATGAAGTGAAATCAATGGGAGCAAAATTTATTACGTTGGAACTTGAAGCGCTTGAAGGTCAAGGCGGATATGCACGCGAAATGACTGAAGACCGTGCAGCAAGACAACGCGAATTGCTCACTCCTTATATTGCTGCGGCCGATGTACTTATTACTACTGCTGCGGTTCCTGGTCGTCCTGCCCCGCGTTTAGTTACTGCAGAGATGGTGGCAACAATGTCACCTGGCTCTGTTGTGGTTGATCTTGCGTCAGAGACCGGTGGAAACGTCGAAGGAACTTTGCCAGGTGAAATCATTATTACTTCAAACGGAGTAAAGATGTGGGGCGGAAAAGATGTTCCATCACAACTTCCATTCCACGCCTCGATGTTGTTCTCACGAAACGTTGTAAATCTGCTGATGTTGATGGTTAAGACCACCGATGGAGTTGCAACAGTTGTTCCAGATTTCTCCGATGAAATTATCGATGCGGCTGCCGTTACACACGGTGGAGCGCGTCGCACGCCAGAAGGGAAGAAATAGAAATGACCTCTATGGCAATTCTGACAATCTTCGCACTCTCCATTTTCGTGGGATTTGAAGTTGTCTCCAAAGTCTCGACCACTCTTCACACGCCCCTTATGTCAGGTGCGAATGCAATCCACGGAATCATTCTCGTGGGCGCAATCATGGTCGCGGACAGTGCAACGAACACTCTAGAGACGACGCTTGCGATCCTTGCGGTTCTCCTAGCGACAATCAATATGGTGGGCGGATTCGTTGTAACCGACCGCATGCTTGAGATGTTTAAAGGCAAGCCAAAAGCAGCTAAAGCTAATAAAGATGCGGAGGCTTCAAAGTGAATAAAAACATTTATGAGCTTCTTGGCTTAGTTGTTGCGCTCTCCTTTATTCTCGCACTTAAGGGCCTATCTGCTCCTAAGACTGCGCGTCGCGGAAACTTGATTGGCGCTGCTGGAGCAACGTTGGCAACTGTTGTTGTTTTCTTTGCACCTCTTGGTGAAGGAAAGTCTCACCACAACACAATTTTAATTCTTGCAGCGATTGCAATCGGTGTCCTTGTCGGAGTACCTGCAGCACGCAAGATTCAAATGACACAGATGCCGCAACTCGTTGCGCTCTTTAACGGTGTTGGTGGAGGTGCTGCTGCACTCGTTGCAACCGCCGAATACCTCAATCTTGGAACAGGTGCATCAACGGCAGAGGTCGTCGCAACTGTCTTCACTGTGATTGTTGGTTGCACATCCTTCTCTGGATCTGTCATTACATTCCTCAAACTTCAAGAGTTGATGACTACTCGTCCTGTTGTATTCCCTGGTGGCCGTTTCGTTATTGCAGCGACACTCGCTGGAGTACTCGGAACCGGCGGTTGGACAATTTCTTCCGGCGCAAACACTCCCCTCCTTGTTATGGGCGGATTAGCACTTCTCTTTGGTGTGCTCTTCGTTCTTCCAGTTGGTGGAGCTGACGTTCCAATTGTTATTTCACTTTTGAACGCATTCACCGGTCTCACAGTTGCGGCGAGCGGTTATGTATTGCAATCCACGCTTCTCATCGTTGCTGGAACACTTGTTGGTGCTTCAGGAACAATCTTGACCCGCAAGATGGCTGAAGCGATGGGACGCTCTCTCTTTGGAACTCTCTTCGGTGCGTTCACAGCAAAGCCACAAGTGGCTACTGGTGAACAAGAAGCTCGTTCAGTGAAGTCAGGATCTCCTGATGACGTTGCAATTCTTCTCAACTACGCACAACGTGTAGTAATCGTTCCTGGATTTGGTTTGGCTGTAGCACAAGCGCAGCACACGGTCCGCGAGCTTGCCGATATGTTGGCTGCTAAAGGAATTGATGTTGCATACGGAATTCACCCAGTTGCAGGTCGTATGCCTGGCCATATGAACGTGTTGCTTGCAGAAGCAAACGTTCCTTATGAGCAGCTTGTTGAAATGGATGAAGTGAACCCAACATTCCCACAGACCGATGTGGTTTTGGTTGTTGGCGCTAACGACGTCGTTAACCCAGCGGCAAAGACAACACCTGGTTGCCCAATTTATGGAATGCCGATCTTGGATGTCTCTGAGGCTGGAAATGTGATCTTCTTGAAGCGCTCCATGCGCCCAGGTTTCGCAGGTATCGAGAATGAACTTCTCTATGATGCGAAAACAACGTTGCTCTTTGGAGATGCGAAAGATTCACTTACAAAGGTTGTTAACGCACTGAAAGCGTTATAGAACTCGTATCAAGAAGTAATTAAGAAGCCCCTAGGAGAAATCTTGGGGGCTTCTTTATTTTTCCGTGAGTGCCGTAGCGAGGGTCTGAGTGAAGACTTCTTGAGGTTGAGCTCCGCTGATTCCATACTTCATATCGATCACAAAGAATGGAACGCCGTTAGCGCCGAGTTGGCGAGCAACATCCTGATCTTGAAGAACCAGATCGCGGTAGTTATCGCTGATAAGAACTGCGATGACAGATGCGTGGTCGAGACCAAGTTCGTCGGTAATGGCGAGAATATCTTCATGGGTAAATAGCGGTTTTGATTGCTCGAAGTATGCTGAATACATCTTCTCTAATAACTCTTGCGCAGCGCCGGTTGATTCGGCCCACTTCAAAACGCGATGAGCGTCCATTGTGTTGCCGCTAAATGTATTCTCCAAGTCGTAACACAGACCTTCACCATCAGCGATGGAGCAGACATTTGCCTGCATCGCAGAGACCTTTTCGACATCGATGTTGTATTTGTCGGCAAGAAGATCCTTCGTCGGCATGATGCCTTCGATATCGGGTTGAAGTTGGAATGCGCGATGGCGTACTTGGATGTCGAGGTTTGGGTTTGCAACTTTGATATCAGCAATTCCTTTTTCAAGGCGACGCTTGCCAATGAAACACCATGGGCATACAACGTCTGACCAAACATCAACGATCATCTTCTTGGTGCTTGCTGTTTCGCTCACTTCTTAACCGGTTTTCCACGAACGAGCTGATGTGGCCATGTGATTTCTGTGCCAAGTTTTTCCGCCGCCATGAGTGGCCAACGTGGATTACGAAGAAATTCGCGCGCCATCATGATTGCATCTGCTTGACCTGAAGAGATGATGTCATCTGCTTGCTGTGGCTCGGTGATCATGCCAACTGCGGATGTTGTTACTCCAGTATGTTCGCGAATTGCCTCCGCAAAATGCACTTGATAGCCAGGGCCAACAGTGATTTTTGCATTGTGAACGTTTCCGCCAGATGAAGTATCAATTAAGTCTGCTCCGAGTTCCTTCAAGATTGGCACGAGTGCGATGGACTCCTCAAGCGTCCAGCCGCCTTCTGTCCAATCCGAAGCAGAAATACGCACGAATAATGGTGCACCTATAGGCATTTCTTTGCGAACTGCAACAACAACTTCGCGAAGGAAGCGCGTGCGATTGTCGAAAGAACCACCGTATTCATCCGTGCGATGGTTGGAAAGTGGTGAATAAAATTGATGGAGAAGATATCCGTGTGCTGCATGAATTTCTAGTACATCAAAGCCAGCTTTGATTGCGCGAGAAGCTGCAGCAGCCCACTCGTTAACGAGTGTTTTAATTTCTTCCGTCGAAAGTTCTCGTGGAACTGCATAACCTTCAAATGCAATCGCTGATGGTGCGACAGTTTCCCAGCCGCCTTCTTCCGGAGTTGCCATCAAGTGATCGCTTTCTCCTGGACGTGTGGTTCCACCTTTACGGCCAGCATGTGCAAGTTGGATTCCCATTTTCACGCCGTACCTGTGAGCAAGATCGATAATTGGAGTGAACGCCACAGCTTGTTCATTGGTCCAGAGTCCGGGACATCCGATTGAGATGCGGCCCTCTGGAACAACGCCGGTTGCTTCAACGATAACTAGACCTGCTCCCCCAGTAACAAAAGCGCCGAGGTGTGCATGGTGAAATTCTTTGATGACTCCTTCATCACTTGAGTACATGCACATGGGAGAGACCCAAGCGCGGTTGTTGAATGTTGTTTCGCGAATGGTGAGCGGATCAAAAAGATGTGCCACTAGTTGTTTCCTTCTTGTAATTCGGTAGGAGCTCCGTGCACGTCAAGGACATTCCGGGTATCGCGAGCATCAAGAACATCCTTCTTAACATCGCCACCTAGTTTGTCAGTGCGATTGAGAGGTTTGTGGGTTTGATGTTCTGCAGGAACAGTTCCAAGTAAACCTTTTGAGAAATCATCAAAAGCTTTGAGGACTTCGGCCTTTGTATTCATAACGAAGGGCCCCATCCATGCAACTTGTTCGCGAATTGGTTCGCCTCCAAGAATTAGGACGTCCATAGAAGGGCTGCGGGATTCTTGATTTTGATCTGCGCGAATGACAAGCATGTCACCTTCCGGATTTCCCGTGGTTTGCAGAACCGCTAGTTGGCCATTGTGAATAGGTTGGCGCTCATCGCCAATTGTTCCGTGACCATTGAGAGTGTAAACAAGTGAGTTGTAGTCACTTCGCCATGGAAGTCGAAGTTCGGCTCCTGGAGCGATTGTTGCGTGAATCATTGTCATTGGGGTTTGAGTGGAACCAGGACCGGCATGCTCTTCTAGGCCTTTGATTGAACCTGCAATAACGCGAAGAAGTGCTCCTCCGTCGTGAGATGCTAGAAGTCCAACTTGGCTTGCACGAATATCTTGGTACGCAGGGGTTGACCATTTCTTAAGTGCAGGAAGATTTACCCACAATTGAAAACCGTGGAAGAGTCCGCCTGACATCACCAAATGTTCTGGTGGAGTTTCGATGTGCAAAATTCCAGCGCCTGCAGTCATCCATTGTGTATCGCCGTTAGTGATTGTTCCACCGCCGCCGTGATTATCTTTGTGATCAAAGATTCCATCAATAATGTATGTGACAGTCTCAAAGCCGCGATGTGGATGCCATGGTGTTCCTTTAGGTTCACCTGGTGCGTATTCAACTTCGCCCATTTGATCCAAGTGAATGAATGGATCTAGGTCCATGAGATCAACGCCTGCAAATGCACGACGTACTGGGAAGCCTTCGCCTTCAAAACCTTGCGGCGCAGTTGTCACGCTCTTTACTCGACGCGATGGAAGATTAATCCCCGGTGCCGTCACAACGCGTGGAAGTACGGTGATGTCGCTAACGGTTACTGCTGGCACTTTGGAGCTCCTCGTTCGTGTGAAATGACTTAATTCGTTCGTCGGTCTTTGATTTGTTGAATCTTCAACTACTCAAAGTATAGAACATTCCCATTACTGAGAACATTCCCAGAGTTTTGTAAAGACGTGACATTTATCCACATTCACGCTCAATTTTTTAACCTCCTCCTCTTCCATTGTCAGTCCTCCCAACAAAGATTCCATCCATGAACGCAGATGCCATGTCGAAGCCAAGCGAGGATTCTCGTTCTCGTTCTCGCACTCCTTTATTCGGCAACGTGATTGGTGAGAAGAATTCAAATATTGGATTTCTCGATGGGCATTCTCGAGTCTTTTCGAACCCTGACGACGAGAACGAGATTCGACTCTCTGCGCTGTTAGGTCTTTCGGCAGGAATTGGAGTTCTAATCGAGTTGTACGAGATGAAGAAGGATCTCTCAACATTCAGCACCTCCGCTCGAATCGATTATCTGAAAGTGTTACAGCGCCAAGCCTCGTGGATAAATGCGTGGGAGCAAGAGGCGATTATTGCCGTAGCTGGGCTGCAACCTTCAGAGCCGGACGATTTCTTCCAAGGGCCGGACGACATGGAGCGTGAAGATGTTGCGACCGCCCTTCGCCTTGCACCCCAAACGGCGCAAAATCGAATCGACATTGCCCGGACTTTGGTTGGACATTTGCCACAAGTTTGCTCTGCGCTTGCCACGGGTGAAATTTCGGCAGCTCATGCGACATCCATCGCGCGGGAAGTTTCGGATATTCTCGATAAGAATGTTCCTCAATCAACTATTCGAAAAATAGAAGAAGTCGCGATTGCTCATGCAGAATTTCATACTCCATCACAAGTTACAAATAAGGTTCGCGCAACCATCGCCAAATTAGCACCTGAAGAATTTGAGGCAGAGTCGGCAAAAGCTAGGGATGACCGTCGCGTCGAGATATATCCAGGCAAGTTTGGAATGTCCACGGTCGTTGCAATTCTCCCAGCCGCTGATGCGCAGACCGTAATGCTCGCCATTGATAAATTGGCACGTATCCGTTTGAAAGAGGAGTGTTCCGCTTCCGTTAATACAAGTGGGAATGGTTCTAGTGGGAATGGTTCTAGTGGGAATGGTTCTAGCGGCACACGCCTCGAGCAACTCCGCGCTGATGCACTCACCCAACTTTCTGCCTCTTATCTTGCTACTTCCAAAGACGAAGCCTTAAATCACCGTCGCCCCGTGACTGTAAATCTGACGATAGATCTCAATACCCTTCTTGGCTTAGATGAAAATCCTGGAATTTTGATTGGTTACGGAGCGATTCCTGCACAGGTTGCCCGAGAGTTAGCTGCGGATGGAAAATGGCGCAGGTTTATCACCGATCCGATAACTGGAAATCTTCTTGATTACGGACGCGATACATACGAGCCTCCTCAAGCACTCGTTGATTTCTTAATGGCGCGTGATCGAACGTGTCGTTTCCCAGGTTGCAGACAACCGGCGCGCACTGCCGACATCGATCATGCTCATCCTTGGGCAACTGGTGGAATGACATCGCCCGAAAACATGGGCTTACTGTGCAGGCGTCATCACAGAATGAAAACTGTTGGCGGGTGGGATTTGGAAAGCTTTGCCGATGGTTCCTGTCGTTGGACCTCTCCAAGTGGAAAGATTTATGAAGTTGAAGCCAGAGCTATCCACGACGTCGCGTAAGCATAGATTCGCAAAGGTTGGTGCCTTCGTTGCTAGATCTGCCTTCGTTGCTAGATCTGCCTTCGTTGCTAGATCAGTCTTCGTTGCTAGATCAGTCTTGGTAGAGATTAGACTTCAACAATGAAGAGCTTGGCTTACCTCGTGGCATTTATTTTGGCTTGTGTCGTCATCGGTGGGCCCATTTCACTTGCAATTACTTACATCCGCACTGAACGTCGCAGAACAACCATAACGAAATCGGCGCTTGCGATTCTCTTAGGTTTGGTCTCGGTTCTTCTGAGTTTGATCTTGATAGTTAATACCGGAGGCCTTGTCTCAAAAGTGCTTGGCCTAATCGGACTCACAACGGGTATTCCCGCAATTGTTAAATCATTTCG
>CANCGX010000049.1 GCA_947377725.1 Actinomycetota bacterium
ACAATAAATTCAGCACAACGACCAGGGTGCCAAGGCGCCAAATCTGAGCGCTTAATCTCCCATGACAAATTCATTTGCTTCAGAATCGTCTCAACTTCTCCAACAGCATCCGTCCACTCGTAGCTACGAGATTTCGACTTCCAGCTATCTCCGGCGACTTTTCCTACTTGCACGCCACAAATAAAGGAAAGCTGCGTTGGAACCGATGAGAAGATTTCAGCAATCTGATCCTGTGGCGGACGCTTTCCAATTTCAGGGAAGATGCCAGGTTTTAAATCAATACTCTTACGAAATATCAAACCCATTTCAAAAATAGCGAAATCCTTGAATCCGCGTCCGTAATTTCGTTTCGCGGCTTCAAGCAATCCGGGTAAAAGGTGCGGACGCAAAAGTGGCTGATCTTCTGACATCGGATTTGCAATCTTGTATGACTCGGCGCGCGCTCCGACAAAACCCATCCGTGAAATTAGTTCTTCGTTTACGAATGGAAATGTCATAACTTCGGCGTAACCACGTGAGACCAGAGATTGTGCAAGCAATCTTCTGCGCTTCTGGGCAGGTGTTAATTCTGCTGCAGTCTTTCGTGGTGGGAGAATTGATGGAATTTTGTCATATCCGATATTGCGGGCGACTTCCTCAGTTAAGTCCGCTGCAGAATGAAGTTCGACTCTCCAAGATGGCGGATCGACAAAAAACTTTCCATTCTTGATTTCAACATCGCAACCAACAAGTTCCAATTTCTCTTTAACAATCTCTGGTGAAATCTCCATGCCCATACGAAGTCCAACGTAGGTTGGATCTAACTCGACTATAGGCAGGTAAACAGGTTGGCCTTGCGTAGAAGTTCCGACATATTGTGCATTACTGAGCTCAACTAACAATGCAGCGGCTCGAGCGGAAGCAAACTCGGCAAGTGAAGGGTCAACACCTCTCTCTAGGCGGCGGGATGCCTCCGTAGAAAGTTTATGTCTACGCGAATTCTTTGCGATTGAGATTTGATCAAATCTAACTGCTTCCACAGCAATCCGTGATGTCTTATCTGTTATCTCCGAATCCAAACCACCCATAGTGCCCGCTAAAGCAAGTACTTTCTGGGAATCGGCAACGACGAGATCATCAGGATTTAGCACGCGCTCTTGTCCATCCAAAGTCTTTAAAGACTTACTTGAACCTGCGCGACGTATCTCAAGGAAGTCATTTACTTCATCGGCATCGAAAGCATGTAGCGGTTGACCAAGCTCCATCATCACGTAATTCGTTACATCAACAGCAAGGGAAATCGCTCGCATCCCACATTTCTCTATACGCCTTGTCATCCAAAGCGGCGAAGGAGAAGCAGGGTTGTAGTGTGAAATAGTTCTCAAATACATTACTGAAGCGCCATCCGTAATTCGAGCTTCAACGGGTTTCCCGGTTTCCTCAAACTTAATCGCTTTTGCGCTCAAGACTGGGTCTGTGAAGAGAAGTCCTAGGGAAGCAGCAATCTCTCGTGATATTCCGCGCAAGCTCAGTGCATATCCGCGATCTGGGTTTACAGCAACATCAAATATTGTGTCGTTAATTTGCAGAAGCTGGATGGCATCTTCGCCGACTTTTGAAGAATCGGATGGTAGAACAATAATTCCAGAGTGATCTTCGCCCATTCCTAATTCTTTGGCCGAGCAAATCATTCCATTCGACGTATGCCCGTAGGTCTCTCGGGCCGCAATTGCAAACTCACCAGGCAGTACAGCGCCAGGAAGCGCCACGACAACAAAGTCGCCAACCTCAAAATTTTGCGCACCACAAATAACATAACGGATCTCAGGTTCTCCGCAATTTAAACCAACGTATCTAATTGGTTTCTTTTGCCCTTCAACCTGCTCTATGGAAACAACTTCTCCCACAACGAGAGGACCCGTCAAATCGCTACCTTGTTGAATAACTTCTTCAACTTCGAAACCAACTTTGACCAAGGCGGCTGCAATGTCTTCGTCAGAAATAGATGCTGGAAGATTTACAAATTCTGAAATCCATGACCGAGGCGCGCGCATTACAACCCCAATCCAAATGAACGACTAAATCGAATGTCGCCTTCGACGATATCGTGCATATCCTTAATTCCTTGGCGGACCATGAGAGTGCGCTCAAGTCCCATTCCAAATGCAAAACCGCTGTAAACAGTTGAATCGATTCCGGCAGTTTCCAAAACTCGTGGATTTACCATTCCGCACCCACCCCACTCAATCCAACGGTTGTTAAACCAAACATCGACCTCGGCGCTCGGCTCCGTAAATGGAAAAAATGATGGGCGCAAACGGGTAATCGCATCCGGACCAAACATTTTCATCGCGAAATCATCTAGCGCACCTTTGAGGTGAGCCATTGTGATTCCATTATCAACGACGAGACCTTCGACTTGGCTAAAAACAGGACTATGGGTTGTATCCAACTCATCAGCTCTAAAAGTTCTACCTGGCGAAACGATAAATATTGGTGGTTCCTGCGTGAGCATGGTTCTCATTTGCACGGGTGAAGTGTGCGTTCGAAGCACCAAACCAGATTCCAATGGTTCAATAAAGAAGGTGTCTTGCATTGTGCGCGCCGGATGATCTGCAGGAATATTGAGCGAATCAAAGTTGAGCCATCCAGCTTCAAGCTCTGGACCCTCTGCGATTGCATAACCAAGACTGAGAAAGTAGTCAGATACTTCATTCTTAATGACAGTTAGAGGATGCAACCCACCCACATGCGTGTTGCTGGCAGGAAGGGTTACATCAACCATCTCTTCAATAAGGACTCGAGCATCACGTTCCGCTTCGAGTTGAGTTTGCTTCTCAGCAAATGCAGAACCGATTGCCGCTTTTGCTGCTCCAAGGATCTTTCCAAATTCTGCACGTTCCGACGCCTCTATTTTGCCCAAGCTTTGATTCAATTTTGCGATCGGAGACTTATCCCCCACATGTTCGACTTTTACAGCTTTGAACTCTTCCAAATTGCTGGCGGCTGAAATAGCGCTCAATGCGGATTGGAGAGCAACATCAATTGCTTGTGAAGAAAGGCTCATAATGACTGAATCTTACTCAATACTTATCAGGATAAGTGGAACATTACGATTGCGGCTGCGCTGGCAACGTTGAAACTCTCTGCGTGGCCCTTCATGGGAATACTCACTGTTTTCACTTGATGGGGTAATTCTGGAAGTCCGCGAGCTTCATTCCCGAATACAACCACTACATCATCGGTTGGCTCGAGGTCTGCCAACGAAATATCCCCTGAACCATCGAGCCCATAGATGCTCTTTTCGCCAGCCCACTCAACAAGTTTTTCGAGCGATACCCCTTCCACGACAGGGATGTTCCACAACGAACCTGCTGTCGACCGCACAACTTTCGGACTGAAAACATCCACACTTAAATCAGAGAAAACAACTGCATCAAATCCACAAGCATCTGCCGTTCGGATTGCGGTGCCAGCATTTCCAGGATCCTGCAGTTGCCAAAAGTAGGCAATCTTTCGCGCTGAGGATATCGATTCCAAATCGTGTGCGAAATACTTGCAGAGCGCTAATACGCCTTGCGGTGATTGTGTATCTGTCATTGCATTCATAACAGCATCGCTCACGTTTACGACATCATGAGGAAGTAACTCTTCATGAAATTCGCTTTCAAGCTTTATGCGACCCTCAGCAGTCACGAAAATCTTTTGAATGTGTGGAGCAAATTTAGTCTTAGGCGAGAGCGCCCCTCTCAAGGATTGCATTCCGTCTGCGACAAACACGTGCTCGGCAGTCCGAATCTTCTTTCCGCGAGAACCTAAAAGAGCCTTCACTCGCTCAACGTGCGGCGAGTGAAGGCTCGTAATCTCTTGATGAGACATTAGAACTTAAACAGTAACGTGCTTGCGTGCTACCTCAACGAGTGTTGCAAAAGCTGCAGGATCGTTTGTAGCGAGTTCTGATAGAAGACGACGATCAACTTCGATGCCAGCTTCTTTCAGTCCCTGAATGAAACGGTTGTATGTCATTCCGTTTGCACGGGCACCTGCGTTAATACGCTGGATCCATAGTCTGCGGAAATCGCCCTTCTTATCCTTACGGTGATCGAAGGCGTAAACCATTGAGTGGGTAACTTGCTCTTTTGCCTTTGAGAAAAGACGTGAACGTTGGCCACGATAACCAGAGGCACGTTCTAATGTTGAACGGCGCTTTTTCGCCGCATGCATACCGCGTTTGACTCTTGCCATTTTTCGCTACCCCTTACTTCAACCCAAGCATGCGCTTGGCTGTAAATGATGATGGAGCTTTTGCAACACCGTCTTTACTCAAGCGTCGTGTGACGCGAGAAGACTTGTGCTCCAAAAGGTGGCGCTTTCCTGCGCGCTCGTGCATGACCTTGCCGGTACCTGTAAGGCGGAAGGTCTTCTTCGCCCCACTGTGGGTCTTCATCTTTGGCATTTGTATCTCCTGTCTTAACTGAGCAACTCGTTACTGAGCTACTTCAGTTTCCTTCTCAGTGCTGGTTTCCTCAGCAGCTGAAGCCTGTTGTGGTGCAACTTTCGCTTTCTTAGAAGCAGTTTTTTGAGAAGCTTTCTTTACAGTTGGCCCCAAAACCATCGTCATGCTTCGTCCCTCTTTCTTAGGGGCGAATTCGACAACAGCAACTTCTACCAATTCTTCTGCAAGTTTCATCAAAAGACGGTAACCCATCTCGGGACGAGTTTGCTCTCTTCCGCGGAATTGAACAGTTACTTTGACTTTGTCTCCGCCTTTGAGAAACTTCTCAATATGATTACGTTTTGTTTCGTAATCATGTGGCTCGATCTTCAGTCCAAGACGCATCTCTTTCACAACGATATGTGTTTGGTTCTGCCTTGCCTCGCGTACTTTTTGTGCTAGCTCGTACTTGTATTTTCCGAAATCCATCACTTTGCACACTGGCGGATTGGCATCCGGTGAAATTTCGACGAGATCTAAACCAACCTCATCAGCCATTTGCATTGCTGTATCGATATCGACGATACCGACCTGCTCACCTGAATAACCAATCAAACGAACTTGTGGAACACGAATTCGATCGTTGATTCGTAAATCTGCGCTGATAACTGCAACCTTTCCGTAAATGAATAGAGTTCACTTCTTACAGGTGGGTTTGCCGCAGAAAGCGATGCACCTAAAACGGCGCATGCGCACAATCTCCTTACGGAGTCTTGACCAGATTATTCGGCCCATTGCATCCACTAAAGGATTGGCAAGAGCACTCAAATAACCAAGGTGGGAGCGGCAAGCTCCACTTGATGTCGTAATCCTAGCCGACTGGCTGGATTTCGAGAAATTTAGGGTGAGCTAGCCAGCTACCGCGTGGAAACCACCATCAACGTGAATGATCTCTCCCGTTGTCTTGGGAAACCAGTCAGAAAGAAGGGCACATGCCCCTTGAGCAGATGGAACGGGGTCTGAAACATCCCACTTAAGTGGCGCCCGCTGATCCCATAGATGTTCAAACATTTCGAAGCCTGGAATGGATTTCGCCGCAATTGTTTTCAAGGGTCCAGCTGCAATCAGGTTAACTCGGATATTTTCTTTGCCCAATTCGCGCGCTAGGTAGCGAGAGGTTGATTCAAGAGCTGCTTTTGAGACGCCCATCCAGTCGTACGCTGGATACGCAATCTGAGCATCGAAATCGAGCCCTACGACACTTGCGCCTTCTGGCTTAAAGAGCGGGCGACATGCCATCACCAATGATTTCAAAGAGAAGGCTGAGACTTGAACTGCCATCGCAACGTCTTCCCATGGGGTTTGCAGGAATTTGCCGCCTAGTGCAGTTTCTGGAGCAAAGGCAATTGAATGGACCACTCCATCGACATGAGGCATATGTTCTTTAACTTTGCTTGCAAAAGTATCGAGATGTTCCTGATTGGTGACATCCAACTCAAGAACTTCAACTGGCTTAGGTAGGCGTGAGGCAATTCGAGTTGTGAGCGAAAGCCCTCTTCCGAATCCAGTCAAGATGACATTCGCACCTTCTTCTTGAGCAAGGCGAGCAATGTGAAATGCAATCGACCCATCCGTCAAAACCCCAGTTACGACAATATTCTTATTTGAAAGTAGTCCCATTAGTGCCCCATTCCTAATCCACCATCAACAGGAATTACAGCTCCCGTGATGTATGCAGCTTCGTTGGACGCAAGAAATGTTGCCACTCCTGCGACTTCTTCTGGTGTGCAAAATCGCCCAAGTGGAATTTGAGAAACATACTTATCACGCAGTTCATCCGAAAGAACTGATGTCATGTCAGTTTCAACAAAACCAGGCGCGATGACGTTAAATGTGATGTTTCGACTTCCGTATTCTCGGGCAAACGAGCGAGCCATTCCCACAAGGCCACTTTTGGTTGATGCATAGTTAACTTGGCCTGAAGATCCAAGAAGACCAACTACTGAACCAATAAAAATGACTCTGCCTTTTTTCTTCTTCATCATGCCAGATAGTGATTTTTGTGCAGTTCTGAAAGCACCCGTGAGATTTGTGTTGACGACATCTTGAAAGTCAGACTCGCTCATCCGAAGAGATAGTCCATCTTTGGTAATTCCAGCATTTGCCACAAGGATGTCAACAGTTCCAAATCTAGATTCCACATCTTTGAATGCAGTAGAAACACTCTCGGAATCCGTGACATCCATGTGAACTCCGTGAAGCCCTTCTGGCGCTTCTCCAGAACGGTGAGAGACAACAACCGTGTCACCTTGTTCTTTAAAGGCGCTTGCAATAGCAAGCCCAATGCCTCGGTTCCCGCCGGTGACAAGAACTACTCGAGCAACTGGAGAGTTTGTGTCTTCTGTCATAAGGAGAAAAATACCCGTTACTCCTGCGTATGCCTGTATTCGCCCCGGCCGAAGGTGAGTGAATCCTCTCCTATACTCACTCTTATGGGTAAAGAAGAGCCGATAAGCATCACATCGGCACAAGAAAGTCTGACGAAAGATCAGTCTGGACGAGCACGTCGATACTTTATTTCGATGATGATTCGTACCGCTTGCTTTATCTTGACCGTGATATTGCCAAGTCCATACCGGTGGGTGGCCCTATCTGGAGCGCTCCTACTCCCTTACGTAGCAGTCATCGTTGCTAACGCAGGAAGAGAAACGATTAAGAAAAGTACTGTCTACTTTGATTCTGAACAGAGAGCAATATCAGACGGTAAATCCGATTGAACGTAGTTGTTCACGTCCATCATCTGAAATCTTATTTGGCGCCCAAGGTGGCATCCAAACCCAATTAATTTTGACATCACTTGTTAGATCTTGAAGCACAGAGCGAGTTTGATCCTCAATAACATCTTGAAGAGGACAAGCAGCAGAAGTGAGAGTCATATCGAGAATGGCAACATTTCCTTCGTCCACTCGGAGATCATAAACAAGGCCTAAGTCAATGACATTGATTCCTAATTCAGGATCAATCACATCTTTCATAGCCTCGGTTATGTCGTCAATAGAAGCTTGTTGCGTCATGCTTTCTCCGATCCCTGTATAGCTTGAACAGAGGCATCTTTAAATGCCATCCAACCCAACAACGCGCATTTTACGCGTGCTGGAAACTTTGATACGCCGGCAAGTGCCACGGCGTCATCGAGTAAATCTTCATC
>CANCGX010000050.1 GCA_947377725.1 Actinomycetota bacterium
ACAAGGGTATTTACCCAAAAGGTGAGGTCTATGCAGGGATTGGGGTTAAGGATCAGCATAGGAAGGTAATCGTTGTCATATGGCTAAAGATTACTTTTCACCCCCTCCTAGTGTCAATTTGCTCGGTCTAAATTCAGGTTCTGCTATGAAATGGAGCCCCCAGGAAATCCTGGAGGCTCCATTTCTTCTATAACAAGTAGTAGCTGTTAGTTACTAACTAATCAGCACTTGTCGCGGTATTGAGCTGCAAGACCTGCTGCTGTACCGATGTTCTTCTTTGTCAAGATTGTGAAGCCAGTTTGTACCTTGTGTGGTGAAACTGTCTGGCCCTTGAGTGCTGCAACAGCTGCATCTACACCCTTTGAACCGATTGTTGCAGGCTGTTGTGCGATCAATGCTTGAACAAGTCCTGACTTAAGAGCCTTGACCTGATCTGAACCAGCATCGAATCCAACAATCTGAACCTTTCCTGCCTTGCCAGCTTGCTTGATACCAGCTGCAACACCTTGTGCTGAGAATAGGTTTGTTGCGAATACAGCAACAATGTCCTTGTTCTTAGCAAGTGCAGCAGTGATGATGCGCTGAGCAACTGCAGGCTCGTTGTTCGAATACTGAACACCGATGTAGTTGAACTTCTTATCCTTGTTTGCAGCATCTGCGAAACCGTTAACGCGAGCGTCAACTGAGCTTACGCCAGGTGATGTTGAAACAACGAGAACTTTTCCGCCCTTTGGAGCGAGTTGCTTTACAGCTGTGAAAGCTGCTTTTCCGCCGCCGTAGTTGTCTGAAGCAATTTCAGCAACTGCAGTTGCAGGATCATCAATTGTTGTATCTACAAGAACGACCTTGATACCTGCTGCAATTGCAGCTTCGATTGGCTTCTGTAGAGCTGCTTTGTCGTTTGGAGCAATCAAGATTGCATCAGGCTTAGAAGCGATTACGCTGTCAAGAACTGGCTTCTGGATTGTTGCATCCCACTTAGCTCCGCCTTGAGTTGTAATGTCTGCTCCATCTTTAGCTGCAGCTGCTGCAACTCCGCAACCCATGGTTACGTAGAATGCATCTCCTGCAACACCTTGAATGAAGGTGATTTTGTAGTTAGCAGCATTAGCTTGCGTTGATCCAACTGCTGTTACTGCGAGAGCAACGGCAGAGACTGCTGCAAGAGCTGATAGTTTGCGGTTCTTTATCATTTATTTCCCTTTCTTGAGATGCTCTCTTTGTAAGAGCGTTTCTTGAGGCTCTTTCCGCCTCCATCTGCAGCTTCACGTCGAGCGGTGTCGACATAGACAGCAGCCACCAGAAAGACGCCAACAACAACGTTTTGCCAAAAAGGCACAACGCCGATGATGATGAAGCCAGCCTGGAGAACTATCGGTATAAGGAGACCAACTGTGGTCCCGAAAATAGAACCATACCCACCGAAAAGGCTGGTTCCTCCAATCACTACTCCAGCTACAACCGTAAGAGCTGTAGTTGATTGGCCTGCGATGGTTGTCTGTTGGTACATCGCAAGACTAAGAATGCCAGCGATACCTGCAGTGAAACCCATCAATGAATAAACAAGAATGAGGTGACGATTAACTTTGATACCAACACGTCGGCACGCTTCAGCATTTGATCCGACTGCATATGTAGTTAATCCGAAGTGTGTCTTATGAAGAAGAACTCCTCCAGCGACGACGACAACCAGAGAGATAATTCCAAGTACTGGAACCTGTGAATAAACATTTCCAAAACCAATTTTGTTTACGAGAGTATCTGTCGCACCGCGAAGATCAATTCCACCAGTGATGATTTGAGATACACCGAGAATTGCAAGGCTTGTTCCAAGAGTCACGATGAACGCTGGAACTTTTGCAACTGCAACTAACCAACCGTTAATTGCTCCCCATAGTGTTGCAACAACAAGTGCTACGAGTGTTCCGACAAGTGTTGTGCCCCAACCTTGTCCACCCATTCCTTGAATTGCTTTACATGCCATAACGCTGCTGAATACCAAAACGCTTCCAACAGAAAGATCAATACCTGCTGTGATGATGACGAAAGTCATTCCCACACCGAGGATGGCGAAGATCGAAACGTTGATAACAACGTTGCGCAAATTGAAAGCAGTTGCAAATGAATCAGGTGCAAGTGCACTGAAAATTGCAGTGATGACTACAAGGATTCCGAGAATCTGGAATGTTTGCATTGCTGCAATCTTTTTAAGAATGGAAAGTTTTTCTTCTTCCATAATTCCGAAGTCGCTCTTTGGCTCTCCGTTAACGCTTAAGTTCTGTGACATTAGTTGTTCACCTCATCTAGACGACCTGTCATCGCTCCGACAAGCTCTTCAAGATTTGTCTCCGAAGCTTTGTAATCTGCAATCGTGCGACCGCGGCGCATTACTTGGACGCGGTCGGCGATATCCAATACTTCAGGCATTGAGTGGCTGATGAAAACCACACCAATGCCTTTGTCCCTCACACGTCGAACAAGATCGAGAACGTTCTTCTTTTGGACGACACCTAGAGCAGCAGTTGGCTCATCGAAGAAGAGCACCTTGCTGGCCCAGGCTGCTGAACGGGCAACGGCAATACTCTGTCGTTGTCCACCTGACATCGAACCCACGTTGGCAGTCAAAGAACGAACAGTTGCACCCAAGTCCCGGAATGCGTCTTCGCTGCCGACGCGCATTGCGTCATAATCCATAAAGCCGAGCTTTCCCATCAAACCTTTACGAGGTACCTCACGGCCGAGGTACATATTTTGAACAGCGTTCAAATGAGGGCAGAGCGCTAGATCTTGGAAGACCGTCTCAATGCCAGCATCGCGAGCAGCTGCAGGGGAATCAAAAACGACAGGTTTTCCCTCGATGAGGATTTCCCCGCCGTTTGGTTGTTCAGTTCCAGAAAGGATGCGAACCAGCGTGCTTTTGCCAGCACCGTTATCACCAATAAGGGCGGTGACCTCGCCAGCTTTCACCGTGAAATTACATCCACGGAGCGCTTCAACGTGCCCATAGTGACGGAGGATTTCCCTCGCCTCGAGTGCGTAGCTCATGCTTCTGTGTTGACTCCTTTTCACTCTTTATTATGACAACGTTGTCATTTAAGACATCGTTGTCACGAATTCCCGTAGTTAATCGGTAGCCGCAGAGTTGGTCAATAGGTAAATGGCAGAAAATGCAAAGAGTTATCTAAACGTTATCTTTCAACGCTTCGACGTATTTTTTGAAATCACTGTTTCCGTCGACGGCAACGTGAGTAACCACGGGAATCTTTGTAGGGTTTTGCGCCAAGTACTCATCTATCTTCTCTAATTTTTCGCGGTCTCGTTCCTCACCGCGAGAAATTAACCTGGCTCTGCGAACGTCTGGAGAAACATTTACCCAGAAAAGTTTTGGCGTGGCCCCTAATTTCACAAACGGTTCGACCAGGGCATCCCACAGTTGTTGATCAGCAATTTGTTTTGAGAACGGAGCTTCAAGCACAATTGATTTGCCTTGATTAAATTCTGAAAGCGCTCTCACAATCAAATCTTCATAACGTTCAGGCCCGACCTGAGCTAAGAATTTTTCCATTCCGATTTCAGCGAGTAAAACACTATGTTTTTCAATGGTTTTTTGAAGCGTGTCATCGAAATCAACAATTGTTAAACCGCGAGCAGCAGCAAGTTCTTTTGTAAACTGACTTTTACCTGAGGCTGCTTGTCCGCTGACAAAGAAAACTTCTTGCAATCAGACCTCACCTTTAAAGCTAAATGTGAGATCAAATCGGCGAGACTCGCCAGGTTGAACATCTGGCGCTGGACCAGCGTGCGAGTTATCTCCTGCACGGCCAAGCAATCCCGTTGTTGCAGGCTCAAGTCCTTGGACATACAAAGCTTCGCATGCATTTCTCCACTGCATAAAGTGTGGAAGTTGATTGCCATCCCATTCAAGGCGCATTGTCATCGCACCGCGATCACCCGTGTTTGGGTTGGTGATTTCTGCCCACTGCTTTCCTGCTGGAGCGTTCCAATCCCAGACGCGCTCTACATCCCGTGGGGTTGGGCTAGGCATGGTTGTTGGGTCTTCGCCCTTTGCAGAATCAATACAGGCAAGCATTTCTGTGCATGAAGTACTGACTTTGGTGCCTGGTGCCAAAAATGGCCAGCCTAAATTGATGTGATACAGAAGTTGGACCGGCTCTTCAATGTAACCATCGTTCTGGATTACATCTGAGAACTGGAAGGTTGCTTCGCCAAAGTTCATGCTTATTTTGCGCGTCATCACGAGGTGTTCGGCAAAAGCTGCTGCTTGGCGAACCTTGGCTTGAACTTCAATCGTGCCCTTTTCCCAATCCACATCAATCTTCTCGATAGTGGTTGGTGAGAGTGAGACAAAACCGCCAGTGAAGCGACGTTCTCCAGTAATTCCAGGATGAAGGTGTCGGTTCGGATGAGTTACAGGACCACCCACATGATCAATTCCGATTGTCGAAAGGAATCCACCTTGCCATGAACGCAACCAGCCCCAGCCATCAGGCTCAATCGCTGACGGAGTGAATGAGTGTGCGTGTCTAAAACCAGCTGGTGAAACCCACTGTGTTGGGATTCCACGGTAGAGCACGCGGCCAATATCAAAACCTCTGTCTACCAAAATCTCGATTTCAAGCTCGCCATTGCGGATACGCAGGACGCGTTGATCGAGCATGTCTCCATCCATCGCGCGAAATAGCTCGCACCCAATTGCTTGTTGTGGGTGGCTTGTTATTTTTCTAAAGACATCGCGGTTGCCGGAGAGCCCAAAAAGTTTCATGAGGGAACCTTAACCTTAAGAATTTATATTGTGAAGCGTCTTTCTAATTTTTAGCGAGTGCAGATTAAATTCTTACCTGCTGGGTTGCCAAGCAAATATGAATCAACGCGCGAGTCAACGCAATCGCTTCCACGATTATGTCCTGTGTGTCCTTCGCCGTTAAATGTAATCAAGGTGCTGGTTGGAAAAATTGTTGCAAGCTTCTTTGACCAGGAATATGGGGTGGCGGGATCTTTTGTAACTCCGATGACAATGATGGGTGTTGTCAGAATTCTTGTCATCGCTGGTTTCTTTGAAGCGCGGTGGTCCCAATACTTACAAGTAAGTCCGGCGTATGTGAGAAAAGGCCCGAAAACAGGTGCTTTTGCTTTCATAACGATTCCGTCTTTTGTCATCTGAGCAACCGTTCGAGGCTCAGCTAGATCTAGGCAGGAGATAATTTCAGCAATGTCATTCTCATTTGAATAATGTCCGTTGGCATCGCGAGCGTTGTATGAATCAGCCAAATCAAGCAAAGGGCGCGGATTGCTTTTGTTTATTGCTTCACTCAGAGCATCACGCAGGCTTGGCCATCCAGTTTGATTGTCATACAACGAAGAGGCGATTCCAATAATGGCTAGCGATGAAGTGAGTTGTCGCCCTGATGGCAATTCAAGCGGTTTGGAGTGAAGTGAGCTGAGGAAAGCAATAATTTGCTTCTGGTTGAACTCGTTATTTTTCTTTATGAAATCAAGTAGCGCTGTATCGAAACCTATGGCTTGAGTCAAGGTTTGTGCTCCATTTGAAGCATTAGGGTCTATTGCGCCATCAAGTACAAATTTTCCAACGGTTTTTGGAAAAATTGCTGCATAAAGAGTTCCGATGAGTGTGCCGTAACTCTTACCTAGATAATTCACTTTTGGCTCTTTCAATATAACGCGCAATAACTCCATATCGCGCGCGGCATCTACAGATCCATAGTGACCAATTTTTATCCCGGTGCTATTTGCGCATGCTTTAGCAAAACTCTTGGCCTCTTTAACTAAGAAATTTAAATCGCTTTTTGTAAATACCGCAGTGTCAGCTCCAATGTAAATATCTTCTTGCTTATCCGTTAAACAACGAGCAGGTTCGGATTTACCAACGCCACGTGGATCGATCCCCAAAATGTCGTATCTGGATGTAATTGCTTTGGAAACTATTTGAGGCGCGTGGGATGCGTAATTAATTGCCGATCCACCTGGGCCACCTGGATTGACGAATAACGTTCCGATTCGTCGATTCTTATCTGATGCTAAGTGGCGCACTACAGAGAGAGTAAAAATATTCTTATCGATTGCCGCGTAATCCATCGGAACTTTGAAGGTCGTACATTCCAAATCGCTTCCACAATTTTTCCATACCAACTTTTGGCTTTGAAAAGTCTTGAGGGAATAGGTTTGAGCGTGAACAGGTGCGATCGCTGTAAGTAACAACGCGCTTGCCAATGAGGCGAAAAATAACCTTTTGAATCTGTTCATAATAAGACCAGTCTAGTTTTTAAGGGTGTGCCGGGTACAATTGGCTTAATGAATATCTGGACTGCGCAAGGCGCGATTAATACCTTTGGACTTGCAGGCATCTATGCAATTCTCTTTTTGGAAACTGGTCTGCCGCTCGTTCTCGGCCTCCCGGGTGACTCACTTCTCTTTATTGCTGGAGTTGCGGCATCAGGCACTGGAACTGCTATCCACTTAAAGATTTCCATGGCCGCTCTGGCTATCGGTGCACCTGTTTTTGCCATCGCTGGATCACAGCTTGGTCACTGGCTTGGTATTAAGTACGGAATTAAGTTGTTCCAAAAAGAAGATTCTAAATACTTCAACCCTGCCCGTCTTCGTACCATGGAAAAATGGATGGCGAAATATGGGTACGGAAAGATGATTTTCTTGGGTCGATTCATCCCAGTTGTACGACATCTTGTAAATCCAGTTGCTGGAATTTTAGAGATGCCTCATAAAAAATTCTTCTTCTGGAATGTAATCAGTGCGCTTGTGTGGACTGAAGGATTTATTTGGGGTGGATATTGGATTGGCGAGAGCCTCAAGGGCTCTGTTGATCAATACATCGTGCCGATTGTTGCGGTGATTGTGATTGTTTCAGTTGCACCAATTGCATGGGAAGTAATCAAAGAATGGCGCACACGCAAACATTTGTCTTAAGTTTATAAACCTAAGTCAGTGAGAGAGTAAGCGTATTTATATTCGAGGTTATTCTCTTTAAGTAAAGGTGCTGCTCCACGTTCAACAATAGTTGCAACTCCAACAACAATTGCGCCAGCTTCGCGAAGTGCTTCAACTGCCGTCATTACAGATCCACCAGTTGTTGAGGTGTCTTCCACTGCAAGAACGCGCTTTCCTTGAACATCTGGTCCTTCAATGCGGCGTTGTAGTCCATGTGCTTTCTCGGCTTTACGTACAACGAATGCATCCAACTTGCGACCTTGTTGCGCCGCTACATGCATCATTGCTGTTGCAACAGGATCTGCTCCGAGTGTTAAACCACCAACAGCTTCGTAATCCCAATCTTTTGTTGTCTCCAACATAACAGCGCCAACTAGAGGTGC
>CANCGX010000051.1 GCA_947377725.1 Actinomycetota bacterium
AATAAGGAGATGACTTTGTGCGCTGGGCCAGCTCTGCATGCCCTGCTCTCTGAGCGGATTGGCTAGTCACGCCCGGCTGTGGCAAAATACCCCATCTGGTCAGGGATCTTCCTTTGGCCCTCACTAGCAATTTAGCCGAAGTTAGTCCGAAGATAGTTTTAAGTTAGGAATAGCCATGAACGTGTTAGACGCAGTAGATGCTGCTTCACTCCGCTCCGATGTACCTTCTTTCCGTTCCGGAGATGAGCTCAAGATTCACGTTCGCGTTATCGAAGGCAGCAAGAGCCGTATCCAGATTTTCCAAGGCGTTGTAATCCGTCGCCAAGGTTCTGGTGTTCGCGAAACTTTCACCATCCGCAAGATTGCTTACGGCGTTGGTGTCGAACGTACATTCCCAATTCACACACCTGTGATTGAGCAGTACGAAGTTGTACGTCGTGGCGATGTTCGTCGCGCAAAGCTTTACTACCTCCGCGATCTTCGCGGTAAGGCTTCGAAGATTAAGGAACGTCGTAATGCTGACGGTTCAAATATCATCGAACCAACAGTGGCAAAGGTTGCAACTCCTGTAGTGGAAGCTGTCGTTGAAGCTCCTGCAGCAGTAGAGGCAGTTGCTGAAGAAGCAACAACAGAACAAGCCTAAAAACTTTTCTGAATGCGCCTTCCTAAGAAAGGTTCACTGCTTCGCGAGGTTCCTATCATCGTCATCTCGGCGTTGGTCGTTTCCATCATTATCAAAACCTTCTTTCTCCATTTCTTTTTCATTCCTTCTGGGTCGATGGAGAACACGCTCCAAGTTGGCGACCGCATTGCAGTAAATAAATTCGCAAACTTCTTCTCTGATATCAAACGCGGTGAAGTTGTTGTTTTCCGTGATCCAGCAAAATGGCTTGGCGATCCTTCGCCCTCCACAGCTTCTGCTCCAATAAAGGCGCTGCAAACTGGACTTGAAACTGTTGGAATTTTGCCTGACCCAGCTAAACAATTCCTTATCAAGCGCGTAGTTGGAGTTGGCGGAGATAACGTCATTTGTTGCGATAAAAAAGGGCACTTAACAATTAACGGAACATCTGTAAACGAGCCATACATTTTCGCAGGAAATAAACCAAGTGAATCAACATTCAATGTCAAAGTTCCCAAAGGTTTCATATGGGTAATGGGTGATCACCGTGGTGCAAGCGCGGATTCGCGCTTCCATACCGATGACATTCACAAAGGAATGGTTCCACTGAAGGATGTCGTTGGACGCGCAGAATTTGTTGTGTGGCCATTCACTCGAGCAACGTTCTTGTCGGTCGGTCATGACCTCTCCAAGGTTGCAGTTAAACATTGAAGATAGGCTCCGCGAATCTGGTTTAAACCTCATCGCTGGAGTTGATGAAGCAGGACGTGGTCCTTGTGCAGGCCCGCTTGTCGTTGCTGCAATCATCTTAAAAAATAGTAAATCGGAATCTTTGTATCGCGTTCAAGATTCAAAGAAACTCACTGAAAAGGTCAGGGAAGAGCTCTTCCCTGTATTGATTGAAGAATCACTTTCGTACTCCATCATCGAAATATGGCCAGAAGAACTTGATGCGCTTGGACTTCATAAATCAAATCTCGAAGGTATGCGACGGGCAGTCTCTAGCCTTTCGGTTTCTCCCGATTATGTATTAACAGATGGTTATGCGATTCAGGGAATTGATGTCCCATCTCTGGCCGTTTGGAAAGGTGATCAAGTGGCACTTTCCATTAGCGCTGCTTCGATTCTTGCGAAAGTTCATCGTGATCGAATCATGGTCGAGCTTGATACGCAGTATCCCGGGTATGGCTTAGCTGGGCATAAGGGATATATAACGGCTACCCATACTGCCGCCCTTGAAAAACAAGGAGTCTCGCCAATTCATCGAAAGTCTTTTGCAAATATTCAGAAATTGATTCATTAACATAAGTAGTTTTGCACAATGGCGCTGGTAGGTCTCTGCCAATAATCTTATTCAATCTAATCTCCGCTCATTATGAAGCGAAAAACACAATCGTTGCAAGAAATTGGAGCAACCGGCGAAGAAGAAGTATCTCGATACCTTATAAACAAGGGCATGAGTGTTCTCGATAGAAATTGGCGCATAAAAGGGGGAGAGCTCGACCTTGTATGCGAAGAGGGCAACACCATAGTTTTTGTCGAAGTTAAAACTCGACGAAGCACTGTTTTCGGAACTCCTTTTGATGCCATTACTCCAGAGAAAGCCTTTCGACTGCAGCGCTTGGCTTTGGCTTGGATGGCAACAAACCAACGATGGGGTCAGAACTACCGAATAGACGCTGTCGGAGTGTTGATGGATGAAAGAGGAATCTGTGAAGTTGAACATCGCATAGGTGTTTTGTAGTGGCACTTTCAAGAGTTAAAACAATTGCACTCGTTGGTCTTGAAGGTTATGTCATCGATATTGAAGTAGATATCGCAGAGGGACTTCCCGGATACACACTTCTTGGATTGCCAGACACGGCGCTCACTGAATCTCGCGATCGAGTTCGTTCGGCACTTGTGAATTCTGGATTTGCTTGGCCAAACCGACGAGTGACAGTTTCGCTTTCCCCAGCATGGTTGCCTAAAAAGGGCTCTAACTTCGATCTTCCCATCGCAATCGCTTTGCTCATTGCAAAAGGGGAGATACTTCAAGAATCCTGCGATGACATTGTTTTCATGGGAGAACTCGGGCTAGACGGTTCTCTTCGGTTTGTACGAGGAGTTCTTCCAACTCTTGTCTCGGCAACAAAAGAAGGTTTTAGCAGAGCGATTATTCCTCGAGATAATCGAAGTGAATCCACGTTAGTGAAAGGCATTCAATCCTCGAGCGCTTCATCATTGCTTGGCGTTGTCGAACTACTCAGGGACGGGAAAATTTTAGAAGAAGTTTCTGTACTTCAAGAAGCGAACGATGAAAGTGTTTCTCTAGATCTTGAAGATGTAGTTGGTCAGAAGGGTGCTCGCTTTGCGCTAGAAATTGCTGCCATTGGCGGTCATCACATTCTCTTCATAGGACCTCCTGGAACAGGAAAAACAATGTTGGCAGAGAGAGCGCCAACAATTCTTCCTCCCCTCACTCAAGATATTGCTCTGGAAGTAAGCGCAATTCATTCTGTGGCCGGAGTTCTAAATCTTCGTGGAGCTCTCTCGTCACTTCCACCTTTTGTTGCACCACATCACACAACAACTTCGCCCGCAATGGTTGGAGGTGGTTCGCATGCAGTACGACCAGGAGCGGTGAGTTTGGCTCATGAAGGCATCCTCTTCATTGATGAAGCACCGGAATGTACTGGCGGCGTGCTTGATTCATTGCGGCAGCCACTTGAATCTGGCACTGTCACTATTTCTCGGGCGACGGGTTCCACAACATATCCGGCAAACTTTCTCTTGATATTGGCGGCCAATCCTTGTCCCTGCGGTCGGTACAGCGGACGTGGAAAATCCTGCACCTGTTCCTCCCTACAAATACGAAGGTATCTTCAAAAACTTTCAGGACCATTATTAGATCGCATAGATATTCGAACCTACGTTGAGGTCCCAACCAGAGTCGAAATGGCAAACCCGTTGCCTGGTGAATCAAGCGCGCTTGTTCGTAAGCGCGTCATTGAAGCAAGAGAGGTGTCAGCCCAGCGCTTTGCACGTTGTAGCTGGAAACTCAATTCAAGAATCCCGCCTCGAGAATTGCGAAAGAGATTTGCCGCAGAAAAATCGGCCATGGCTTTACTTCACAGTGAAATGGATTCTGAGCGATTGAGTGCGCGAGGGTTTCATAAAGTGTTGCGGCTTGGGTGGTCGATAGCCGATCAGAAAGGTCACTCAATTCCCACCAAAGAGGATGTGGAAGTTGCACTTGGCTTGCGAGAAGGAATGGACCTTTTCCAATGATGAACGAAGAAGCTGCGCGTCTGGTTTTGATGGGTGTGATTGAAGGTGGCTCTGAGTATTGGACAGGTGAAGTTAATAGATTCGGTGCGCTTCAAGTTGCAGAGAGACTTCAGGATGGTTTCTATCTAGGTGGAAAACACTCATCAGATAAAATCACAGAGCAGATTCGAAAGTTTAACCTTCAGCAAGTTCAAGATGAAATAAACAATTCTCATTGTTCCTTGATAACACCACAAAGCGCTGCCTGGCCGATACAACTCAACGATCTTAAAGCTCCACCATTTGGCCTTATATGTCGTGGTGACGTTGGGCTTCTTCAAAGCGAATCAATTTCTGTTGTGGGAAGCAGAAACCCCACAAGTTATGGGGTGCGAATTGCAAGTGAATTTGCATCGGGATTCGCGGATCGAGATTGGGTTGTTGTGAGCGGCGGGGCGTTCGGTATCGATACCTCTGCACACAAAGGTGCACTCGCAGCCGAAGGAGGCACCATCGCAGTGCTCGGTAGCGGAGTGAATCAGATTTATCCATCGGGAAACGAACGACTCTTTAGAGATATAGAGGGGAGCGGCCTTCTTCTTTCAGAAGTCTTGCCATCTGTGCATGCTCTTCCTGTTCGATTTCTCATTCGAAATCGCATCATCGCTGCGTTAAGCCGCGGGACACTAGTAATAGAAGCCGCTTATAGAAGTGGTTCTCTTCGGACTGCTCGTGATGCTGCAGAGATTTTGCGTGTAGTAATGGCAACTCCAGGCTCAATCTCCTCACCTGCAAGTGAAGGATGTCATCGATTAATCGCAAATCGCGAAGCAGAACTCGTTTCTTCAGTTTCAGATGTCATGGAATTGGTTCTACCGCTCGATGATGCGAGAATGCCCGTATGAGTTCACCTTTCCGCGCAGGGTTCGTAGCAATTGTTGGACGTCCCAACACCGGAAAATCAACTCTTGTGAATGCCCTGGTTGGAAAAAAGGTTGTTATTACTTCGGCCCACCCAAACACAACTCGAAACCCTATTCGCGGAATCGTCACCCGCCCAGATTTCCAAATTGTTGTCGTGGATACACCTGGTATTCACAAACCTAAAACACTCTTGGGATCGCGCCTAAACGACATGGTTAGCCAAAATCTTCAATCCGTCGATGCAGCCGTTCTCTGTTTGCCAGCTGATGAAGCAATAGGCGCAGGCGATGAATACATCGCGAAACAACTGGAACACATTCGCAATGTGTATCTTGTGGTTACCAAGATTGACCGAGTGGGCAAAGATCAGATAATTGCAAAACTTGGAGAAGTTGCCCAATTTATTGCGAAAACCAAATTAATGGTTCGTGAAGTTGTGCCTATTTCGGCAACTGAATACACGCAGGTTGGTTTGCTCACTGATTTGCTCGTAAATGCTCTTCCCGAATCACACGCGTTGTATCCAGAAGAGATGACCACTGATCAAGCTGCGGAAATGACTTTGGCAGAGCTCATCCGAGAAGCGGCAATTCAGGATGTTTTTGAAGAAGTTCCACATTCAATCGTGGTGACAATTGATGAATTTGATAAGCGCGAAAATAAAGAGTTTTATGACATCCATGCGACCATCCACGTAGAGCGTGACAGTCAAAAGGGAATCATCCTTGGAGCGCGCGGATCTCGCTTGAAAGAGATTGGCACTCAATCCCGTAAAAGCATTGAAATATTCTTAGGCTCCAAAGTATTTCTTGGTTTGCATGTAAAGGTTTCGAAGGATTGGCAGCGAGATCCTAAATTGCTTAAGCGTTTTGGCTTTACTGAGTAGAAGCTTTCTTGCCTGCAAGATAAGAACCAATCAAGATAAGTGGAAGACCCAACCCAATACCAAGCGTTAGCGGTTCACCTAAAACAATAATTCCTAAAATTACTGCAACTGCAGTATTTATATACGTAATCATTGATGCTCGCGTAGGGCCGATGTCCACAATTACTTTAAAGAAAATCACGAAAGCTATTGCCGTAGGGAAGATTCCCAAAATCACCAGCGACCAGATGGATTTTGTATTAGGCATTGATTGAGGCCACTGCACGATGCCAACTGGAATATAGATAATTGCTGTAAAAAGCATCGCAAGGCTATTGATCGCCAGTCCATTTAGCGTTGGAGCTTTGTGGCGAATCATGATCGGAGCAACCGCATAGCCAAGAGCAGCAAGCATGATCAAACCGATTGCACTTACGCTGTTGTGTCCTCGAAAACTTTCAAGACCCACAACCAAAATTACTCCAGCAAAACCGACCACCATTCCCACAATTCTCTTTGCCTGCCATACGGTTTTATCACCTATCAGCGAGGCAACTATGGTCGACCAGAATGGGACTGTTGCAATAAGTAATCCAGCAAGTCCTGAAGTTATGTGACGTTCTCCGCTGGAGAGGAAGTACCAAGGACCGACTAATTCGATACATGCGTATAGAAGAATCCATTTAAAGTATTTCATTGCTTCACGAAGTAAGCCTTGCTTAATCGCAAGAGGAATTAAAAAGAGAGCTCCAAGCACAACACGTGCAAAGACCAAGAAGCCTGGTTGGAATCCACCAGGGTCCACAGCAATTTTGATGAATAAATATGGAACGCCCCAGAGCACGCCTGCTGCTAAAAAGAGACCCCAGCTTTTGCGCGTCATCGAGTAGCGATAACTGATCGGTACAACGCCTCAGTTTGGTCGGCGATTGCATCCCACCCAAAATCATCGACAGCTCTTTTTCTGCCAGCTTTGCCGTACTCCGCAAGCTTTTCGTGATCATTCATCAAAGTTGAAATCCTCGCGCTCAGCGCTTTTTCAAGAGATGAGCCATCTCCGTCATAATCAACAAGCTCTCCCGTCGAGCCATCGACGACTACTTCCGGAATTCCACCAACACGGGTGGCAAGCACTGCGGTCTCACAGGCCATCGCTTCCAAGTTAACTATTCCAAGAGGTTCGTAAATGCTTGGACAGATGAAAAGGTCGGCAGAAGAGAGAAGTGCTCGCAATTCAGGTTGAGGCAACATCTTTTCTTGCCACCATACATTGTCGCGCGTGGCTTGGAGTTCGTGAATTAAATCAGCGATTTCTTTTCCGATGGCAGGCTCATCTGGACTTCC
>CANCGX010000052.1 GCA_947377725.1 Actinomycetota bacterium
CTGCCTCCCGTAGGAGTCTGGGCCGTGTCTCAGTCCCAGTGTGTCCGGTCGCCCTCTCAGGCCGGATACCCGTCGTAGCCTTGGTGAGCCATTACCTCACCAACAAGCTGATAGGCCGCGAAGTCATCCTCCACCGAAATTCTTTCAAAGCTCAGCGATGCCGCTTATGCTTCAATATTCGGTATTAGCCCCGGTTTCCCGGAGTTATCCCAAAGTGGAGGGCAGATTCTTCACGTGTTCCTCACCCGTTCGCCACTAATCCGCTCTCCGAAGAGAACTTCATCGTTCGACTTGCATGTGTTAAGCACGCCGCCAGCGTTCGTCCTGAGCCAGGATCAAACTCTCCATAGAAAGTGTTGATCTGGCATAGAAACGAATCTAGCTTTTGCTATTTTCGATTTCTGTCCAATTGTTTTTGTTTCTGTACTAATCCAAACTCTTTCGAGCTGAAAAAAATACAAAGGAATCTAAGGCCTATTAACGTGTTTTTAAGGCACGTCAATTTATGCCTTGATTGGCATTGATATTGCACGTTGTTGAGTTCTCAAGGTACGGACGCGCATCGAATCCAGGCGTTTATTCCTATTTTCGAGGCAGACCGCCAAACATAGTGCACCGCACGACGGGGGTCAAATCCGCATTTCTGCGTCTCAATTCCCGGCATGTGTTACCTGCTTGGAGAGCTACTCGGCCTATTCTGGTGGCTAGATCTACGCATTTTTAAGCGTAAAACCTAGACTTAAGACCAGTCCGTTTCGTAGCGAGCCCGAAATATAACCCACTCCACGCGTAAAAGCCAAATCCAGGTGACCACTTTTGACCTATCTGGGAGTGACCTTTCCCACGCTCAAAAATGAGTGTTTTAGGCCCTAAATTAGCTCGACTGCAGCCAAATCTCTTTTGCCTTTGCGCAGTACAAGGAATCGCCCATAGAAAGCATCCTCAACCGTTGGAGCAAAATCTTCACCAGCAATCTTTGCATTGTTCAAGTACGCACCGCCCTCTTTCACAATGCGGCGTGCTGCAGATTTTGAATCAACTACTCCTGTCGCACAAAGAAGATCAACCCACGTTGGAATTGAGTCACTCTTTTTTATTTGCGTGCGTGGCAATTGTGAAAGTGCAGATTGCAAAGTTGCTTCATCAAGTTCCGATAAATCTCCTTGACCAAAGAGCGCTTTCGCAGCAGATTCTGATTGCTGTGCATTGTGCGCGCCATGAACAAGTGAAGTAACTTCACGAGCGAGTGCGCGATGCGCTTCACGTGCACCTGGATTTTCTTTGAGTGAAACTAGTAACGTTTCAATCTCTTCATGCGACTTAAAAGAAAACACCTTAAGCAATTTTTCAACGTCCGCATCATCGGCGCCAATCCAAAATTGGAAGAACGCGTAAGGAGATGTCATCTCTGGATCCAACCAAACAGAGCCTCCTGCAGTCTTTCCAAATTTAGTTCCATCCGACTTTGTGATCAATGGAATCGTAAGTGCATGCGCAGAACCACTCTCAACTTTTCTAATTAAATCCAAGCCAGCGACGATGTTACCCCATTGATCGCTGCCGCCCATTTGCAATTTACAATTGTGAAGTTTGTACAATTCTAAATAATCCAGAGCTTGTAAAACTTGATATGAAAATTCTGTGTACGAAATACCGCCACCTTCAAGACGAGCAGAAACACTATCTTTCGAAAGCATTTGATTAACACTGAAGTGTTTACCAATGTCGCGCAAAAATGTTAGCGCTGAAATTGGTGCAGTCCAATCAAGATTGTTGGCCATAACAGCTGCGTTGGAACCTTCAAAGGATAGGAACTGTTCAAGCTGCTTTTTAATGCGATTGACCCAGTCAACAACGACTGATTCATCATTAAGCGAACGCTCTTCGTTGCGACCAGAAGGATCGCCGACCAATCCGGTTGAACCACCAACGAGCGGTATCGGCTTGTGGCCCGCTAACTGGAAACGGCGCATGGTGCAGATAACGGCAAGATTTCCAATGTGGAGACTTGGTGCCGTTGGGTCAAAGCCCACGTAAAACGTAAGTGGGGCGCTCTCCAAATCCTTCGTCAATGCATCACGATCGGTTGTTTGAGAAATAAGTCCGCGCCACTCAAGGTCTGCAAGTAGTTGTTTAGTCATGGCTTTTAGATACTCATCATTCTCGAGAAGGATTCACGGCTTTCTTTAATTGCATTCAAGGCTGCTCTATTTGCTTCGTCGAGCGCTCTTACCTGCGCTGCGATGCTTGCAGATGACGTTCCACTTATCGATGTGCGCGAAGAAGTAGCACCTTCACCACTAAGCAAAGATCTGATGTCGGGCATAAGGTCGACATGGACGCTTGCTATCTGTGAGTCAGAAAGTTCATGGACTTCCACTCCTAATGAATCCGCCAAGCGAACACACTTTCCCGAAGCTTCGTGAGCATCGGAGAATGGAATTCCTTTTCGAGCCAAGTAATCTGCAATTTCCGTCGCAAGCGCGTGCCCGGCCACCGCTCCCCTAGCCATCTTCTCGCGATCAAAGGAAGTGGTCTCAATCATTCCTATAACAGCAGGCAAAATAACTTGAAGAGTTTCGATGGAATCAAAGATTGGTTCTTTATCTTCTTGGAGATCGCGGTTGTAAGCAAAAGGCAGACCTTTTAGAACTGTGAGTAAGCCAGTGAGATTGCCAATCAAGCGACCAGATTTTCCTCGTGCAAGCTCGGCTATATCCGGATTCTTCTTCTGGGGCATGATCGATGATCCAGTAGAGAAAGCGTCATCGAGTTTTGCCCAACCGAATTCAGTTGTGCTCCAAATGGTGAATTCTTCTCCGATACGTGAGAGGTGTATTCCAATAACAGAAAAAATAAAGAGCGCCTCTGCAACGAAATCGCGATCACTTACTGCATCAATCGAATTCAAAAGCGGACCTTTAAATCCGAGTTCAGCAGCAGTTTTTTCAGGGTGCGGTAGTAAACCAGAACCAGCCAGCGCTCCTGCACCAAGAGGTGAGAAAGAGTTTCTCTTGAGCCAATCTGCGATGCGATCTATGTCGCGGAGAAATGCATGGGAATGTTTTGCTATTTCATGGCCAAAATTAATTGGTTGAGCATGTTGAAGATGTGTAAATCCAGGAGCAAGTGCATCTTTGTATTCGTCAGCAACTCGGTTTAATGCATCGATGAGTTGCGTAAGTGTCTGGGCTATCTCCATGATGTGGTCAATCAAGTACAGCTTAAAATCGGTGACAACTAGATCATTTCTGGATCGACCAGCTCTAAACGCTCCCCCGAGTGCACCTAACTTCTCAATGAGGCCTCGTTCAATCGCACTGTGGACATCTTCATCGGAATCGTTAAAACCAAATTTTCCAGTTTCTATTTCAGAGCTAAGGCTTGCTAGAGCGCTGATGATTTTCTCTGAATCCGCTACTGAAATGACGCCGGAAGCAGCTAGTCCATGAACGTGTGCAACGTTGACCCGTATGTCGTACTGAGCCAGGCGCCAATCGAAATCCACGCTCCTTGAGAGAGTGGCAACTGATTGCGCTGGTCCTTGTGAAAACCGTCCACCCCAGAGAGCCATATGAATTCCTTACCTTTTCTTTGGTTGTGTGGACTTGCCTTCTTTACCTCTCGATTTTACGCGAGTCATGCCTAGAAATTCTTGTATTTCTTCAATGAGTCGAGGTCCACCTTGGCTGGAACTAGCAATGGCCAAAACTGTGTCATCTCCCGCAATTGTTCCTAGAAGTGTCGATAAACCAGATCGGTCTAAAGCGCTTGCAAGAAGTTGGGCGCCACCTGGAGGCGTTCGCAAAACCGCTAGATTCCCACTCGCTTTTGCGGTAATCAATAGATCTATTTTCGTTGATGCTTTTTGATCGATAGGGAGCAAATACCGCGTATTACCTTTTTCATCTTTTCCTCGGTACGCACCTAATTCAACCAAGTCCCTGCTAGCAGTAGCTTGCGTTACTACTACCCCCACTTTCTTTAAAGCTTTTACTAGTCCTTCTTGCGAATCAATTATTGAATTTGAAACAAGTTCAGCAATGATGCCTTTTCTCGCTGACGGAGTCGTTGATTGCAATTTAGCCATGCTGAAGCACCTCTTCCATTGCATCGGTAAATTTCGATAGAAACTCTTTTATCTCAGTGGTCGTAAGCGTTAAAGCAGGCGCGATTCTGATAACTGAGTCTGATGTCGCATTCACAAGAAGTCCACGTGTCGAACATGCAAGTACTACAGCGCTTGCATTCTTATCTTTCAAAACAATACCCAGCAACAATCCCCTTCCTCGCACCAATTCGATGCCGGGCACGTTCTGAAGTCCCTTTCGAATTGCTGCCTCATGCTTGATTGTCGATTTAATAAGTTTCTTCTTCTCAATAGCAGCGATGACGGCAAGTCCTGCTGCTGCCGAGATTGGATTTCCACCAAAAGTGGATCCATGTTGTCCTGCTAGGAAATGTGGCGCGTTCTCTCCTACGGTGATAGTCGCACCCAATGGAAGGCCGCCACCTAGCCCTTTTGCAATCGTTAAAATGTCAGGAGTAACGCCTTCGCTTTCATATCCAAACCAAGATCCCGTTCTACCCATGCCAGTCTGAACGGCATCGACGCAAAGCAGAACTCCGTACTGATCGCATAGTTCTCTAACTCTCTTGATGTAACCCGGTGGTGGCACCACCACTCCATTCTCACCTTGAATCGGTTCGAGTATTACCATCGCAACACGAGACGATAGTGCACGTTCCATTGCAGCAATATTTCCAAAAGGAATGAATTTGACGCCCCTCAGAAGAGGAATAAATGCCGATCTTTTTGCGGGTTGACCTGTTAGCGAGAGTGCTCCCATGGTTCTTCCATGAAAACTTCCCTGAGTGGAAATGATTCTCTTTCGTCCCGTTAGTCGGGAAAGTTTCAGTGCGGCTTCATTTGCTTCAGCGCCAGAATTGCAAAAGAAGACTTTGCTTGGCACGCCAACAAGTTCTTGAAGCTTTTCTGCGAGTGCAAGGCTTTGCGGATGTGAATAAAGATTGCTGACATGGCTCAAAGTTCGAATCTGCGATGAGACCGCTTTCACTATATCTGGATCAGCATGTCCCAATATGTTTGTTGCAATTCCACCAATGAAATCTAGATACTTTTTTCCAGCGTCATCCCATACATAGAGACCTTTTCCTTTAACCAATGAAATACCCGGTGTTCCATAGTTATTCTCCATAACCGCTTGCCACCGTGAAGTCGCCAAAGAATTCATTTCGTTACCACCGTCCCACCCTCTCCACGTAGAGCTAGCAGTAAGTTTTTGCTGTCGCGTCCGTCTATCACGCGCACTTGCTTTGCTCCTGCGCTGAGAGCAGCGAGAGCTGCTTTTACTTTAGGAATCATTCCGGAGGCAAAAGTTGGTTGAAGAATCGTCAGCTCTTCTGACGTGATTGAAGAAATCAAGGAAGATGGATCTGGAAAATCCTTATAAATTCCAGGTACATCAGTCATGAAAATAACCTCATCCGACTTCAAAGCGCCGCCAACCGCACCTGCCGCTAAATCACCATTGAGGTTTAGTCCGGTTCCGTCCTCGTTAACGGCCACAGGAGAAAGAACAGGCAAGAAACCCGCTGATAAAAGTATCGTCAAAAGTTTCGGGTCAGTACTTGCCACATCGCCTACAAGTCCAATATCCAAACTCTTTCCATCCACTACCGGGGACATTTGTTGCGCACGAATAGTTGCGCCATCGCCAGCTGACAACCCAACAGCATTTGCGCCATATCCAACGAGTTGATTCACCAAAGTTCGCAAAACCTGACCCGATAGAACCTTTTGCACGATCTCAAAAACTTCAGGCGAAGTCTGCCTATAGCCACTAATCATTTCAGTTGAAATACCGTGGATTGCTAATTCCGCATCCACTTGTGGGCCGCCCCCGTGAACCAAAACAATTTTCTCGCCGGAATTATGGAAGTCAGCTACAACTTTAAGAATTGCATCAGGAACCCCAGCGCGCGGCAACGCATGGCCACCATATTTAACGACAATCATGATGAATACGCCGAATTCTCGTGAACATACATCGCAGACAAATCGTTAGTCCATATTGTTCCGCTCGACGTTCCGGCTTTTAAATCGATGAGAATGCGAATGTTCTTTCCAGTCAGATCTACTTCTGATCTATCAGCGCCAGGGGCGCTGTTGTGGCAGACCATGACACCATTAAGTGAAACATCAATTGTAAGTGGATTGAATGCAGCGCTGGTTGTTCCAACTGCAGCAAGTACTCTCCCCCAGTTTGCATCAGCCCCATTGAGGGCGCATTTCAATAAATTGTTACGAGCGCAACTTCTTCCTACTTCTAAGGCATCAGAAACTGATGCAGCATTTATAGTCACAATCTCAACAATTTTAGTGTTGCCCTCAGCATCCGAAATAAGTTGGTGAGCTAAGTTTCCGGCACATTCAAGAAGTAACATTTTCAGTTCGGAGTGAGACAAAGTAATGCCACTTGCGCCAGAAGCCATGAAGGTAACTGTGTCATTCGTTGACATGCATCCATCCGAGTCAATGCGATCAAATGTTTCACTCGTGACTTCCTTGAAAACCTTGATTGCTCCAGCGTCTACAACCGCATCGGTCGCAATAACACTAAGCATGGTTGCTAGCGATGGCGCCAACATTCCGGCACCTTTCGCCATTCCGAAGACTCTTACTCCTTTGTACTCTTTTACAAAATACTTTGCATGCGAGTCGGTCGTCATGATGGCTTCCGCCACTTCTTCGCCGCCTTCATTCGAGAGCTTAGATACTGCTATATCCACTCCAGATAACAATGCTTCCATCGGAAGTCTTGTTCCGATTAAGCCGGTCGAGCACACAATGACGTCACCCGCGCTCACTTTCAGCGTATCTGCAACATATTCGGCGGTCTTGTGTGTGTCAGCAAAACCTTCTGGGCCTGTGCACGCGTTTGCCCCTCCACTGTTGAG
>CANCGX010000053.1 GCA_947377725.1 Actinomycetota bacterium
TGTTGAAAGAAGTGATGCGGTCTTTGGTTTTGGTGCATCTTTCTTCTTGCGCGGTTTCTTGAGTTCACCAGTTTTTTTGTCGGGAACTAACTCTGGTTCTGGAAGAACTTGGGTGACGTAAGGACCGAAACGTCCAGACTTTGCGATAAGTGGAAGATTTGTAATTGGATCAATACCGAGTTCACGTTCACCGGATGGTTTGGCAAGAAGTTCTATTGCTAGTTGTAGCGTGAGTTCATCTGGTGCAACGTTTTCGGGGATGTTTGCAAACTTACGGTCATCGCCTTGACCTTGTTGGACATATGCGCCGAAGCGACCGACACGGATTTCAATGTCGTCACTGAGTTTCATGGTGTTGATTTGTTGGGCATCAATCATGCCGAGGTCTTGAGCAAGATATTCAAGGCCAGGTTGATCATCGTGGCCGTAGAAGAATTTAGTTAGCCATTGCACTCGTTCTTCTGTGCCATTAGCAATCTTGTCGAGATCTTCTTCCATAGATGCAGTGAATTCATAATCAACCAGCTTGGAGAAGTGTTGCTCAAGTAGTCCTGTTACAGAGAATGCGAGGAATGTGGGGACCATTGCGCGTCCGCGTTTGGTGACGTAGCCGCGATCTTGGATGGTTGACATGATGGATGCGAAAGTGGAAGGGCGACCGATGCCGAGTTCTTCTAGTTTCTTAACGAGAGTCGGTTCGGTGTATCTAGCCGGAGGCTTTGTGTCATGGCCTTCGCATGTGTAATCGGTGACGTTAATGGTGTCACCTTGTTTCATTGGCGGTAATTTTTTATCTGTGTTTTCGGTGTCGTCTTTATCTTTTGTTTCAATGTCATCGATATCTTCGTACGCGGCAAGGAATCCTGGGAATGTGATGACTGATCCATTGGCGCGGAATATTGCTTCTTTGTCATCAAGTGTTCTAGCGCTGAAATCCACGCGCATTTGTTGCTTTTTAGCGTCTGACATTTGTGAGGCGACGGTCCGCTTCCAAATTAAGTCGTAGAGAGCGAATTCATCTCTTGATAGTTCTGGTGCCAACTCGCCGGGTGTGCGGAAGTGATCTCCAGCAGGTCTGATGGCTTCGTGAGCTTCTTGTGCGTTCTTTGATTTACCTTCGTAAATACGTGGTTGAGTTGGTACGTATTCAGGGCCATACAGTGATTGCGCTGTTTGGCGCGCTGTTTGAATTGCGACATGACCTAGGTTTACCGAGTCAGTACGCATGTAGGTGATGTAGCCGTTTTCATAAAGACGTTGCGCTACGCGCATGGTGATTTGTGCTCCCCAACCAAGCCGTGATCCGGCATCTTGTTGGAGAGTGGATGTAGTGAATGGCGCTTTAGGACGTTCAGTACGTGGAGATTCTTCTGTGCTGATTACTTTGAGTTGTTCACCTTTGAGGTCGTCTGTTAATTTCTTTGCTTGTGTTTCATCGAGAAGGAGAATGTTGTTAGCGTCTTTAGATTCTTTGAAACCGCCATTGCTGTCAAAGTCATTTGTTTGAGCGACTCTTTTACCGTCGAGACTTATCAGTCGTGCTGTGAAGTTCTTTTCTGTTTCTGCTTTGAGATCCCACCATGAACTAGATATGAAAGCCATACGTTCGCGTTCGCGTTCCACAATGAGTCTTGTGGCGACTGATTGAACACGTCCTGCAGAGATACGCGGCATAACTTTCTTCCAGAGAACTGGAGAGAGGCGGTAGCCATAAAGTCTGTCTAATACTCTTCGTGTTTCTTGAGCGTCAACGAGTTTGTAATCGAGATCGCGAGTTTCGTGCGCTGCTTTTTGGATGGCTTCTTTTGTAATTTCATTGAAGACCATTCGACTTACGGGAATCTTTGGTTTGAGAACTTCCATGAGGTGCCAAGCGATAGCTTCACCTTCGCGATCCTCATCAGTAGCCAGAATGAGCTCAGTGGCATCTTTCATGAGGGCTTTGAGTTCGCTGACTTTCTTGCGCTTGTCAGGATTAATGACATAGAGAGGCGCGAAGTCTTCTTCGATGTTGACGCCTTCTTTGGCCCAAGCAATCTTCTTGTATTCGGCTGGGATGTCAGCTGCGCGCTGTGGGAGATCTCGAATGTGACCGACTGAGGCATCGACGACATAGTCATCGCCTAGATAGCCGCTGATTTTGCGGGCTTTTGCGGGGGATTCCACGATAACGAGCTTCTTTCCGGCTGCGGAAAGGTTACGTGGGGCTGATTCTGAGGGGGCTGCTTTTTTCTTGCTTCTGCTTGTTGCTGCCCGTTTGGCAACAGCTTTCTTGGCTACCTTCTTGGTGGCCTTCTTAGCTGTTGCCATTGGGTCTATGTACTTCTTTCTTTTTTGTTCTAGTTACGCAATTACTGTAGCTGCGCGACGTGCACGAATCATCTGAGCAATGATGATGAGCATTGCTACTGAAGCGATGATGCGGTTAGTGACGTCGTGGCCACCGAGAGCGAAGCTGACGATTGCTGGGGTAATCAAAACTGCAACTAGGTTCATGACCTTGATGAGTGGGTTGATTGCAGGACCAGCTGTGTCTTTGAATGGATCTCCGACAGTGTCTCCAACGATTGTTGCGTGGTGAGCATCGCTGCCCTTTCCACCGTGGTGACCATCTTCGATCATCTTCTTTGCGTTATCCCATGCTCCACCAGAGTTAGAGAGGAATACAGCCATCAGTGTTCCAGTTCCGATTGCACCAGCGAGGTATGCACCAAGTGCACCAACGCCGAGACCGAAACCAACTGCGACTGGCATCAAGACTGCGAGAAGTCCAGGTGTTGCAAGTTCGCGTAATGAATCGCGTGTACAGATGTCAACGACAGTTCCGTACTCAGGCTTTTCAGTGCCCTTCATGATTCCTGGGTGAAGTTCGAATTGACGACGAACTTCGTGAACAACTGCTCCAGCTGCGCGTGACACTGCGTTGATTGCAAGACCAGAGAACATAAAGACAACTGCAGCACCAAGAATCAAACCAACGAGGTTACGTGGGTTTGCAACGTCAAGGACGCCTTGGAATTGAAGATCTGCTGTTGTGACACCCGAGTCTTTAACTGCCTTAACGATTGCTTCGGTGAATGCACCGAACAACGCTGTTGCAGCAAGAACTGCTGTTGCGATTGCAATACCTTTAGTGATTGCTTTTGTTGTGTTACCAACAGCATCAAGCTTGGTAAGGATCTCTGCGCCTTCACCCTTAACATCGCCAGACATTTCAGCAATGCCTTGTGCGTTGTCAGAGATAGGTCCGAATGTATCCATTGCAACGATAACGCCCACTGTTGTGAGAAGGCCGGTACCTGCGAGGGATACTGCGAAGAGAGAAAGAACGATTGAACCTTGTCCGAGGAGGTAAGCAGCGAGTACGCCACCTGCGATAAGAGCAGCAGAAAATACTGCTGATTCAAAGCCTACGGAAATACCAGCCAAAATCACTGTTGCTGAGCCTGTCTTAGAGGAAGCAGCGACATCGTTAACTGGGCGCTTGCCAACTTCAGTGAAGAAGCCAGTGAGAACTTGAATAGCTGCAGCGAGCGCAATACCAATCAATACCGCACCAAGTGCGAGGATGCGTGGATTTACTTTGCCTGCTGTTGCTGGATCTAATCCTTCAAGCAACTTCATTGAACCTGGAAGGTATGAATAGGTTGCAAATGCAACGAGTACTGCAGAAATAATTGCAGAGAGGAAGAATGAACGGTTGATAGCTTGCATTGCGCTACGGTCTGTAGAGCGAAGGCGAGTAATGAAGATACCGATAATTGCGGTGAGGATTCCGATTGCAGGAACGATCAATGGGAAAATCAGACCAGCGTTACCGAATCCTGCTTTACCGAGGATCAAAGCTGCTACGAGTGTTACTGCGTAAGACTCGAATAGATCTGCTGCCATACCGGCACAGTCACCGACGTTATCTCCTACGTTATCTGCAATAGTTGCAGCGTTACGTGGGTCATCTTCTGGAATGTTCTTTTCGACTTTACCTACGAGGTCAGCACCGACGTCAGCTGCCTTAGTGAAGATACCTCCACCAACGCGCATGAACATCGCGAGCATCGCTGCGCCAAAACCGAAACCTTCAAGAACTGATGGTGCGTTTTCGCGGTAGAGAACAACAACAAGTCCAGCTCCGAAGAGACCAAGACCAACTGTTGTCATACCAACGACGCCACCTGTACGGAAAGCAATCTTGACTGCGCGTTCTGCGCTCTTCTGACGAGCGGCTTCTGCAACGCGCACGTTTGCGCGAACTGCAAGCCACATACCGTTGTATCCAACGAAGGCTGAGAAACCAGCGCCTACGAGGAAGAAGATTGAACGGCCGATTCGGATATCCGCTGCGCCTGGAAGGGCGAAGAGGAGAACGAATACGATCGCTACGAAATATGAAAGTGTTTTGAATTGACGGTTGAGATATGCGGCAGCGCCTTCTTGAACTGCGCCGGCAATCTCCTTCATCTTCTCGGTGCCCTCATCGTTGGAGAGGACTTGAGCGCGAAGGCCCCACGCGATGGCGAGGGCAACTAGAGAGATTCCGAGAACTCCGTATACATATACGAGGTTGGAACCCGAGACTTGGACCAGATTTGACGTTGTGGACACGTGGAAAGACTCCTCATTGAGTGTCGGTCTGAAATACGAGCCCGCTTCTCGAGTGGCCGGGCCGGTTTGCACGCTTAGGGTAAGGGTTTAGCCCTAGGTTTTACAAGAATTTGAAGCTATTAGCGCCTAATAGATATGTATAAATGATTAAAACAGGAATCGGCTCCCGAAAAAGCGCTAATCGGGAGCCGAAACGTTATCTGTGGGGCGTAAGCCTTTTTGGATTAAGCCTTATTAAGCCTTGAGGGCCTTCTGCCATGGAACCGCACGACCAACGACTGTTGCATTGAGTTCATCAAGGCGAGCAATCGCGGTTGTGTTGAGGAATGTCGCCTGATCTTCAGGTGACATACCGATTGCTTCCTTCCAGATTGAGCGGCCAGCGATAAAGCCAGATGCTCCGCCTGCATCACAAGAAATGATGATTGCCTTCTTGAATTGATCGAATGCAACACCAGCTGAAAGAACAGCCCATGGGACAGTCAAACCATTTGCAAGACGCTTTGCGCCATTTTCTGTAATTGGGAATTCAAGCTTTAGAAGATCAGGCTTGGTCTCGTTGAGAAGAAGTGCTGATTCAACAATGAGATCTTCCTTCTGTGAATCAGAAAGTTCTTGACCTGGAAGTGCGTAGATAAGGTTTTCGATAACTGATGGAATCCCTTGTGCGCGGCAATCATCAACAATTGATTGAACCAATGCAACTGTCTCTGATGTGATGTCTGGTTCTCCAGCTGCTTGTGGGCGACCTGGGTGCATTGAAACAAGAACCTTTACTGCTTGCCCGCCGAGTGACTTCACCCATGCAGCATCTTGTCCAGGCATTGCTGATGGACGAGGCTCTCCGTTGAAATCTCCACGGTTTGGATTTTCTGCAGCAACAAGCAATCCACATGTTGGAGCAAGAACATCGTTCTCATTTACAGCTGGAACGCCCCATGTTGGATCAAGAAGAATTCCTGATGCTGACTTTGAAAGTGCTTGTGCAACAGCAATCTTTGCACCATACATCTGCTCATCTGTTGCCGCTGGAACGCCAACTGCAGCGAACATTCGCTTCAGTGTGTTGCGCTGATCCATTGCAACGATTGAGAAAATTCCCTCGCTGTTTGCAATGCTATTAAGACCGTTCAGTGGCCTGGAAACTACTTTACTCATTTGATTCCCTTTCGTTCATTTGCGTGATCGTTACAGGTTTGTGTACCACTTCGTTGTCTGTACATTTATTTGGAGGCCAAATTCTCGAGTTCAGAATTCAGGATTTTGACTCGCTGATTAATGTGATCAATCAGTGATTCCCCTGAACCCGAATGTGCCCAGGAAGCCATATAAGCAGCGCCGAATGCGCCTGCTTCGTCGATATTAGAAAACTTGAGATCATGAATGACTGCAGATTTTGATTCGCGGACGCTGCGTAGTTTGGTCCATCCACCTGCAGAGAGTGCGGTTTTATGTGTACCGACGACTGCATCGATGCCGCTAATCATCTTGCGGTTTTCACCAATCATGTAATCAAGAGCTGCTGCCCACAATTCATTTGGACCAGCATCTCCTGTCAAAGTAATTTGTAAATCATTAGAAATCGATTTGTATTGAGTCATGTCAATGACATCGTGGAATGTTCGTTCTGCATTCCAAGCATCATCAATCTCGTGCATGCGAGGTCCGCGGCGCGCGCCAAGCAAATCAAGTGCTCTGCGCAGAACAAGACCTCCGCGAGATCCACCAATCATCGAGGTGTTTCCTTGAAGTGAATGTCGCCCAGCAGATACGCCAAGAGTCGTGAGTGCTAAACGTTGTTCATCGCTCAACGTTCCTGGGACGCTTCGGAAAATAACATCAGCTGTGCCTGCTGAATTAAAAAGTTGATCACTCTCTGTCGCACCAGATCCCGCAGCACCTACAGAGTGATCGTGGCCCGCGATGGTGACAATGACGCCTTGTAAATCTTCTGAGAACTCGGGCGAATTAATTTGCCCCCATGAATCCCCTGCGTAACGCTCTTCGGGAATGAATCCATCGTGCACACCAAGCACATC
>CANCGX010000054.1 GCA_947377725.1 Actinomycetota bacterium
ATAAATGAATCCTCAACAGCTGCCGGTATTTCTTTCTATGAAGCAGTTTTAGATTTTGATGATCGACCAGATCTCACGCAAAAAAATGGCGTATGGGATTTAGGAACATCAGAAGCTTCTGAAATGGCAAAGCTTGCTGAGACGACTTACCGCGATGTAAATATCGCACTTGCTAATCAATTCGCAATCTTCGCCGAAGGTGCCAATATTGATATTGCAAAAGTTATTGCTGCTTCCAACTCTCAGCCTTACAGCCATATTCACCAACCAGGCATCGCCGTCGGTGGCCATTGTATTCCAATTTATCCACGTTTCTATCTCTGGAATGATCCAGAAGCAACTGTTGTTCGCGCTGCACGTGAAGCGAATGCTGGAATGCCTGCTCACGCTGTTTCACTTCTTTCAACCGCTCTTGGATCACTTCAAGGCAAGAAAGTTGTTGTACTCGGTATCTCATACCGCGGTGGCGTAAAGGAATCTGCATTCTCAGGTGTCTTCGCAACTGTTACGGCGCTCAAAGCTCAAGGTGCGGATGTTGTCGTTCACGACCCGATGTATACCGACGAAGAATCAACTCGTTTAGGTTTCACGCCATATGGCCTTGGTGGCGCTGTCGACGGAGTGATTCTTCAAGCAGATCACGCTGAATACAAGTCACTAACCTCTAAAGATTTCCCAGGCGTTAAAGCTGTTGTTGATGGGCGTCGCTCACTCGATAGCGCTAATTTTCCTGGAGTTGAATTCAGAGTTATTGGCGCACCTGCGCGTTAAATGATGATTAATTGATAATTAATTAATCTCGAAAGGCAAGTGTTTTCGTACTTCTGGTGAAACATCAGCAATCTTGTTATAGATAGCAACAAGGTGCTCTGCTTGGCGCTCCCATGACCGCTGGCTTAATACCTCAGAGGTATATACATCTACGTATTTAGCTTTAGCAGCAAGTACCACGTTAACGGCTCGAGCAAAATCTGCAGTGTCTTGCGCTATGAAAACTTCTCCATTTCCAAGCCTGCGAACTTCTGCAGACATGGTGCGAACGTCACTTACAACAATAGGTAAACGAGCCTGCATATATTCACCAAATTTAGTGATGAGTGAAATCTCGTGATTAAGTTTGTGATGAATTGGAATTAATCCAATATCGGCTGTTGAAAGATATGAGACCAGTTCTGCATTTGGCACATAAGGTAAAACGTGAAAACGATCTGCAATATCTGCATGCTCTTCAACATACTTAATCACTGTCGCATTCTTTGGGTTAGCAATCAAAGCCAAGTGAACGCCGGGCATATTTCTTAACGCACTTAATACATCGCCCACCCCGCGTTGAGGTGCTACGGCGCCGCTGTAAACGAGCAAGGGAACGTTCGCATCAATTTTGCAGTCAGCCCGAAGATTTCGTTTGGAAGGTTGCTGTCCTTCAAAGAGTGGATCATTTGCAACGATGTCAGGAGTTGATGAAATTCCAAGATGCGGAATGAGCAATTCATTCATTCCTTCACTTACCGAGAGGATGGAAGCTGATCGAGCAGCAAAGTATCGCTCTTTATTTGTGTAAACCCGGCGGAGAGGTTTGTTGAGATGGGCTACGCCCGGAACATACTCATGAGCATCGTAAACAAGCTTGCATTCATGCCCAGCCTTTTTGAGTTTTTCAATCATTGCACCCGCGATAGGTAAAGCGGTGTAATCATGAGCGTGGATAACATCTGGCAAGAACTCCAGAGCTACGGGAGTTATTGCAGCAACCGAACGATGAAGATTAGGAATAGGAGGGTTTAGCTTCTTTATGATGCGGTTCTCTATTTTGCGTTTGATTTTTCGCATATAACGCAAGAACAATGCCATCTGCTGTTGCACAACGACGGGCTTTAGGTGCAGACGTTTGATGCGCGCGTAACCGATTCCAATTTCATCAATATTCGCAGTCGCGGCCGCCCCGACCACCAACACATCCCACCCTGCGTTGCCGAGTGACCATGCGCACTTGAGCACCCTTGAATCTTCAATCACTGCATTAAGAACGATGTGCAGAGTACGAGGAGCCACTCCTGCCTTATTTTGTGGCCCATTTCCCATAGGCGAAATCTACTAATAAAGCCTCACGGGTGTACGGTTACTGAACCATGAAGTTGCCATCTAAATTATTAAATATAGTCCCAAGGAAATCCGATTATTTTGGGCTTTCTAAAAGTTGGCGCATAGATCTCGTTGCCGGAATGACTGTTGGAATCGTCGCGTTGCCACTTGCTCTTGCCTTTGGAATCACAACTGGTGCGGGAGCATCTGCTGGGCTCATCACAGCCGTTCTTGCTGGTCTTATAGCTGCGATTTTCGGAGGCTCTCATCTTCAAGTCAGTGGGCCAACAGGAGCAATGACTGTCGTACTTGTTCCGATTGTTGCTAAATACGGAGTCGCAGTCCTTGTTCCTCTTGGCGTTGTGGCAGGAGTTTTAGTTGCCCTCTCTGGAATATTTGGCCTCGGTTCATTAATCAACCGAGTTCCGTGGTCAGTGATGGAAGGTTTTACGCTCGGGATTGCGATGGTCATCGGTCTCCAACAACTTCCGATGGCTCTTGATATTGCAAAAGGAGATGGAGAGCGAACAATTCCGGTTGCATGGAAAACCATAAAAAACGCACTTAACGCTGGAATCAATTGGCAGTCGCTCATCATCGTTGCCACAACTCTTGCAATTAAATTTGCAACACCTCATTTACTGAAGAAATTAAAAATCACCGTCTTTATCCCGGGAAGTTTCCTTTCAATTTTCATTATGACCGCAGTGCTCTGGGAGTCTCATGTTGCAAAGGTTGGCGCAATCCCTACAACCTTGATTAATACTCACGGACGCTCATTTTCATTGCAAGGCATGACAGTTCTAGCATTCGTTTATGCTGCTTTTTCGATTGCTGCACTTTCTGGAATCGAATCGCTGCTTTCAGCGCGAGTTGCAGATCAGATGGCCCACCACCGGGGACTTACAAAAACGCTGCCAAATCGTGAACTTTTCGGGCAAGGACTTGCAACTCTCTTCGCTTCACTCTTGGGTGGAATACCTGCAACAGGTGCAATTGCGAGAACGAGTGTCAATGTTCGATCTGGTGCAAGCACAAGGCTTGCAGCTATTGCTCACTCTGGATTTCTCATTCTGATTATTACATCACTTGGTACGGTAATTTCTCACGTGCCGACAGCAACATTGGCAGCAGTATTAATTGGCACATCTATCAGAATTGCAAGCCCAATGAGACTTCGTGAGGTGCTTCGCACAACCGGACCAGATGAAGTAATTCTGATTATCACAGCTGCTTCGGTTCTGTTGATTGACTTAATTTGGGGAATCGCAATTGGAGTCGCGCTCCATGTGATATTTACAAAATTCTTAAAGAAAAAAGTTAACTAAGAAAATTAATTCGAATCTAAAGAAATGGCCTAGAGAACTTATTTCGCTAGCGCGACGGTTAAAATTACTATAACGATTGTAAGCAAGAGAGCTTGACCCAAAAGCGTTACAGCGGTCTTTCGATCAGCAGAACGTTGTTCAGGAGTTAATACTTTTGTAATTGCTCCTACTTTTCCAAAATTGAAAGCCCCCATGAAACCAAAAGCTAAGCAAAACTTCTTACGTGATTGAACAAATCCAATGGAAAAAACAAAAGCTGGAAGAAAAATACTTATACGGTCGAAACGAGATGCGTTATTCTGCTGGAAACTTGCAATTGTGATGATTGAAAGGATGCAACCCAACCACATGACAATGCGGCGGCGGCGAATTTCTGCTGGACCAATATTGCAGGTTCCAGGAATATAGTTATTCTCGCTCACAGTCAGACTCTGCGCCCCTAGAGGGCGTGCTCTTCATCTTCGAATACTTCGTTGCTGTCCTGTTCGTTCTGGTCAAGCCACTCGAAGAGACTCTTGAGCGCACCAAAAATTACTGCGATCAGAGCAAAGAGACCAAAGAGGCGGCGAACGGCTTTCAACATGGCTCAATAATACCCGAGCGCACTCTCGATATCGGCCCACAAGTCTTCGACATCCTCAATTCCAACTGAGAGTCGTATCAAATTTTCCGGAATAGAAGGACTCTCCGCGCTCCAACGGTGACGTCTTTCCCACAGCGTCTCGACTCCCCCAAGAGATGTAGCCTGCGAAATGAGGGTCGAGGCTGAACACACTTTGTCCGCATCTGCAGCTGTGCCAGTGATTTCAAAACTGAGAACGGCGCCAAATCCGGTCATAAACTTCTTTGCCGTTTGGTGATGTGGATCTGTAGGCAAACCTGGATAACGTACTTTGCTTACTTTCGGGTGCTTGCTTAATCGAGTGGCTAACTCCAAAGCGCTTTCTTGTGATTGGCGTAAGCGAATAGCAAGCGTGCGAAGTCCCCGTAAGGCCAACCAAGTTTCAAATGGTCCAGCGATGGCACCGCCAAGTTTTCGTTGATCTTCAATGCGCGTGAAAAGTGCTGGGTCGGAGATGGATAAGGAACCCATCACCACGTCGCTATGCCCTGCAATAAATTTAGTTACAGAGTTCATCGAAATATCTGCGCCCATATCGAGAGGTTGCTGATTGAGAGCTGTTGCAAAAGTATTATCGACTCCGACTCCGCAATTTAATTGTTTCGCGGCCGCAATAAGCGTTGGCAGATCGGCAACTTCAAGAGCTGGATTAGTCGGCGATTCAAGCCACAGCAATACTGTGCCGGGAAGTGCTTCTAAAACTTCAGCTGTGTTTGAAACGTCTACATATCGAACATCTACTCTTCCAGATTCCGTTAACTTTCGGAGGAGAGTCATAGTTCCGCTATATCCATTTTTTGATGCAGTAATTACGGCACCATGAGGCAACACATTAAAGACTGCAGAAATTGCTGCCATTCCAGAACTAAATGCGAGCGTTCGACCGCCTTCAAGAGCAGAAATTGCTTCTTCTAAAGCGCTCCATGTCTGATTTCCAAATCGACCATACCCGCTACCAATTTGGTTAGGAGCGTGAAAAGTAGAGTTTAAAGAAATGGAAGGGTTGAGTTCACCATCGGGAGTAACTTCTGGACGTCCCGCTGCCACAACTGCAGATGCCGGGCGTAGCTTTTTCGTTTCACTCATTCCAGAAGCCTACAGGGGGTTAAACGATGGATGCGATCCGCTCTACCGCTTGAGTCAAAATCTCTGGGCTCGTTCCAAAATTAAGTCGCACAAACTGCGAATGATCGGGGGCGAATGCGCTTCCTGCATTCATTGCCACGCCCGCTTTTTCCAAGATTGTTTCGGAAGGATTCTCTCCTAAGCCAAGTTCACTTAAATCCAACCATGCCAGGTAGCTGGTATTTGGAATTCTGTATCCAACTTGAGGAAGTTTTTCATTCAAAAGTTCCTGCAAAAAGCGACGATTCTCGTCAAGGGTAGCCAAACAAGCATCCAGCCAATCAGCACATTCGTATGCCCTTGCTGCAGCAAAAGCGCCGAAGAGGGAAGATCTCCAATGCACAGCAGGTGGCATTGCCTTCGCTGTCTCTGACCATTTTTCATGTTGGGTAATAATTGTTGCGCATTTTAAGCCGGCGATATTCCAACTCTTGCTTGCGGCTGTAACGATAATTCCAACTTCGCGCGCGGCCTCACTCACATTGAGAAAGGGAACGAATTCACTTTCCGAATAGGTTAGTGGGGCGTGAATCTCATCGCTAAATACTGCAACGCCATACTTCTTTGCTAAATCTGCAATCTGCGAAAGTTCCTCGCGGGAGTGCACAGTTCCGGTTGGATTCTGAGGATTGCATAGATAGTGAATCTTTACACCATTTTTATATTCATTTTCAATAAGAGGAATGTTGAGGGAATATTGCAAGCCGTCCCGCTTCATTGGAGCGGCAACAATTTCGCACTTTAACTCCATAATCCAGTTAGCAAAATTATGATAAACAGGAGTGTCGATAAGAATTTTATCGCCCGGCTTTACAACCATCCGAGACATTTCAACCATTCCCACACCAACATCTGTAGATGGAAAAACTTGGTCTTTATCTACTTTCCAGTTCCACCGATCATGCATGAATTGTGCAAGATTTGTACTCAATTCTGGAATAGAGCCAAGATAACCAGTATCTGACCGATTAATCATTTCAATTAATTGGCTTCGAATTGGTTCCGCAATTTCGAAATCCATCTCTGCAACAGGAAGAGGTAGGACATCGGCTGGAAAATCTCGCCACTTCGTGGAAAGTCGCTTTTGAAGTTCGATAAGGGGTAGCGCTTTCAACGGTTGCATGGCGTCAGTATTCCATCCTTAGGCGTTTTTTTGGCGGTTGGATGCAGCCAGACTTACGACCGAAGTGGTGATCAAAACAGCGATAATGAAGCCAAGACTTACTTGCAGCGAAATTTCTGGGAGTTTGATTCCCAATATCTCGTGGTGTCCCCCATTGACGGCCGCTTCTAATACCAATTTCACGCCGATAAAGGCCAATATGAGTGATAGACCTTCTGTGAGGTACACCAACTTTGCCATCAAACCACCGATAAGGAAGTAGAGCTGACGCAGCCCCATCAAAGCAAATACATTCGCAGTAACAAT
>CANCGX010000055.1 GCA_947377725.1 Actinomycetota bacterium
GTTGCGATCTTCGTGCATCCTTGGGCTATCAAGGAGTTTGTGGCGAGCTTGCCACCATCCACGTTTTCTACGCCGACATAGGTAAATCTCTTCGATGCTCCCTGATTTCCACCAAAAACAATAACCATATTCTTTGGCACATACTTTTCAAGGATTTTGATATCTCGGTGCCATCCAAAAATTGCTACTCCATCGAAGTTTCCTCTGACAAGTGCTTGAACCAAGTTGTCATCAGATTCATTCTTGGAGTGAAAGAAAAGCACTGGGTGCAAATTAGAAGAAGAAGCTTTGTCGATGAATCCTTCTACTACAGATTTCCAAAAAGGATTCATAAAGAATTCTTCTGTTGATTCTTCAAGAACTAAAGCAATCGATCCGCCAAATCCCCCAGCAAGCTTCCGTGCATTCACATTGGGGTGGTAATTCATTTTCTTGATTGTGGCTTCAACTTTTTTACGGCGCTCATCAGATACTGCAGCCGTTCCATTCATCACGCGCGAAACTGTTGCCTTGCTTACTCCAGCAGCGGCAGCAATTTCATCAATCGTGTATTGAGATGGAAGATTCATTATGCGTAATCTACCTGTTTGTTACGAAACAGCCCCATTCGCAATGATCTTTGAGAATTCATGACCACTCGCCTTGATTGTGCGCTCTTGAGTGTTGAAATCTACATAAACCATACCGAATCGTTGTTCGTATCCCTCAGCCCACTCGAAGTTATCCATGATGGACCAACCGAAGTAACCCTTCACTGGTACGCCTGCTGCAACAGCTTGACCGACAGCGGTCAGGTGATCACGAAGGTAGCTGACGCGACGGGAGTCATTTACAACTCCAGTGCTATCAGGGCCATCGTTAATGGCACATCCATTTTCAGTTATATAAATAGCTTTAATAGTTGGCCAATCTCGATGAATGCGCTCAAGCAAAACACGAAGACCATCAGGTGTTACGGGCCAACCAATATCTGTGAGCCCACCTTTAAAACGCTCTGGAATACTTGTATTTGCGCGGTTTGGAAGTGGCAAATAAGCACCTTCGCTAAAAGGTTTATCTTCTTCGCGAGCACTTGCTATGAAGCTATCGCTGTAATAATTAACACCAAGAAAATCTGGTTCGCACTTTAGAAGCGCATCATCGCCAGGAAGAATGACATCTGTTGCCAATTTTCCATATGCAGCTATGAGTTTGCTTGGATATTTTCCGGTGGAGAAAGCATCAATCCACCAACGATTGAGATTCTCGTCAAGAAGATTTGCTGCATCAACAACTGATGCATCTTCAGGATTCTCATTTACATAATTCGTCATATTGACCGTTAAGCCAACTTCTGCACCTGGACGAACTGATTTGATTGCACGCTGTGCCGCAGCATGTGCAAGAGCAGTGTGGTGCGCCGATGCAACTGCCATCGAATAATCTTTCTTACCAGGAGCATGGACTCCGATTGAATATCCAAGCCACGTCACACACCAAGGCTCATTCAATGTAATCCAACTATTAACGCGATCTCCAAATGCTTCAGCGCATGCTTGCGCGTAATGCGCGAATGCATCAACAGTCTTTCTGTTCGACCATCCACCTTCATCTTCAAGTGTTTGTGGAAGATCCCAGTGATACAAAGTCACCATCGGTTCGATGCCTGCTGCAATAAGTGCGTTAATCAATCTGTTGTAAAAATCAAAACCGCGTTCTTCACGAACTGTGTCGCCTTGTGGAAATAGACGAGGCCATGCAATAGAAAATCGATACGCCTTAATTCCCATAGATTTCATCAGAGCAATATCTTCTGGGTAGCGGTTGTAGTGATCACAAGCCACATCGCCGGTGTCACCATTCTTAACCTTGCCAGCAGTCTTGCTGAAGGTGTCCCAAATACTTGTGCCGCGTCCGTCTACATCAAAAGCGCCTTCGATCTGATAACTGGAAGCTGCTGCTCCCCAAATAAAATCGTCTGGAAACTTAACTGGCATGATTCTCACCATTCTTTGGATGATTCGGCTTCCCTTGCCAAGGCCCGGGAAATCGGCTTACATAGAGTAGTGAAAGCGGTTTCATAGGAAAAATCAAGTCAAAATCTGGGTTTTTTCGGGTATTAAGAAATTGTTATCTAGTGCTAAACACGACGTTGGAACCAGAGAGTGAAACAGGGAGAGCATGCCAAAGAAGAGTGAGCTGAAGCTGCTGTGGGCAGAAGAATTCGATTACCCAACTGGGCTTAATCCGAAGGCATGGAATTTTGATCTAGGAGATGGCACTGAAAAAGGAATTCCTGGTTGGGGTAATAACGAACGTGAGTACTACGTAGAGTCCTCTGTAACGACCGGAGCAGGCTTAACCATCACTGCAGAACGTCAAAGCCCTGACACCGATATCTCGACCTATTACGGCCCTGCAGAATGGACAAGCGGAAAGATTCACACAGCCGGCAAACTCGGTTTTAAATACGGCTACTTTGAATTTCAAGCAAAGATGCCAAGCGGTGCAGGTTCGTGGCCGGCGATTTGGATGCTTGGTGCATCTATCAACGAAGTTCCTTGGCCTGCGTGCGGTGAGATCGATATTTTTGAAGGCACAGGCAATGAACCGCTCGTTGTTCGCGGAACCGTGCATGGACCTGGTTATGCGGGCGACAAGGGCATCACGCAGGCAATCACTCATACAGCCGAACTCTCTGAGAGTTTTCATACCTACGGAATTCTCTGGCAAGAAAATCGAATCGAGTGGTTCTTCAACGGAGAATCATATTTTGTTCTAGACACAACTCATCCAGAGTTTCTCGAAAATAAGTGGGTCTACAACGACGAGTATTACTTAATCATGAATCTTGCAATCGGCGGTTGGTTTGCTGGTGAGGTTTCACCAGAACTTCAGAGTGCACAGCTTCAGGTAAAGAGCATTCACTTTTATTCGGTTGATGGTGTCGGAGAACTAATTCGCCACAAGTAACGCCAAAATTTACTGGCTAGTGATTTATTACTTCACCAATTCCGTTGATCGTGGAGAAGTGAACATAATCAATTGAGGTTGTTGCATCTTTGACTGCGGGATCGATTGCTCCACCAAATCCCCCGCCCATCGCAAGGTTTGCAAGCAAGTAATACTCGTGATCAAAGACCCATGTATGGGAAGGATCGCTTAAAGAGGCTTTGTTATAGCTTCCGTAGGCCTTTCCATCGAGATACCAAGTGATTTGATCTGGAAGCCAATCAACGGCATACGTGTGATATTCGCTAGCAAATCCATCGCTCAAAGTCGTTGTGTAGGAATCCCCTGATGCTGGTCCGTGCGGAGTTCCATAAACTGTAGATGGATCGCGACCCAACAATTCGGTGATATCAATTTCACCGCATCCTGGCCAAGGTCGATCATCAATGTTTGCACCAAGCATCCAAAAAGCAGCCCATGTTCCAGCGCCGACAGGCCCCTTAAGTTTTACTTCCACACGTCCGTACTTAAATCCGATCAATCCTTTAGTGACAAACTTTGATGAAAGCCATTCGCATTGTGTTCCGTAGTAACACTTGTACGCATCCGCACCTGTTCGTGTTGCATTCATAACAAGTGAACCAGATGAATCAATCGAAGCTGTTGTATCTAAATAATATTGGCGTTCTTTATTTCCCCAACCGCGGTTGTTGTATTCGGTGCCATCACCATTTTCTGCTTTCCAGACTTTTGGATTCAAAGAAGAGCCAGCGTTGAATTCTTCAGACCACGTAAGGGCGTACGTTCTTGGCGTAACCGCAATCGAGATTGCATTCGATGTCGTACTGGAAGTTGTCAAACCTTTTGCGGAATAAGTTATTTGAAGAGAAACATCTGAACCTTGGTCACCAGTAGCAAGGACATATGTTGGTGCGTGCGCGCCTTTGATTTCAAATGGACCTTGGAACCACTGATACGTTGCAATACTCTTCGCGGGAAATGTTTTAGGAGCAATCGATGCCAGAGTTGTTTGAGCAGAATCTGAAAAACTGATTTTTACGGTGCCATTGATTGCCACCGATCCGACCGCAATCTTGTTGGAATTAGAAATAACCCCACCTGCAGTCTCGCGCGCCTGAACATTTGTGCCTTTTTTATTTGGTGCCGTAAAAGTTTTCTTTGTAGCCCCTGCAACGACCTTGCCATTCACAAGCCAGGCAATCGTGCTCTTGGTCGCCGCGCTCCACACAGCGGGAGTCAAAGTGAATGTTGACCCAGCTTTTTGAAGTGAGATAACAGGTGCACTGACTGCTGAAAGAGAGTCGGCGTGGCTTGGAGCCCCGGCTGTGATCAAGAGTGAAAACAGCAGAGAAAGCGTCGATATAACTCTTCCAGCAGTGCGCATTATTAGCCTTTTTCTTCTTATTTCTTACTTCTTTTTGTAGCCCTTAGGACAAGCAGGCTTTACGCCGTTGACCTTGACTGTGGTCTTGCCCTTAACGCAACTGATTGTTGTCGCGGTTGGAGCCGCTACAGCAGCGTTACCGTAGAAGTGGATTTCAAGAGTATCTGCAATATCGGTAGCTCCCGTGATTTCTGGAACCATCTTTGCGAATACAGCGCCAGCTGTTGGAGCTGGTGATGTCATTGACGCAGGCTTTGCTTCACCTTTTGCATGCGTATCTTTATATGTAAAGACAGCGTAACCGAGTGCATCTGACGTTGTTGTGAGAGTTGCGCTTCCTACGTGCAACTTCACTGCAGCATCTGGATAAGCAGCGCCATTATCATCGGTGACTTTAAAAGCCACGACTACTGATGAGCCAGCCTGAGCATATGCAAGCTTTCCATTTGTTCCGACTGCGACTGAATTTGTTGCATCCAATACTGGAGTTACTAACTTGATTGTTGGATGAGTCGCAGCTGGTACATATGGTGTCTTTGGTACGTAATAGTGGAATTCTGTAAAGACTGAGTGATCAGGCTTTTCACCGGCTACTTCTAGAAGCATCTGTGAGTGCAGATCATTCAAACCATCTTCGCTGATATTTGGCTTTGATGTCCATGTATCTGGTTGTGGTTCACCCATTGGAAGTTGATCTAGGTCCTTGACCGAGAATGTGACGTTTCCAAATGCGTCGGTGTTATGGAAGACAGTTCCTTGATCGGCTGGTGGCTTGTCCACGCCCTTTGTTCTGATGTTGTCGACAGCCAAGATTGATGTGGATGTGCTGTAACCCTTGTTGACGCGCAACTTCACGCGCTGGTTCACAAGTGGCGCGCCATTCTTGTCAGTGACGTGATAAGTCAGGTTTGTTGTTGATCCTGTTGGTACGAATGTGCGTTGGTATTTAACGCCATCGCCGAACCAACCATTTGCAACCCAGCCATCAGCCATCTTCTGATTCATAGCTGCTTCGCTTGTATTGGTTGCATCCAAGTACGGAGTCAAAAGAGTTACATGGGCATCCTGAGGTGGCGTTGCTGCTGCGAGTGCTGCAGAAGCAAGCGTTGTTGAGGCTGCAAGTGCAAGTGATCCAGCGGCTAGAGCCACAAGGCCACGATTCTTAAGTGCTTTCATGGTTTCTCCTTCGATTTTTGATTGTAAAACTTAACCCTTTACTGCGCCATCCATAACACCTGTTACAAGTTTCTTTCCGACAAAGATAAAGAGGATGAGAAGAGGCGCCGTTGCAAGGAATGCGCCGCCCATCTGTAGACCGTAATCAAGTCCATACATTGGCTTCAATTGCGTAAGTGCAACCTGAAGTGTGAAGTGTTTTGGACTTTGCAGAACAATGGTCGGCCACAAGTAATCGTTCCACGCAGCCAAGAATGCGAAGAGACCTAGAACGAATCCGCTCTGGCGCACGATTGGGAGAACGATAGAGAAAAAGATGCGAGGAACAGATGCCCCATCGATGCTTGCTGCCTCAAGAAGTTCATTTGGAATCTGCGCGTCAATAATTTGGCGCATCCAGAAAACACCAAATGCGGTGACCAGGGCCGGAACAATCAGGCCGAGGAGCGAATCAATCATGTGAAGATTCTTTACCAACATGAAGAGAGGAATAATTCCAAGTTGGCTTGGAAGCATCATTGTTCCGACAACGAACAAGATCAAACCTTTACGTCCCTTGAAATCCAATTTCGCAAAAGCGAATCCTGCAATTGCAGAGAAAACAACTTGAGCAAGAGCAATCGCAATGCCAACGATAAAAGTATTGAGAAGCGCACGGCTGAAATACACACCTTGCGCGTTCATTACTTTGTGGGCGACAACGAGGAAGCGACCACCAGGGA
>CANCGX010000056.1 GCA_947377725.1 Actinomycetota bacterium
GAAGATGACCCAGCTGATCGACTTGAAGTTCGCCTGCATTTAGAAGTTATGGGATTTGTCGTTTACGACACCGCATCACCTACGGAAGCTAAAGAGATTGTCGAACAACGAGATTTCAGTCTTGTCATTATTCACCTCTCATCCCTCCCGCTTCGTGGACTCGAACTTTGCCGATGGATTCGAGCAAGCTCGACAGTCCCAATTCTGATGCTTACAAGTCGGGACGAAGTCGTTAACGAAGAGATGGTTATGGCAGCTGGTGCTGACGATTACGTTAGCAAGCCAATCGAAAGCAAGATTTTAACTTCGCGTATTAACCAGCAAATTAAACGTGGTCAAAGTCAGCGCTCACCCCGAGCCAACATTCTCACGTGGGGAGCGCTCAAAATGGATTTAAGTCAGCATTCCTTTATGGTGGATGAAAAAGAACTTCACCTGACAAATACCGAATATCAATTCTTGCAACTATTGATGGAGAACCCGCAACGCATCTTCACTCGCAATCAGATTCTTGAAGCAATTGGCGTGATGAAAGGTCTTGGCACAAATCAGCTTGTCGACACTCATGCATCACGTTTGCGCAAAAAGATTCGCGAAAGCGGCGGCCCTGAAGTAATCAGTGTAATTCGAAGTGTTGGTTTTAGATTAGCCGATGCAAAAGAAGAAAAAAGACTTTCGGCGCTCATGCCCGAGATAGGGCCAACCGAAGAAGCTGGTTAGATTTCACTTTAATTCATCCAGTGATACTGGTGCGGAAGGTGGGACTTGAACCCACACGCCGTAAAGCACAGGTTCCTAAGACCTGCGTGTCTGCCATTTCACCACTCCCGCGAGTGTGCCCCTGCAATAAGCCAATCTGCTAGAACGTTATCAAATTGCAATACGTTCAAAGCCAATTTTGCTGGTGCAAGGAGAAGGCTAAGGGTAAGTTAGCTAATATCCAAAACCGCCTTTTTTGAGGCGAGAAAAGAGTATGAAAAATGGCGACTACGCCAACACCTGCAGATAAGTTCACTTTTGGCCTTTGGACAGTTGGCTGGCAAGCACGTGATCCTTTCGGTGACGCGACTCGTGCGCCACTTGATCCCGTTAGAACCGTTAACGAATTGGCACAACGCGGCGCCTATGGAGTGACTTTCCATGATGATGACCTCATTCCTTTTGGTAGCAATGATTCCGATCGAGATGCACATATTGCACGATTCAAGAAAGCTCTTGATGAAACTGGAATGAAAGTTCCAATGGCAACAACCAATCTTTTCTCTCATCCAGTGTTCAAAGATGGCGCACTGACATCGAACAATCGCGACATTCGTCGATATGCACTTCGTAAGACCATGAGAAATATCGATTTAGCTGTTGAGCTCGGCACCGAGATCTATGTCTGCTGGGGAGGACGTGAAGGCGCTGAGACGGATGTGAAGGATGCCTATGTCGCTTTAGAGCGTTACAGAGAAGGATTCAATATCCTGGCTCAATACGTCATCGACAACGGCTACAACATCAAGTTTGCAATTGAACCAAAACCAAACGAACCACGTGGCGACATTTTGCTGCCAACTATCGGACATGCGATGAGCTTTATTAATTCACTTGAACATCCAGAGATGGTTGGAATCAATCCAGAAGTAGGACATGAACAGATGTCTAACCTCAACTTCGTGCATGGAATTGCTCAAGCCTTGTGGCAAGAAAAACTCTTCCACATCGACTTGAACGGTCAGCACGGACCAAAGTTCGATCAGGATCTTGTCTTTGGACATGGCGATTTGAAGTCAGCTTTCTTCTTGGTTGATCTGCTTGAGCGATATAACTACAAGGGTCCCAAGCACTTTGATTACAAGCCATTCCGCACAGAGGATGATGCTGGCGTTTGGCAATCTGCAACATCAAATATGGAGACGTATTTAATGTTGAAGGAGAGAGCGAAGACATTCCGTGCAGATTCTCGAGTACAAGCTGCCATTGAAGCGTCGGGTTTAAATGAACTCGCGGTTCCAACTCTTGCGTCTGGTGAGACATGGAAAGATCTTGCTAAGGATTCTTTCGACGTTGAGGCTGCTGGAAAGCGTGGTTACGGCTATGAGGTGCTTGATCAACTTGCAATGGAGCATTTGATGGGATTTGGCGCTAAATAAGCAGCTGCTTATGATGCCAATAAGATTCAAAAAAAGGTCAGAAAAAAGCCCCCACATATTGTGGGGGCTTTTTTAATGCCTACTTAATATCAAGTGAGGCAAGTAAGTGATTAGTTGCTGGATGCACCCTTACGAGAAAGTGCGTCAACACCAGCAGAAACGAGGAGAACAAGTCCTGTAACGATGAACTTAATTCCAGCTGCATATCCAAGAAGTCCCATGCCGTTGTCGATGACTGCTACGACGAGACCTCCGAGAATTGCATCACGAAGTTTTCCTTTACCGCCAAAGAGTGAGGTTCCACCGATAACAGCTGCTCCAACTGCATAAAGAAGTGTTGAAGATCCGCCTGTTGTTGGAGAGATTGAATTTTGGCGTGAAGCGAAGAGAAGGCCTGCAACGGCAGAAAGGGAGGAACAAATGATAAAGACAGATGTTCTGATTCCTTTGACGTTGATACCTGCACGACGAGCAGCTTCAGCGTTGCCGCCAACTGCATAGAGGTGTCGGCCGTAAGCAGTTCTGCCAAGTACAAAAGTTCCAATAACGAGAATTCCAAGAATTACCGGAACTACATCAGGAATTCCCTTGAGGCTAACAAGTTGAGGGTTGTTGGAACGTTCAAGTGTGAGTGCCCAAACTGCGCCAGCTGAAATCAGAAGCAAACCGCCTGTTTTCAAAGCCCACAACATCTTCAGTTCAGATTTCAATCCAAGCTTGCGACGAGAATTGATGCGATTTAATCCACTAAGAACATACAGGCCGCTGCATGCTAAGAAGAAAATCCAACTGAGAAGTGGCTTCATGTTGTTATTTTGGATCGCTAGAACGGTTGGATCTTCGATACGAATCGTTCCGCCTTCACCAGCGAGCAGAAGCAAAAGACCTTGGAATGCCAAGAACGCTGCAAGTGTCACAACGAATGATGGAATGCCAACGCGAGCTACCAAGAAACCAATTGCGAAACCAAGGAGTGCGCCGACGGCTATAGAGATAGCCAAAGCTAAGTACCAAGGCCATCCATGATTGGTAATTAGAATGACCAGTACAGCACCTGTTACTCCTGATGCATATCCAGCAGAAAGATCAATTTCTCCAAGGAGCAGTACAAAAATAAGCCCCATTGCAATAACGATCACTGATGCTGCTTGAGTCAAAAGGTTGGCGAAGTTTCCTGGAGTTAAGAAAACATCTGACATGACGCCAAATACTGCGCAAAGAACGATGAGTCCAAGGACGGCCGGCAGAGATCCGATATCACCGGATTTGATGCGAGCCCAATAATCAGAAGCTGCGCCTTTCAGAGTTACTTGTGGCTGAATTTCTGTGCTCACGCGGTAGCTCCTTTGAGTGTTGTGTCGACGCCCTCTGCTTTACCTGTCGTGATGAGTTGTACGACTTGGGCATGTGTAACGTCATTCTTCTTTACTTGAGCAGCCATATTTCCAAGATAGAGAGCAGCAATATTGTCTGCAACTTGGAAGACATCATTAATGTTGTGAGAAATCAAAATTACTGCAAGGCCGTTGTCGGCTAGGCGACGAACAAGATTGAGTACTTGCTCTGTCTGTGCAACACCAAGAGCAGCGGTTGGTTCATCAAGAATAACCAGCTTGCTATTCCAAAGAACTGCGCGAGCAATGGCAACAGTTTGGCGTTGTCCACCGGAAAGAGAAGCAACTTTTTGGCGTATTGATTTAACTGTGCGAACTGAAAGACCATCAAGAGTCTTGCGTGCAAGAGCTTCCATGGAATCTTCGTTAAGAGTGATTCCCTTTTTCTCTTCACGGCCCAAGAACATGTTGTGGACGATATCTAGGTTGTCGCACAAAGCGAGATCTTGGTACACGATTTCAATTCCAAGAGCGGTCGCATCACGAGGACCGTGAACTTCAACTTTTTTGCCTTCGAAGAAGTAATCGCCTTCTTCTGCTTGATAAATTCCGGCGATGCACTTGATCAACGTGCTCTTACCTGCTCCGTTATCTCCAACAAGTGCTGTTACCTGACCGGCATATGCATCTAAATCCACGCCGCGCAAAACATGCACAGGGCCGAAGGATTTGTTGAGATTACGAAGGGAGAGTAGAGGCTCACTCATTAGGTCTCCTAAAGATTATTAATGCGCTTTTAATTGCAATTAAAGGTCCTGCTCATTCAGTAACTTACTACAGAAAATCCGGCCCGGGATTGCTCCCGAACCGGATTCTTTACTCTGTTATAGCCTTTTAGGAATTTACTTGATTCCGTTAGCTGCGCAAAGCTTTTCAATGCCCTTACAGACATCAGCCTTCTTCTGGAAGCCATCAGCAATAACAACCTTTACGTTGCGCTTTGTGATGCCAACTGGAGTAAGAAGAACTGATGGAACGTTTGTTGTTCCATTGTTTGTTACGCCATTTGTTGGAGCCTTTGTGCCCTTGATAAGTGCAACAGCGAGCTCAACAGCAGCGTTAGCTTCTTGCTTGATACCCTTGTAAACGGTGTTTGAAAGGTCACCAGTCAAGATAGCGCGAAGGCCATCAACTGATGCATCTTGACCAGATACGCAGACCTTGCCGTTAAGACCGTTCTTCTTGAGAACAGCTACAGCTGCAAGTCCAAGACCTTCGTTAGCTGATACAACTGCATCAAGCTTTCCGCCAGCCTTTGTGAGCATCTGCTCGAAAATAACTCCACCCTTTGCGTTATCCCAATCTGGGACAGCTTGGTCAGCAACAAGTGTCATCTTCTTAGACTTTACGTACTTGCCAAGAATTGAAACATAACCCTGCTTGAAGAGGGTTGCGTTGTTGTCTGTTGGAGAACCGTTCAAGTAAACGATACGTGGGTTAGCGATCTTCTTAGCCTGTAGGCAGTTGTAGATGCCTGTACCTTGAAGCTTGCCAACAGCTACGTTGTCGAATGAAACGTAGTATGACTCTGAACCCTTAAGTGTTAGACGATCGTAATCGATTGTCTTAACGCCTTGCTTAGCAGCCTTGTCCTGAACAGCCTTAGCTGAATCTGAATCAAGGTTAACCATGATGAGAACCTTTGCTCCGTTTGAAAGCATTTGATCTGCAATTGTTGCAAATGCTGTCTTATCGCCATTTGCATTCTGGATGTCATATGTGACTCCAGCTGTCTTCAGTGCAGCACCGAGGAATGCACGATCGGCAGTTTCCCAACGAGCTGATGAAGCAGCATCAGGAAGAATAACGCCAACCTGAATTGAAGCTGCGTGGACTGATGTAGACAAACCTGTTACTGCGATTGCAAATGCTGCAATTGCTGCAACGATTCCATTGCGCTTTGTCATGTATTACCTTTCGGAAATTTCACTCCCACGGCCAAACCCGCTTTGGCTCTTTCATTGGGGGTGAACGGAGAAAGGCTAACCCAGGAGCCTGAAATAACCCCTATCGCTGAATAACGGTTTGATAACAACTTCTCAATGCGACCCAGTAAACTGCTCGTAATGAACTCCAAGACGCCGCAACCCTCGCTCCAAGATGCCATTGTCGCGGGCATTCAGCGTGTTTTGAAGGCGGCTATTGCGACCGGTCAACTATCGGGCGATGTCGTTGTGCCTGAGTCCATCACCCTTGATCGTCCAAAGAATCGTGACCACGGTGATTTTGCTACCTCGATTGCGCTCGCTCTCGCCAAACCTGCGGGAATTGCGCCTAGGGCTGTGGCCGATTTGCTCAAGGCAGGCTTGGAAAAAGATGAGGTTTCCTCTCTATTAGATGCAATAGATATTGCAGGACCTGGATTCATCAACTTAACAGTCGGTAAGGCAAGTCAAGGTGGTGTGATTGCATCAATCCTTACGAACGCAGCGAATTACGGAGTGGGCGAAACACTTGCCGGCACATCAATCAATTTGGAATTCATCAGCGCCAACCCAACAGGTCCTTTGCACTTGGGTCATACGCGTTGGGCAGCAGTAGGCGACGCACTTGGTCGAGTATTGAC
>CANCGX010000057.1 GCA_947377725.1 Actinomycetota bacterium
GATGGATCGGTTGCTGGAAATACCGCAACGCGAAGCTGGTTTTTACCAAGCTTGCGATAAGGATCTGTATCCACAATGCCATTCGCGCGAAGTACTTTTGCTACCTCTGTTGCGTCTATAGATTCATCAAAATTTATAGTTGCTACAACTTTTGAACGTTGTGCAGGATTTTCAACGAATGGTGTTGTGTAACTTGTTTTCTCGGCCCAATCGTAGAGAGCGCTTGATGATTCTGCAGAACGACCAGCAGCAAACTTCAGACCACCGTTTGAATTCATCCATTCGATTTGTTCCGCGAGAAGAATCAAAGTAGCGAGTGCAGGTGTGTTGTAGGTCTGATCAAGGCGAGAGTTTTCAATCGCGATTGTGAGGTCGAAGAAAGCTGGAATCCAACGGCCACTTGCCTTGATTTTCTCAACGCGGGCAATTGCAGCAGGGCTCATAATCGCAATCCACAATCCGCCATCAGATGCGAAAGATTTTTGTGGAGCAAAGTAGTAGACATCCGTTTGGCTTATATCGACATCAAGCCCACCTGCACCTGAAGTTGCATCTACAACGACAAGTGCGCCCTCTGTTCCTGCGGGGCGAATGATTGGAGCAGCAACTCCAGTCGAGGTTTCATTATGAGTGAGCGCATAAACATCCACGCCGGCTTCAGCAACTGCAACCGGATGAGTTCCAGGTTCAGATTTAATAACTGAAGGTTCGTCTAGGAATGGTGCTTCTTTTGACGCTGCGGCAAACTTTGAAGAGAACTCACCAAATACAAGATGTTGGGATTTCTTTTCAATGAGATTAAATGTTGCAATATCCCAGAACGCGGTAGATCCGCCATTTCCAAGAACGACTTCGTAACCTTCAGGAAGGTTGAAAAGTGACGTTAATCCAGTGCGAACTCGATTTACAACGTTCTTAACTGGCTTCTGTCGGTGTGATGTTCCAAGAACGTTTCCATATTTTGTCGCCAAAGCTGTAATTGCTTCTGGACGAATTTTTGAAGGGCCACTACCGAATCGGCCGTCAGTTGGCTTTAGTTCTGCTGGAATTTGAATATCGCTCATGGGTGAAGATTAAAGCAATTAGGGGTTGATTCGTTTCACGTTCCAGATTGTGGAATCAGTTAAATCTATGGTGTATCGCACACGGTCATGCAGTCGGGAGTACCTGCCTTGCCAAAATTCAATACTGCTCGGTATGACTTCATATCCACCCCAATGCGGTGGGGTTGGCACTTTTGTTCCTTCTGGATATTTGGCTGCGAATTCTTTGAAACGTACTTCCAGCTCATCGCGAGAATTGAGATCTTGTGACTGTTCACTTGACCATGCGCCAATTTGGCTTCCCCACGGACGAGTTTGAAAATATTGATCGCTTACCTCTGGTGAAACTTTACGAGCTTCCCCGAGCACAATTACTTGGCGCTCCATCGCGTACCAAGGAAAGAGCAGGCTCACGTGAGGACTCTTTGAAATCTCCGTTGCTTTGCGCGAGTTGTAGTTGGTAAAAAATGTAAATGATTTTTCTGCATCTTTGAGTAGAACAGTTCGACTCACGGGTTGGTCTCCATCGACCGTTGAAAGAACCATTGCATTGGCCTCAACGATAAGGGGATTGGAGACTCCGTCTTTAAGCCACATATGGAAAAGATTAAAAGGATCGCCTGGAATATCTGCAAGACCCACATCCCCATATGAGCGCCTCAACTGCTGGATGGCTTCTCTCTCGAGTTTCTGGTCCATGATGTTGCTTACGTCACTTTCTCTATGAGTGCACCCCCGGATTCTGCGTTTGGAAAGACCAGGGCTTAAGGAGCAGAATACGCATCAAGATTCAAATAAGTAACCGAAAGAAGGTCAACCGTGTCACCAGAGTCAGAAGCTTTCAAGCCTGGTCTAGAAGGCGTTATTGCATTTGAATCAACAATTGCTGAACCAGATAAAGAGGGCAGTGCACTTCGTTACCGAGGCGTCGATATCGAAGACCTTGTTGGTCGCGTGACATTTGGAAATGTCTGGGGATTGCTTGTAGATAATGAATTTAATCCAGGACTTCCACCAGCCGAACGTTTCCCACTTCCTGTCCACTCAGGCGATATTCGAGTTGACGTTCAATCAGCAATTGCAATGTTGGCACCTGCATGGGGATTTAAACCACTTCTTGATATCGACGATGCAGAAGCTCGCGACAATCTCGCACGTGCATCTGTCATGGTTCTTTCATACGTTGCCCAAGCAGCTCGCGGTGTGGCACCTGCAGTTCCAGAATCTGAAATTGATAAGGCACATACTGTTGTCGAACGCATGATGCGTCGTTGGCGCGGAGAGCCTGACTCAAAGCATGTTCGTGCGATTGATGCTTATTTTGTATCTGCTGCAGAGCATGGAATGAATGCCTCTACTTTCACAGCGCGCGTTATTGCATCAACAGGTGCTGATGTTGCCGCATCTCTTTCAGGTGCTATCGGTGCGATGTCAGGTCCGCTTCATGGTGGTGCTCCTTCTCGTGTCCTTCATATGATTGAAGAAGTTGAGAAATCTGGCGATGCACGCAAATATGTTAAAGATCTAATGGATCGTAAAGAGCGCTTGATGGGCTTTGGTCACCGCGTATACCGTGCTGAAGATCCACGTGCTCGTACATTGCGCCGCACTGCAAAAGAATTGAATGCTCCTCGCTATCAAGTTGCAGAAGCACTTGAACAAGCTGCGCTTGCCGAACTTCGCGAGCGTCAACCTGATCGCGTTCTTGAGACAAACGTTGAATTCTGGGCAGCAATCATTCTTGATTTTGCTGAAGTCCCAGCACATATGTTTACTTCAATGTTCACAGCAGCACGTACCGCTGGTTGGTCTGCTCACATTCTTGAACAGAAGCAGACAGGTCGTCTTGTTCGCCCATCTGCTCGATATATCGGACCTGGACCACGAAAGGTTCAAGAAGTTAAAGGCTGGGATGACTCAGTAGAGTCGCTCCACTCGTTCTAAAAAAGATTTAATCAAGCCAGAATTTAAGCGCGCTGGACACATATTTTGACCACGATTTTTCGTTGTGGCCAGTGCGTGGATAAACCTTTGTTATGAAATCTTGATTTAGTTTCCAGCCATTTTTTAGAGCCCTTGTATCAGCGTAATTTTGTTGAGGCTCATACGTTGCATCCAGGCCCTTTGTCCCGCGGCTCATCCATAATTTATGTGCACCAGGTTTAGGTAAACCATCAATAAGTGCATCCACAAAAGCGTTGTCAGAAATCACCCAATGCGGACTAAGAGAGAGTGCGGTTCCGTAAATATCTGGCCGCTGACCAACGGCGTATAACGTGATTAGTCCGCCCATACTTGAGCCAAGCATCGCGGTGTTTTGAACTTCTGGTTGAAACTCAAAGAGGTTTGCAATCGACGGGAGGATCTCGCCATTTATTTGTTGGAGGTAAGCATCTGATCTAATTTCTTCCAACCCAAAAAGCGGCGGCTGGGCATTTACTTTTAGGCCATTCAAGAATGGCTGTTGCGGCGTCAAATCTTTGTATCGGCCATGGGGATCAGATTTTGTTCGCGAGTGAAAGACACTGATGATGAGTGGGGGATTGATACCTAATTCCTCTGAAACGCGAACTGCGTGTTGAGCAAGCTGCCAGGTTTTACGTCGCGTCGCTGTATTTTTATCAAAAATATTTTGCCCATCATGCGTTACTAGAACATGTGTTGGATGTGCCGGACCCCAGAAATCAACAAATCTTCCATTGAAGTTCGCTCTCGTCACATTTCCCGGAACACCGCGAACCTGAAATTGCTTAACTCTCTGGAAATTGGCCGTCATGATGAGAGGATAAAGCATGATGGAAATGGGCACCACAAATACGGTTATGTGGTTCAGGCGTGACCTGAGAATCGGAGACAATCCGGCGTTTCTTGCTGCCATCGAAGAAGCTCAAGAAAATGGCGGAGCGGTCCTTCCACTTTTTATTCTAGATCCATCTTTAATAGGTGGCGCTGGGTCCAAACGATTGGCTTACCTGGCTGATTCGCTACGCGCTTTAGACGAATCACTTTTAGGAAATTTACATGTAATGGTTGGTGATCAAGTTGAAGTTCTTGCATCAATTATTAAAAAGCACTCAGCCACATCAATTCACATCTCGACAGAGTACGAAAGATATGGAGTCGAGCGGGATGAGCGCGTTGAAAAGGCAGGGATTAACCTAGTTCGCACCGGCAGTCCTTACGCCGTTGCCCCTGGGCGAGTAGTGAAACCCAGCGATGGAACTCCTTACAAGGTCTATACGCCTTTCTACAAGAATTGGAGAGAGCACGGTTGGCGAAATCCAGCCCCAACTCCTTCACCCTCTGATATTCCATTCATCAAACCTGAAGTGAGCGACCGTCAATTTCCTACTTGGGATGTACCAACTGGATGCACGATCTCTGAAGCTGGTGAAAAAGCTGCGCTAAAACGTTTTAACTATTTCCAAAAAAATTTATTGGATAACTACGATGAAACTCGAAACTTTGCAGCTATTGATGGAACAAGCAGAATGAGCGCTCACCTCAAATGGGGGGAAATTCATCCACGCACATTGTTGCAACCCCTAGGGAGTAGCAAGGCACACGATGTCTTTCGTAAAGAGATTGCATGGCGCGAATTTTATGCAGATGTTCTATTTAATAATCCTCGCACTGAATACGAGTACTACGCACCTCAATTTACAAATATGCGTTATGACAAACCCGGAAAACAATACCAAGCATGGTGTGAAGGAAAGACAGGTTTTCCCTTTGTAGATGCAGCTATGAGACAGTTGTTAACGGAAGGTTGGATGCATAACAGGACACGCATGGTCGTCGCATCCTTCTTGGTCAAGGATCTTCATTTGGAATGGCAGTTAGGTGAGAAATTTTTCCGCGAACACTTGGTTGACTTTGATCTAGCATCCAATATTCACGGTTGGCAGTGGACAGCTGGATGTGGAACGGATGCTTCGCCTTATTACAGAATATTTAATCCAATCGAGCAAGGTAAGAGATTTGATCCGGATGGAGATTACATTCGCAAATATGTTCCAGAGTTAGCTCACCTTTCAGCGCCTGATATTCACGAGCCCTGGTCTGTCTTGGATGGATACCTGCACGACTATCCAGAACAAATTGTGAGTCATGCAACTGAGCGACTTGAATCGTTGGCACGTCTTCAGGAAATTAAAGTTCAAAAAGCTGAATACCCAGACCCGAACGCTTAGCTAAATACATCGCTTCATCGGCGCGACGCATAAGTTCTGGTTTATTATCATTTTTGATGGCGCCGATGCTCACGCCCAATGTGACTGAATGACTTCCAATGTCTGCGGGATAGGCCAGGGAGGCTCGAAGCGAATTCCCTATTTCCAACCCATGTCGGGTATCGCCATAAATAAGTGCCCCAAATTCATCCCCACCTAGACGTGCAATCAGATCACCTTTAGGGATCTGTCTTGCAAACCTGACAGAAATTTGCCGAAGTAATTCATCGCCCGCGTCGTGACCCAGTGTGTCATTAATGGTTTTGAAGCCATCTAAATCCATTAAAAGAAGTGTGGCATCTCGATTCTTTAAACCATCTAGCGCTGCCATGAACTGGCGACGGTTTGGAAGTCCAGTCAATTCATCTGTTCGCGCGAGCATTCGTTCATCTTTAATTTCTCGTGCCTCCCGTAAAGCAATCGACATCCGAAGGAACGAGAGAATGAGCGTTGCAAAAGCTGGAATTAGAATAAATCTTGGGAGTTCATTCGGCTGCATCACTGCAAGAGCTAAGAGTGAGCTGCTGACAATTAATGAAAGTAAAGTGGCGATTGGGATTACTCGAGTTCTTAGTTCGCGCTCTCCGCCGTGGTGCCACAGCGATTCAGAGATGAGAATTAATCCAATTACCCATCCGTCATCCACTATCGAAGCAAACGAATAGCCACTTG
>CANCGX010000058.1 GCA_947377725.1 Actinomycetota bacterium
TATCCAACTTTAATAACGTCAACTCCGGTTTCAATTCCGCAACGAACTGCCCATGCAATTTCTTCTGGGGTAAAAACTATTTTTACTCCATCGGAATAATCGCGAGGATAAATATGCGCAACGATTGGCATTTCATATTTGTGAGAAGCGCGAACGGAATTTGTTAGCCAATGTAAGTATTTTCCTTCAGAGGGTCCGCGTACCGGAATTGCAACAGCGAGCGCATCTGCGCCGAGTTGCACAGCATCCAAAGGCTCGAAGAGAAGTTCTGAAACCCGATCATCGGGGGTGAAGCTTGCTGCTTCAACGATAAGTCGCGCCTTATTTACATGTTCAAGCCATAAATGTTTTGCAGTTCCACCGGTCATTGTGACTGTATCTGGGTTGCCTTCGATGAGTTTCGCGAGGGCTGAGGGTAAATGTGCCAGGCCACCTTCGACCGCTTGACCGTATGTAACGAAATGGTCGATAGCTACCCCGAATAAATTGCCTGAAGGGTTGCTAAAAAGCTGCTTTAAACGGACTTGGCGGCCGATACTCATCTGAACTCCTGTCGTTATAGGGAGTCTACTTACGGGTATCTGAGATGTCACCCTCTTTATAACTGACTAGTTATAGATTTTTAGCTGTTATCACGATTTGATAACAATCACCTTTTCCCTCTAAAACTCGTTGTTTTCATTGATGCTTAGCGACAAGATAACCCTTGGTCTCAGGCCAAATAGGCCTATCGGATCAACCTCTCTAGGAAGGGAAAACATGTCACGACACATTTCAGGGCGCAAGATTGCTCTAGTCGCAGCTGTAAGCGCATCAATGTTGCTTTCAGTTGGCCTCACTTCAGCATCAAATGCTGCTGCTAAGAAGGTTACTGTTTCTTTGATCACCAAAGATTCAACAAACCCATTCTTCGTAGCTATGCAAGCTGGCGCAAAGAAGAACGCAAAGGCACTCGGAGTAAATATCGTTATTGGTTCCGGAGCTAAAGAAGGCGACGTTGCTGGTCAAGTACGTTTGATCGAAAACGCTATCGCTAACAAAGAACAAGGAATTTTGATCACACCAACAGCTGAAGGCGTTAACGCTGCAATCCTTAAGGCACGTAAGGCTGGCCTTTTCGTAATTGCACTTGATACACCTCCTGTTGCAAAGAACATTGTTGACATTACTTATGCAACAGACAACTTCCTTGCTGGTGTAAACATTGGTAAGTGGACAGCTGCAAAGCTTGGCGGCAAGAAGGCCGTTATCGCAATGCTAGATATCTACACAGACCAAATCGCATCAGTTGACCTTGGTCGCGACCAAGGCTTCCTAAAGGGAATGGGAATTGCTGGAGCAGATCCAAAGGTAAACGGAAAAGAGCCTGCTACAGGTAAGTACACCGGTGGTAAGGGCGGCGATTACCAGATCTGTGGTCACGTTGCTTCACACGGAAACTCACAAGATGGACAAACAGGCATGGAACAACTCCTTGCTAAGTGCCCAGACATCAACGTTGTTTACTCAATCAACGAGCCATCAGGTCTAGGTGCATACGCTGCACTTACAGCTGCTGGTAAGTCAGCAATCATCAGCTCTGTTGATGGTGGATCAGCTGGTATCAAGGCTGTTACAGCTGGCAAGATTGGCGCAACTTCACAGCAATACCCACTACAGATGGCTGTTAAGGGTATGCAAGCAATTAAGGACCTCATCACAAAGGGCATCAAGCCAAAGGTCACACCAGGATTGTCGTTCTACAACACTGGTACAACTTTGATCACTGATGATCCACAAGCAGGCGTACCTAGCAAAGACACAAAGTACGGTCTAGCTAACGCTTGGGGTTAATAGGTAATTAACTAACTAATAAGTTGGTTATTGGAAAGGGTGTGCGCCTTGCGGTGTGCACCCTTTCTCACTAAGTTTCACATGTTGATTTAAGATTTGATTCAGGATTTGATTGCCACATAAGCTTTTTAAGAAAGGTTTTCCATGAGTCTTAGTGCCGCTGAGGTCGAGTTCCAATCAAATAAGGGACCTGAACCGCTCAAGGAGCGTTTGCAGGCCAAGCTCCACCAATATCCATCGATAAGCCCAGTAATGGTGCTCCTCATTTCAGGAGCCGTGTTTTGGATTCTCAATCCAAACTTTAAAGATCCATTCAATCTTTCTCTCGTTGTCCAGCAAGTGGCTGTTGTCGGCGCCGTTGCAGTGGGACAGACAATTATTATTCTTACAGCAGGTATCGATCTTTCATGCGGAGCGATTGCAGTCTTCGCTTCAATGGTTATGGGACGAACTGCTTTTGCAAACCACTTGCCTGGTTGGCAATCACTGATTATTGGATTGCTCGTCGGAACAGCTGCAGGAGCATTTAACGGCTTCCTCGTTACAAAAATTAAGCTCCCACCATTTATCGTAACTCTTGGAACATTCAATATCTTTAATGCGCTGACTTTGCTTTATGCAACAGGTCGCGATATCCAGGCAAGCGAGATGAACTCAACTCTCGTATGGATGGGTACAACATTCAAAGCGGGACGTTTCCAGATTACTTTGGGCGTTATCTTGATGCTCTTGATGTACTTGGTTCTTTCGTACGCACTTCGCTTTACTGCGTGGGGTCGACACGTGTACGCAACTGGTGATGACGTTGAGGCTGCACGTCTTGCTGGTATCGAAACAAAGCGCGTGATTTTTAGCGTGTACATGGTTGCTGGTCTCATCTTCGCACTTGCTGCGTGGATCTTGATTGGACGTACAGGCGCAGCATCTGCAATCAATGGAATTGACCTCAACCTTGACTCCATTACTGCTGTGGTTATCGGCGGAACATCATTGTTTGGTGGCCGCGGTCGCATCATCGGTTCTTTCTACGGAGCAGTCATCGTGGGAGTTTTCCGTGATGGTCTGACTCTTGCTGGTCTACCTCCTTATTACCAGTCCTTAGCAGTAGGTATCTTGGTTATTACCGCTGTAACTATTGATCAATGGATCCGAAAGGCGAATAAATAATGAGCGTCGCTCCAGCACTTACAGCTACAAACTTATTTAAGACTTACGGAAGCGTGGTTGCTCTTAACGGAGCAGACTTACAGCTCTATCCAGGTGAAGTACTCGCAGTTGTTGGCGACAACGGTGCTGGTAAATCAACCTTGATCAAGTGTATTTCTGGCGCTGAAGTCCCAGATAGCGGAGAAATCACTTTGGCAGGCGATGTTGTGAAATTCCACCGCCCTCAGGATGGCCGTCATGCGGGCATTGAGACCGTTTATCAGACTCTCGCAGTCGCACCTGCCCTTGATATCGCCGCAAACCTCTACCTAGGCCGCGAGCTTCGCAAGCCTGGTCCTCTAGGTTCAATCTTCCGCATGCTCGATAACGGTGCGATGAAGCGTGAATCCAAGTCTCATATTGCTGATCTTGGAATTTCCACAATTCAAAATATCGGTCAAGCAGTTGAAACTCTCTCTGGTGGACAGCGTCAAGCAGTTGCTGTGGCACGTGCTGCAACATTCTCATCAAAGGTAATCATCCTTGATGAGCCAACAGCTGCTCTCGGTGTTCGTGAATCAAACCAAGTACTCAAGCTCATTGAGCGCCTACGCGATCGTGGACTTCCAGTTATCTTGATTTCTCACAACATGCCTCAGGTCTTTGAAGTTGCAGACCGCATCCAAGTTCAACGTTTGGGTAAGCGCGCTGGTGTTGTTACACCTAAGACGCACCAGATGAACGAAGTTGTGGCAATCATGACCGGCGCACTAAAGGTTGAAGAAAAGGATCAAACTCTCCAACCTGTTCGTTAAATCAAGCTAGTTCTTTTGTAATTCTTTTGCCAGCCCAGACTCTGCCACTACGCGCAGTGCCTGGGCTGCAATCGTTAGGGCAGGATTAAGTGCAGCTGCTGATGGGAAGAATCCCCCATCAATCACATACAAATTATCTAGATCGTGAGATTTGCAGTACTGATCAACGACGCTAGTTTTTGGATCATGACCAGCCTTTACCGTTCCACATTGATGAGCATTCATAGAGATATCGAATGGTTGGCGGAAGATCAATTTAAAGCCCGATTTACGTAGGAATTTCTTAGCTTTTTTCAAGAGTTCAAGATGCGTCTTCATCCCCACTTGATTAAGAATTACGTGGATACGACCATCTTTATCAACTTCAATTCGATTGTCTGGGTGAGGTAGATCTTCCGTCATCACAACAAATTCAACGCTGTGATCAGCAATGTAATCAAGGATAAATCGAGGCATCTTGGTTGCATAACTCTTCATCATCAAACCAGTTACTTTTCCAATGAGCTGAACAGCGCCAAGTGGGTATCCCTTGCCTCCATCTAAGTACCAGTCATTCCATGACAAGGTCTTTTGGAAAGTGATGTCGTTCTTACGGAACGGATCAAAAGTCGCAATATGCGAGTTGATATGGGTCATGTAGTTACGCCCCACAAGACCAGATGAGTTACCGACACCTGACTTGAGCATGAGGGCCGCTGAGTTAACAGCGCCCGCTGCAAGCACGTATCGATTTCCACGGACTATATATTCACCATCCGGGCCCTCAACCAACACGTGGTCGATTGCAGAGCCATCGCTATTTGGTACGAGCTTCTTAACTTTTGCATTTGTTAAGACGCGAACTAATCCAGTCTTTTGAGCTTCTTCCAGCGCACAACTTTGCGCATCGCTCTTTGCATTTAATTTACAGACAAAACCATCGCAGGTAGAGCATCGAATACATTTTCCACCATCACCAAGATCAATACCCATGGCGCTTGGGAATGGATGCAAGCCAAGGTTTGTAAAGCGATTCTTCAAATCCAAAACATAACGTTCGTGTGGCATTGCTGCGTGTGGAAATGGCTTGCTGCGCTTGCCCTCTGTTGGATCCATTCCTGCTTCGCTGTGGACTTTATACAGAGATTCGGCTTGATAGTAATACGGTTCAAAATCATCGTAAGTAAATGGCCAGGCCGGAGAAGTTCCTTGAAGATGCTTTATTTCTCCAAAATCCTCTGCACGAAATCTAGGAAGTGCAGCGCCGTAAAGCTTTGTATTTCCACCAACGAAATAGTGGACTCCAGGAGAAAATTCTTTGCCGTTTTTATCCAGCCACATTTCATTATGGCGATACCGCTTATCTAGAAAAATAGCTTGAGCAGACCAGTTCTCTGCTTCATTAGGAAGATAATCACCGCGCTCAAGAATGAGTACTTCGATTCCCATTTTTGTGAGGGCGTAAGCAGTTGTACCGCCACCCATGCCAGATCCAATGATTACGACAGGTGCGGTCTCTTCTCTCATTCCTTAATTAAACACGAAGAAGTGCAAAAATTATATGGATTTGAGAATAGTTATCTTTTCGCCAACAACAAATTGTGGTGCAACCTGTTGCCATGCTTTGCTTGAATCGTTAACCATATGTGCATCCCACGATGTCCTGTCACGCCATGTCTCTAGGACACAAATTTTATTTTCAACTTGAGTGTCTAAATACGGCTCAATAAATTCGCAACCATCTTCACCTCGAATGACTGAGACATGGCTCTTTAATTTCTCAAGGAATGTCTCTTGTTGGCCAGGCTTAACATCGATTTCTACGAATAAATAGACTTTGCTCATATCGGAATATTAGCCGCTACTTTTCCCTAAAACGCAGAACTTCTGAATTAAAAATAGGTTTTAAGCAGCGGGCTCAGCGTAGGAGCAGTTCCAAGTTTTCAAGCAACTCATAATGTTTGAAGAATAAGGTGCGTTGTAATAATCCGTAGGAAAATCAACTTTGATGGCACTCTTCGGGTATTTAGCTCCTGTAAACGCATGTGAGAGTTGCATGACTGGAGTACTCCATTTCCCAGCCATTAAACTCATCGACAAACCAAGAAGAACCCCTGAATTACCACCTAATTTTTTAGACCCAGGAAGTCCTGAGATTGG
>CANCGX010000059.1 GCA_947377725.1 Actinomycetota bacterium
AAAAGCCACTGCGAATCATCTTCAGAGAGTTTTACAACTTTTGCAAGAGCTGCCCATTTAATGACTGAAGAAAGGTATCTATCACGGTCACCCACGACGGATGTACGAATATTTGGATCGTAAACAATAGGCGCCTTCACTTCTTGTGCCCACGCATACAAAGCTGTTGCGCCTGGCTCTATGAGCGTTCCAAGAGTTCCAACGTGAAGAACTGCCGGTGGGTTAGATGGATCAGGCAACCACGATTTGTTAAAAGCGAATGTTGCCGTTTGATCTAATTTAAATTCGTACGAAGCACTACCTGAGCTATCCAATGTCACAACGGCGAGAGCGGTCGGTTGTTCTAGGGTTGGTGCGAAATCAAGTTTGACGCCGTCGGCAAGTAATTCTTTGCGGCACATCTGACCATATTCATCAGTCGAAATTCCATCAATAAAATAAGAATCCAAACCTAACTTGGCAAGAGCTTTCGCTGTATTTGCGGGACCGCCGCCAACAATTGGATTACGTTCTCCACCAGCGGCATCTGGAATCAAATCAATTAAAACTTCGCCGGCTGTCCAAATTGTTGTCATTAGTTCTCTCCTGCGCGTGCTAGAAATTCGGTCAAGACTTCAACTCCTAATAAATGATCTTCTACTTGTGGCAATCCGCTAATTAATAAAATCCCCTCAAGACCTCCACCTGCAACATTAATAGGAAGACCGCCGCCATGAATCGCGTGCAGCTCTTCAGGACGGTTGTAATGGGTGTACCAATCAAGACCTTCTTCTTCGGCTTTCACTCGCTCATACATTGTTGAATGTCCTGTAGCTAAGACAACGCGTGCTTTACGTGCGATCCAACGATCATTATCTTGAGTGGAACCAGGAAGTGAGGCGTGAAAAAGAACCCATTCACCCATGCGAACTTCAATGGCAATCGGAAGTGATCGATCTAATCCCATCTCCATTGCAATCTCGCCAAGTTCGATTGCATCCAGAGGTGTGAATTCAGGAAAGAGCAGAATGGACTCTTCAAGCTCGAGTTGTTCGCTTGTGAATCCGCCCGTGGTCATGAGCGAACTCTACTGACTCTTATTAAGGGGTTGGGGCTCCGCTAGGACGGGGCCCAAACCCTCCACCAACCGATGCGAAGCAGGTCTGCATTGCAGCTGCCACTTTTGGATCTGTTCTATCGAGGTGCTTGGTTGGATCAAGCGTTACACCGTTCTTTGCAAGACAAGCGGTTAGTTCAGGGTTATTTGCAAAACCTCCGCCTCTGCCTCCGCCACCTTGCGGTCCTCCAGTAATTGAAGGCGCAGGCGTTGCACCAGATGTTGATTTAGGCGCAGTCGTTTTGCCAGATGATGCGCGTGATGGTGAAGTACCTGAAGTTGAAGTCGGTGCTCCACCAAATGCTTGACCGCCACCAGAACTGCGAACAGAAACTGAATCTCCAGATTTAAGCGGAGTGGTCGGATCGGAATCTAAAGTTATGGTGACTGTCTTTCCTTTAATTGAAGTAATTGTTCCTGGAGTTCCACGTCCTCCACCAAATCCACCGCCGCCAGGAAGGGAACCTGAATTTCCAAGAGTTGCCCCGCCACTTGCTAATGCTGTTGATGATGCAGCGCCTCCTGGAAGTCCGCCGCGATTTAATCGATTGAATCCTGCTGCGCCTGAAAACGGAGAGTTCGTAGACGATGCAGATGAACGATGTCCGTACCAAATTCCAGCAGATCCACTCGTTACGACGACCAGTGCAAGTGCAAAGACAGCTGTGTACTTATTGGTCCACTTGTAACTTCCCTTAGCCAGAACTTCGTGAAGATTATCTTCGGTATTCGGCGCAAAGAGATCAAATTCTTCAGGCGATTGGTTTTGGTTACTCATAACGAAGTGCCTCAATTGGTCGTAGGGATGCTGCTCGTGATGCTGGATAACTGCCAAAGAAAAGTCCGATGAAGACACTCACGCCGAAAGCAAGAAAAACTGAACTTGGAATGATGATTGGTTGCACTCCAACTATTTTGAAATTGCTGCCTATCAATCCGCCGACAACCCCCAGCAATCCGCCGACCAAACTTAAGATCGTGGCTTCAATCAAGAATTGCGTCATGATTGCCCGTTTTGGAGCACCAATCGCTTTACGAATTCCGATTTCTCTCGTGCGCTCAACAACCGTAACCAACATAATGTTTGTGATGCCGATTCCCCCGACGAGGAGGGAAATGCCTGCAATCATGCCTAATAACACAGTTAATACAGAGCTACTTGATGAGGTTGTCGCCAATAACGAGGCCTGATTCAAAGTACGGTAATCACGGTTGTTAACGTTTTTCACTTTGTGTTGGGCGTCCATAATTGTATTGATTTCCGTCTGTGCCAAATCTTGAACTTTTGCCGACTTAGCTTGAACTACTATTGATTGAAGATTGTTATATCCGGTAAGGGAACGTTGGACTGCAGTAAGAGGTGCCACCACCAAAGAGTCGCCATCCTGGAATCCGTTAGAGCCCTTCTTTTCTGTAATACCGATAACCGTGAACGGAATTCCTCCGCAACGCATTACTTGTCCGATGGGGTTTACACCTGTAAATAAATCGGTGACAATCGTGTTGCCGATAACTGCGACGCGGCGGCCTTCAGTCACATCATCGTTTGTAAAGTATGTTCCTTTGGAAACCGATGTGTTGGAGGCTTCAAACCAAGCAGGCCATGTTCCGTTAAAAGTTCCAGGCGTTGATGAATTTGTTCCAAACGTACATGTTGTATTTGCTGACGCTACAGGCGCTGCCTGCTTTATATCCGGAGCCGTGGTTGGATCTGAAAGAGCGACTGCATCGCCCACCGTCAAAGGTTTTGAAGAAACAGATCGTGAAGCCGATGCACGACCACCACCAAATCCACCGCGATTTGACTGAATGGTGATCGTGTTCGTCCCGAGCTTTTCGATTCCAGCTTGAACCGCTTTACTAGAACCGTTACCAAAAGCGAGCAAAATAATGACAGAGGAAACGCCAATTGCAATTCCCATAGTCGTCAACGTTGTACGAAGCTTGTTTGAATTTAGGCCTCTAATTGCGAAGCGGATGATCTCGAAGATACTCATTTTTTATTTACCGTATCCGAAATAATCTTTCCATCGCGCATTCTCACAATACGTTTGGCACGAGCTGCCACATCGTCTTCGTGAGTAATGACCACAACCGTGCGGCCAGCAGCATTAATCTGGTCGAATAGGTCGAGCAAATCGTGTGTTGACTTAGAGTCCAAAGCGCCGGTTGGCTCATCGGCTAAAAGCAGTGCTGGGCGTGTAGAAAGAGCTCGTGCCACTGCCACACGTTGTTGTTGGCCACCAGATAGCTCAGTTGGTTCGTGGCTTACACGGTCCTCCAGACCCACAACTTTCAACGCAGCCATGGCTCTGGCCCTACGTTCCTTCCCCTTAATTCCTTGATAGGCGAGCGGTAATTCCACATTCGCAAGTGCAGTTGTTCGCGCTATGAGATTGAATGATTGGAAAATAAACCCAATCTTTCGACCCCTGACGACTGCGAGAGCATTTTCATCCAAGGTATCAATTTCAATTCCATCGAGGAAATATTTGCCAGCAGTCATGTTGTCGAGTGCGCCCATGATGTTCATCAGTGTTGATTTGCCTGAACCCGATGGGCCCATGATTGCAACATATTCACCAGAATCAATCCGTAAATCAACACCATCGAGTGCAAATATTGCAGCGTCACCCGATCCGTATTGTTTTACAGCACCTTGTACATCAATAACTGGATGCATTAGCCGTTACCACGGCCAAATCCACCGCCGCCGCCACCGCCGCCAACACCTCCACCTGCTAGAGCAGTCACACCACTTGGTACGCCGCCAACGGCAAATCCATTACTAGAAGTTGTGCGAGTTACAGTAGGAAGTGAGACCTTATCTCCCACTTTAAGTCCTGATTGAATCTCGTCAGCACTGTCGCCTTTGAGACCAACGACTACTGGAGTTGGTGTAGTTGTTTCAACGCCAGCCTTAGTAGTTACAACGTTCACAAAACTATTTCCACCGCGGGTTGTTACTGCCTGAGCAGAGACTTGAATTACACCCGTAGCACTTCCAGTTATAACAGTAGACGTTGCAGTCATTCCAACCTTTAGACCTGGAACAGTTCCATCAACTGAGAATGTTGCAGAATAGGAAGTGACTCCACCAGAAGTTGTTGGAAGAAGATCAACTTGTAAAACCTTGCCGGATGCATTTTCATTTGGAAGAGCATCAAAAGTAAATGTTGCATCTTGGCCGGCCACTATCTTTGCTGCATCAGCTTCAGAGAAGCTGGCGGTAATGCGTAGTGCAGTCGTATTTGTAAGCACAATAAAGCCCGTGGCTGTTGTGGAATTCGTCGCTTGGGTAAATGCTGTCCCAACGTTTCCACCCACGGAAGTTGAAATGGAAGCCACATCACCAGAAACCGGCGCCACAACACTCGCTCCTGCGACATTCTTTACAGCTTGGTCGTAATTTGCTTGAGCAATTTGTAGTTGCAATTGAGCCAAGCTTGGTTCTGCTGAACCAATATTTTGAGTTGCCTTCAAATTATCTAACGTTGCTTGGGCAGAAATGATGGCGTTCTTAAATGTTGTGAGCGCCGTTTGATCTTTCGCTAGATTATTTTTTTGGCTAACAACAGCTGCATTATCTGCTGCCATTAAAGATTGAAGAGTCTGCTGATCTTTGAGAAGTGACGCTGCTTGGTTCTGAGTTGCAACATCGATTGCTGTCTTCGCACTATTGACTGCTTGGTAGTACGACATCAGCTGCGTACAGTTTGAATTTATTGTTTGAATAGTTGAGCAAAACGAGACGGTAACGCCAGCAGGACCATAAAGTCCCAAATAGTTATCGAAATTGAGTTGAGCTGTAGCAAGAGAGGTTTTAGCTGCATCAATATTCTGTTGATATGTCTTTGCGCTGTACACCTGATTTGCCATGGCATCGGCAAGTGCTTTATCTGCTGCATCGACTGAAACTTGATAAGCCGCAGCGTTTTGAGTGTTTGTGGTTTGTTGATTAATCAAATTTTGGTTTGCTGTATCAAGAGCAAGTTGTGCTGAACTCAATTGACTTGCTGCCGAGGAAACAGCGGCACGTGCGGTAATGAGAGATGCGAGCGCTTGGGTCTGTGTCGTAACGAGAGCTGATGTGTCGAGCGATGCCAGTTGTTGACCGGCGTTTACATGATCTCCAACTTTTACATTGAGTGTCTTCAGTGTTCCTGAAACGAGCGGCGCTAAACCGACATCTCCTGGGCTAATGACTTTTCCAGAAGCTGAGACTGTTGATTGAACATCGCCTCGAGAAACGGTCGTCGTTTGCAGCGTGACTGGAGCGGCTTTTGGATGAAGTGTCGTGTATCCCAAATAACCTCCCGCTCCGATTGCAAGAACTAAGACTGCGTTGATGGCCAGAACACGGGTGGAGACTTTTCGCATGAGCCGAACTTAAAACATCGGCCTGTGATTAGTTACAAAAATGGGCTGTGGAGTTCCTGTGAATTAATTAAGAACTAGCGAGGGCTCCAGGCTTGGTCGCCATGGCGATCGATGACCCAGCAGTTGTATTCAGCAAGTTCTGGCTTCATGAATAAATAGGCACCATCTCGGCCTGCCACGACCAAAGCTGTAGCTAAGGCATCGGCCAAGCCTCCATCTGGCCCATAAACGGTCGCAGAACGAGCTCCCAGAGCGATCAATCCCGTGTGTGGGTCGCGAATATGAGCGCCACGTTCATACGTTCCGGAGGTGGCAATCGCCCCATCCATGATGTCGAAGACCTTCACAATCGTATGTTTCTCTTCAGGGTGGCGAATACCTATGTTCCAAGGCTTTCCGTTTTCAAAGCC
>CANCGX010000060.1 GCA_947377725.1 Actinomycetota bacterium
CCAATGATTCCAAAATATTCACCGTTCAATTCTGAAAGAGAATTAGAATCTATAGCGGATTCAACAACTTCAATCTTCAATGGCTTCGCACGTGTGTAAATAACTGCCTTTACATGTGGGTGCAAATTTTTATCAATCACAAAAATTGCTGAGTCATCCCCGCTCCATTGACGACGAGCCAGCGTCATTGACTCCGCCGCTGCAGTCGCTTCGTCAAGCATCGAAGCATTTGAGATCGACATGCCTGTTAGATCCGAAACAGCAGTTTGAAAAGCAAAAATTGCTTCCAATCTACCCTGACTTATTTCAGGTTGATAAGGAGTGTATGCGGTGTACCAAGCTGGGTTCTCTAGAATATTTCTCAAGACAACAGGTGGCGTGATTGTTCCGTAGTAACCAACGCCGATGAGAGATCTGTTAACAATATTTTTCTTAGCTAATAGTTTGAGTTCAGCAATCGCGTCTTCTTCGGAAATTGCAGATGGAAGAAAAGTATCTAGCGTTTGCGCCATCGCGATAGAACTTGGTACTACCTGTGAAATGAATTCATGCAGAGACGTTGCTCCAATTGATTGCAGCATCTCTTTCACTTGAAGATCGTTTGGTCCGATATGTCGATCTGCGAATTCACTACGAAAAGTACTCAAAGCATCCCCCACTGACACGGCACCACATTCAGGAGCCTAGGAGGTTAGATTATTCGGCTTTAAGCCCCTTTGCGTTTCCTACGCTCCGACAACTCATCGTTAGTGAGATTTGCAACAATTGAACCGTCTGAAGGATTCTCACCCTGAAGTGTGGCTAGTGAGCCCTCGACTTCGGTCCAGACTTTGCTAATCGCGATTCCAAAGACGCCTTGTCCTCCCTGAAGGAGGTCAATGATGTCGTCGGCACTTGCACACTCATAGATGGAAGCTCCGTCGCTCATCAGAGTCATGCTTTCCAATTCAGTGATTCCACGATTTCGAAGATGTTCTACGGCTGTACGAATATTTTGAAGAGATACGCCAGTATCCAACAATCTCTTTACGATCTTGAGAACCAGAATGTCTCGAAAGCCGTACAAACGCTGCGAACCCGATCCGGCAGCATTTTTGATGGTCGGCTCAACCAAACCAGTTCTTGCCCAATAATCTAATTGTCGATACGTAATTCCAGCTGCGACGCAAGCGGTCGCGCCTCTATAACCAACTTCTTGATTCATGACAGGCTCACTTCTATGGGGAATGTCTGAAGTGTAGGTTGAGAGTTTGCAGAGAACAACAAGCGACACGCCAAAGCCTCAACCAAAGATTTAGAGTTGGTAGCCATGGCTAAAACCTCTAGGAGGCAAAATCCTCAGGGTTTATGTGATCCAGGAACTCCTTGAATTTCTCTACTTCATCCTCTGCTTGATCTGGAATTTCGATTCCAGCGGCGTTGAAGAGCTCTTCGCTAGCAAGCATCGGGGTCCCAGTGCGTAAGCCAATGGCTAGGGCGTCACTTGGTCTGGCTGAAATTACCTTGTCACCGCTGAAGTGCAATTCAGCGTAGAAGATTCCATCCTTAAGAGCAGTCAGGTGGATTGCTTCAAGCGGAAGGCTGACATCTTCAATGATGGATTTGAGCAGGTCGTGAGTTAAAGGCCGAGGCGGAGTAACTCCTTGCTGTGCGAAAGCTATTGCTGTTGCTTCAACCGCCCCTACCCAGATGGGTAAATACCTAACACCATCTACTTCTCGAACAAGAATGATTGGCTGATTAGAAGGCATCTCAACCCGAACGCCAATAACTTCTATCGGGTGAAGGGTGCTCATGAGTATGTAACCTAAAACTATTTAGTGCGATGAAGACCAGCGCGCACAAGTGATGCGTGAAGGCGAACAGAAAGAGAAGCTAATTCGTTTTGGACCTCTTCGGCACGAGCTTTTGCATCGGAACCCTTTTGGCGCAGCAACGGAGTGATGACTTGTTCAACAAGGCCAATCTCTCGATCTGCAGCCGACTTAAAGGAACGCAAATGTCTTGGTTCAATTCCAAACGCTGCGATCTCAGAGACTGCTCTCGCTACGGCCAAAGCATCGGCATCAAAATGGCGTCCTTTGATTTCGATCAATCCATATGTCTCGAGTTCAACCAAAACAGACTCGTCAAGATTTGAAGATAGCAACAGCTCTTCGCGACTCAAACGCAAATCACTCTCTTGCGAGAAGTGAGCGGGAGCGAAATCTCCATCGACTGTTGCGAGCCTTGGTCCAGCTACTCCCCCCGATTGGACAGCAGGCACGAGGCCTCTATCCATCGCATCAAGATTTTCCTTGATAACACGTAGCGGTAGGTATTGATCGCGTTGTGCTTGAAGAACATAGCGAAGTCGCTCTAAATCTGTAGCTGTAAATTTGCGGTATCCAGATGGGGTTCTCTGCGGGTCAATCAATCCTTCCGATTCAAGGAAACGAATCTTTGAGATTGTTATATCTGAAAACTCTGGGCGAAGTTTTCCTAAAACTTCTCCGATGCTCAAATATGCGCGCGCTGGAACACTCATTAATTTACCTTCCCCGTGAAAAAGTTGAATCTAAATTTTCCTATTTGAATCTCATCGCCATGTGACAACTTTTGCGATGTTACCGAGACTGCGTTGACGTATGTTCCATTCAAACTCTTTGCGTCTTCGATTGTGTGTAAGCCTTCGTTAGACGAGATGACAGCGTGCTTTCGCGAAACTGTTACATCATCCAAGCAAATAGCAGCTGTTACTTCGCGACCAATGGATGTGACAGCGCTATCGAGTAAATATCTAAACCCTTTTGCTGGACCTGTTACACCTATCAACATCGCTTTTTCTGGGGAAAGTTGAGCGATGATTCCTTTGTCTACTTCAGAAAGAAGTCCCAAAATTGACTCTAGATGAGTCGAGGTAGGAACAGGTCGAAGTTGTGAGAGGTGGATGGTTGAGGTGAGATCAACATGAGAGTCGTGTGACTGATTCATGATTTATCCCCCGTTTCTCAACCGCGACCTCTTCAGGTCTACTAGAGGCTGACACTATTCATGCTGCCCCGACAGGTCAAGCCGGTCTCATTTTTCCTCAGTTATGAACAGGTACTAATCAATCTGAGCTTCTTAAGCCGTGAGAGTTGAATACTCCGCTGCGGTCATCAATGGCTCTGACTTGTCAACGCTGGCGATCTCCGCTATCCAACCTTCACCGTATGGGTCTGAGTTAATGAGTTCTGGATTGCTTTCTAGCTTCTCATTGACGCGAACAACGGTTCCACCCACAGGTGCATAGATCTCAGAAACACTTTTCGTGGATTCAACTTCGCCACAAACTGCGCCACCTTTAACCGTGGAATTAACTTTAGGCAATTGGATGTAAACAATGTCTCCGAGAGCGCCTTGCGCATAATCAGTAATACCGATTCGCACCGAACCATCTGGATTATCCAAAACCCACTCGTGTTCTTTTGTGTACGAAACATTCTCTGGCGTATTGGACATCGTCAACCCTTCAATTCTTGGATAATGCATCGGTACTGTATTGCAGCGCGGTGATTAGGTAAAGGCCAATTCCCCATAACGCGAAAGCCCACCCCGTGATGTGGCATACACGTCCAAGTCCAGTCTCGCCGCTTAAAAGAAGAAATGGGAAGGCATACAGTAGACAGAACGTCGCGGATTTCCCTAAGAACGTTACTTCGAAAACCGTTCCCGTTCTCCGTTTCTTAATAAAAACCATACCGGCAAGCCATAGATCTCGTGCGATGAGGATTAAAACTAACCACCATGGAATTACATCTCGAACTGCCAAAGCGATAACCGTTGCCGCTATGTACGCTCTATCTATAGCCGGGTCCATAACCGCTCCGAGTTTGCTCACCTGATTTAAAGCCCGAGCAACCTTCCCATCAAAATAATCAGTAGCTGCTCCGATGACGAGCACCACAAAGGCCCAAAAGTTTTGGTGGTGCCCCAAATACAGCACCAGAAAGAGAGGAATGCCGAAGGCTCGAATAAGCGTCAATCCGTTAGGGATTGTGAGGATGCGATTCTCGCTTGCACTCGCACCTGTGCCTGTGCCTTTGCCTTTGCCTTTGCCTTTAACTGGATTCAAACCCACCTTGATCGCCTTAGTCCTTCTCTCGAACCTTAATCGCAACTTCGATTGGGCTTCCGCTGAATCCAAACTCTTCACGGAGTCGGCGCTCGATGAATCGGCGATAAGCAGTCTCTACCCATTCACTTGAGAATAGGACGAACTTTGGCGGAGAAATCTGCACCTGAGTGGCGAAGCGAATCTTTGGTTGCTTTCCACTTCGCACCGGAGGAGGTGTTGCAGAAATAAGCGCTCCAAGGAATGAATTCAACTTCGACGTAGGTATTCGAGTCTCCCAGCCCTTGATAGCTGTTCGCAGCGCAGGAGCTAGGCGATCTCTGTGCCAACCCGTTTTCGCAGACAAATTCACTCGCTGAACCCATGGGTAACGTTCGAGATTTCTGTCCAATTCTTTTTCAAGTTGAATTTGGCGCTCTTCATCAACCATGTCCCATTTATTCATGACAAGCACCATTGCGCGACCAGCTTCTTCGGCCATCGTAATGACTCGTAAATCTTGTTCGGTTAGAGGTATCGAGGCATCAAGAATGATTACAGCAACTTCAGCTCTATCAAGTGCTGCTGCAGTTCGTAGGCTTGCGTAATAATCTGTGCCACTGTCATAAATAGCTCTCTTGCGAATTCCAGCCGTATCAATGAAGCGCCAAGTGCTTCCACCGAATTCAATTAATTCATCAACTGGGTCTCGTGTTGTTCCCGCAACATCATCCACAAGAACTCGCGACTCTCCAGCAAGAATATTTAGTAAGCTCGATTTACCAACATTGGGACGCCCCACTAATGCAATGCGGCGATAACCGTCATCGGCCAATTCACTTCCAACTTCAGGCAACTTCTCCATCACAACATCGAGAAGGTCTCCAGCTCCACGTCCGTGCAGCGCAGAAACAAAAAATGGTTGATCTAATCCTAGATTCCACAATGCATGGCCATCGGCTTCATCAACATCGCTATCGACTTTATTTGCCACCAATATTGTTTCTTTCCCACTTCGGCGCAACAAATCAATAAGAGAATCATCTTCATCGAGAGCTCCAATTTGGACATCCACAACAAAGAGAATGAGATCAGCTTCCGCGATTGCCAACTCTGCGCCAGCAGTAATTTTCTGGGAGATTCCCTCTGGCTTAACTTCCCAACCGCCAGTATCGATCAATATAAAACGTCGGCCATTCCATTCGGCCTCATACTTCACGCGATCACGTGTGACACCAGGAGTATCTTCAACAATTGCTTCTCTTCGGCCAATAATGCGGTTAACAAGAGTGGATTTACCTACGTTCGGTCTTCCAATAATTGCGACCTTTGGTAAACCAAGAAGACTTCGCTCTCCTAGCCAACCCCAAATAACATCAACAACTTCATCCAAATCCAGATGAGAAGAATCAATCTCCAACGCATCTTCAGCAGGGCGAAGCGGAGAAATAGCTCGCGTACTATCCATTGCATCTCGTGAATCCAAAGATTGCGCAACACGTTCGCTTGAAACCTTTTCTAACATTTCATTCTCGCGGCGGTCTGTGCGTGCTTTCAAATCTGCGTACAAAAATATCTTCAACTGAGCTTCTGGAACAACGACGGTTCCAATATCTCTACCTTCAACCACTATTCCTGAAAAAGCCGATTCGATGATTGCTTGTTGTAAACCAACAAGGTACTCGCGAACCATGGCCATTTGTGCGAACTCTGAAAC
>CANCGX010000061.1 GCA_947377725.1 Actinomycetota bacterium
TTGCCTACCTTGTACGCCGTTTAGATGAGAACACATCTGACGAGAACTACTTGAAAGCGGCTTTCGAAATCGGAAGCAACCCAAGTAAATTCGCCGAGCAGAAAACTCGTTTTGAAAATTCAGTACGCGAACGTCACACAATTTCAACAACTTCTCGTAGGCATCAACCAGATCCCGTTGACTATTCAACTTTTCATAATCAAGCCTCCGGAGATCCAACGGAACCTAAATACATTGCGGCAGTTATTGAGGAAATTGATCGCGTTCGTAATCACGACATGACAATTCCGATTGTCATAAATGGTGATGAGGTAACAACTGATCAATGTGAAGATGGAACTGATCCCGGCGATAACGCGCAGGTTTGGTATTCCTATTGTGTTGCGAATGAAAAGTTGATTGATAAGGCTGTCTCTGTTGCGACAAGCGGTGTTTCTTCTTGGAGTACTAAGAGTGTCGTCGAGCGCAAAGAGATACTTTTCAACGTTGCAAACGTCATGCACGAACAACGAGCACGCACCATCGCTGTCATGTCGAGAGATGCCGGCAAGACTGTTTCAGAGGCGGATCCGGAAGTTAGCGAAGCAATTGACTTTGCTCGCTACTATGCAACAACAGGAGTAGACAACAACGATTCACGACCTATGGGCGTAGTACTAGTTGTTCCACCGTGGAATTTCCCTTATGCAATCCCTGCGGGCGGTGTTTGTGCAGCTTTAGCAGCAGGAAATACTGTGATTTTGAAGCCTGCGCCAGAAACTGTTGCAACTGCCTGGCTTCTTGCCCAACAACTTTGGGAAGGCGGAGTTCCACATGATGCTCTGCAATTTGTTCCAACTCGTGATGATGAATCCGGCAAACACCTAGTTACCCACGACGGTGTTCAAGCTCTAATTTTGACTGGAGCATTTGATACGGCAAATATGTTTATGGGCTGGAAATCTGAACTTAATTTGCTCGCAGAGACGAGCGGTAAGAACTCTCTCGTAGTTTCAGCGTGTGCCGATATTGATGCCGCCGTAAAAGATTTGGTGCAATCTGCTTTCGGGCACGCAGGTCAAAAATGTAGCGCCGCCTCACTTGGAATCATTGTTGAGAGTATTTACAAAGATCCATCTTTCACTCGCCAACTTATAGATGATGTCACAACGCTGAAAGTTGGAGCAGGCTGGAATTTCAGCACAACCGTAGGCGCTGTCATTCGACAGCCAGAAGGTGCGTTACATAGAGCACTAACGTCACTTGATGAAGGTGAGTCGTGGCTTGTTGAACCAAAGCAACTAGATGATGCAGGACAGTTGTGGAGCCCTGGAGTTAAAGTAGGAATTAAGCCAAGATCTTGGAGCCATCAAAATGAATGGTTTGGTCCAGTACTTGGTTTGATGGTTGCTCCAGATCTAAAGACTGCGATTGAATGGCAGAACGCAACAGAGTTCGGGCTAACTGCCGGAATTCACTCACTCGATGCTGATGAATGTGCGCTTTGGATGGATTCCGTTGAAGCGGGTAATTTGTACATCAACCGTGGAATCACAGGCGCGATTGTTCAACGCCAACCATTTGGCGGTTGGAAGCGCTCAAGTGTGGGAGCAAATGCAAAAGCCGGCGGCCCAAACTACGTTCACACTCTTCGCAATTGGTCTCCATTGCAGGATTCACGCGCAGCAAAATGGTCAGTTGATGAATGGTGGAAGAAGGTTGGAAGCAAAGCCATTGATGCAACAGGGCTAACCGTTGAGAAGAATTATCAGCGGTACCGCAAGCCTTTGGCGCCTATTATCGTGCGAGTTGATGATTCGACTTCAAATGAAGATGTCTCCTTGATTAATTACATTGCTCAGCTCACGGGAACTGAAGTTCTGTGGAGTACAGCCACAGCAGAGAGTTTTGATGATCTGATTGCTCGCGCACAATACAAAGTGCGTTGGCTATCAAGTGAAGCGGCTCCTCGCAAAGAGTTGCTTGCAAAGGGAGTTTCACTCGACAGTCGCCCAATCGCACAACGCGGTGATATCGAAGCACCACGTTGGTTGTTGGAGCAGTCTGTTGCGATTACTTACCACCGTTACGGAAATATCAACGGTGGCCCAAAGCCTGTTTGTAAAGGATTAGCTTAAAAATTAATTCCCATCCCACTTTGTCATTTCACGACGAAGTGGGTCGAGTCCCATTGGGCCAATAGCAAGTGCATAACTATGGAATTTCTTGATATCGAAAATGGCGCCTAAGCGCTTCTTTGCATCCTCGCGAATTTCCATCCACACACGTTCGCCAACTTTGTATGAGATCGCTTGGCCTGGCCAACCGAGGTAACGCTCGATTTCACTCTTGGCAAAATCCGGCGCCATCAAAGCACGATTAACAAGAAGATCGTATGCAGAATCTGCGTTCCACACATTTCCATCGAAATCTTTGTAACCAAGGTGCATGCCAATATCGACTACAACGCGAGCTGCACGAAGCGCTTGCCCTGCAAGGTATCCAAGTTCAAGTGATGGCTCATCGAATGCGCCTAATTCATCCATGAAACGCTCGGCATACAGCGCCCAGCCCTCTCCATAACCGCTTATCCACGCATCCGTGCGTTGAAAACGGCTCAAGCGATCTTTCTCAAGATTCGCAGTCGCAAATTGCAAGTGGTGTCCAGGAACTGCTTCGTGATACCAAGTGGAAGCAATGTGCCAGAAGTTAAAAGTGGTGTGGCCGAGCGTTGGGTACCACGTAGTGCCAGGCCTTGATAAATCTTCACTTGGAGGCATGTAATAAGGTGCGGCTGCAGATCCTTCTGGTGCAATGCGCGCATCACAAAATGCAATTGATGGGTCGATATCAAAATATTTCCCATTAAGTGCAATAACTGCTTCTTGAGTAAAGTCCTTCAATTTTTGAAGAAGTGCATCTTCTCCTTCGATGCGGTGAAGTTCCGCATTTTCACAATAGTCCGCAACTTCAGCAAGAGTTTTTCCTTTTAGACCAAGCTTCTCTGCTGCAAGGTACATGCGATCGTTAATTCGTTTTAGATCATCCATGCCCCATTCGTATGTCGCACGTAAATCTAAATTTGCACCAGTGAAATATCTTGCCCACGGTGCATAACGTGCTTCACCTACGGCATCTACTTCAGTTGACCGTGGTGCATGAACATTGCGCATCCAATCAGACATTTTGATCGAAGCAGCTTCTGCGCTCTTCGCCGCTTCATGCAGAGCAGGATATTTACCTTCCGCATCAATATCTTTTGCAAAAGATTGGTAATTTCCAGAACCGTGTGTTTGAAGTTGGTCTGCGATAACGTCAACTTGGCGACGAGCAGTGCCAAGACCCTTTGAGTGCATCTCTTCGATTGTGGATTTCCACGACTCAAGTGCGGCTCCAACAGCATTGAGGCGAGCAGCAATATTCTTAATTGCTTCTTCACCCTCAGTAGGCATGATTGTAAAAATTGATCGGATGTTGGATGCAGGATTCACAATCGGGCTATATGCGATGAAACGCTCGTTAGACTCGTAAATAATTAAGCCCGATTCAAGACGCTCAATCAGAACTTCCTTCGCGATTCGATCCACTTCGTCAGTCGGTTCAAGCGCCCTTGCCTTATCCAAGACAGAACGGACATATGCAGCTTCCTCGGCGGCATGCCCCGTCGAGAAATCATCCAAAAGGTGGTCATACCCAGGGATGCCCAAGGCCGTGGCTGCCATCGGGCTCATCCGAGCCGAGGTGTCTATATATTCGTCGGAAAGGGCAAAAATGGCTGAACGATGTCCGGATGAAGTAGTCATGGCTTATCCAACCAAAAATATTTCAAAATAGTTGCTCTTGGCTGTAACCAATCACCCCCGGAATTCGTCTTACTTAGTAGAAGTCCCCCAATTCCATCTCATACCTAAAGGAGCCCCAAAATGGCCGCACTTTTGCTACTACCGCTACTCCCATTCCTCGCTATTGGCTTCATCCTCCTCGGAGAATAAGTCTTACCTTCTAAAATAGGAGCACGATGAAAAAGATCGCTACCGCACTGACCGCGCTGCTTGTTATAAGCCTGGGCGTTCAAGTTGCAGATGCCGCAAATAAGCCTGTCACGTCGAGTAAGAACTCTTTCTCGGGCAGCAAGTTTTTTTTCCTGAAGACTTCCCATTCGCTTTTGAAGCCTGTTGCACTTGAAACTGCTCCTGCTTTAGTACTTTCGGCTCCATCGCTTTCACTCGTTATTCCTTCAATCAGCTTGGAAAGCGAGACAGTCTCTCTAGAATCTGAAACCGTGGAGATTGAAAGCCATACCGTTTCTATTGAATCTGAAACAGTCGAAACCGAATCTGAAACAGCTTCTCTAGAGTCACACGGTCGCGAACTTTCCCATGACAACAACTCAGATCATTCGAAGTCTTCTCCTTCCTCACATCAGCTCCATGAAATGTCAGCTGGAGTCACTAAAGAAGAAGGACGTCGCGACTAAGATTCCGTGAGGCTAACTTAGGAGTTTTTCATGGTCAACGGCAGGGTCACCGAAGTGAGGCCCGACTCTGCCCCGCACGATGTTGATCACCTCGTGCAAGAAGCCAGCAATGGAAGCGACAATGCTTTCATTGCATTATGGAAGATTTTCTACCCGAAGCTTCTCAATTATTTGCGACGTTTTTCACAAGATGCTGAAGATCTTTGTTCGGAAGTTTGGATAAGAATTGCAGGGTCCATTAAAGGTTTCCCCGGTAATGGATCTGCATTCCAAGCTTGGATCTTCACCATTGCAAGAAATCTAGCGATAGATCATGTGCGAAAGAACAAGCGCCGGGGTGACTCGGTAGAACTGCGAGATGATGATTGGATAAAGAGTGACTCAACATCGGTTGAAATCACTGATTTATTAGATCGACTTCCTGCGGATCAAGCAGAAATTATTTTACTAAGAGTTGTAGTCGGATTCAGTGTTGAAGAAGTAAGCCAGATAACAGGTAAGACAGAATCAAATGTGAAAGTACTTTCACACAGAGGTTTAAATAAACTCAAAGCTGAGTTAGAAGCAAGCGGATACAAAGCGAGAGGAGGAGAGAAATGAGCGCAGATATCTCAATAACTGACTCTGAATCGATCCTCTCTAATTTTGATGAAATCCGCGACGGTGAGTTTGCTGAACTTGCGTCTGCTTTGCGGGACTTGTCCTCCATGCCAGAGACATTGGCAATGGGAACACCTCCGCTGCTCCCATCACAGGTAACTCAAGTTATTTCCGCAATAGGTCGAAGCGCAAGACGTACGGCCGCGATTGTGACAGCTGCGTCCAGCGCACTTATCGCCACAGCTCTTGCAGCTGCTGCAATAACGGGAGTTGGACCAAAACCGGTTGTGAATTTTGCCAAGTCAACGGTGCGAGCCATCGAAAATGAAACTAAGCGAATTTTTAATATTTCTCCATCGCCTGAAGTAACAGTGGCTCCGACTGAAAGCGCGATTCCGAGCACTTCTTCTACTCCAAGCACCTCACCATCAGAACAATCAACATCTCCAAGCCCTTCACCATCACCTACAGAATCGCATAGCGCCGTTTTACCACTTCTCCCTCTGCCACTTCCTACAGATGACGCTAAGCATGACCA
>CANCGX010000062.1 GCA_947377725.1 Actinomycetota bacterium
GCTTCTCACAAATATGAAATGCCAATCGTTGCGCATATTTATCCTCGCGATTATTCCGATGGAGTAAAAATAGTTTTTACCCCAGAAGAAATTGCATGGGCAGTTCGTTGCGGAATTGAAACCGGAGTTGACGTTATTAAAGTTGGATATGTCGGCGATCCTGTCGCATTCAAAGAAATTGTTGACAACTGTCCCGTCCCAATTGTTATCGCAGGCGGACCAAAAGAACCAACTCTTCTTGACGCACTTACAAGTACTCAAGCCGCACTTCACGCTGGAGCGAAAGGCGCAGTTGTCGGCCGAAATGTTTGGGGCGCTGATGATCCAAAGAAAGCGGCAAAGGCTTACTACGGTGTAATCAATGACAATCTTTCACCGGCAGAAGCGCTCGCAAAAGCTGGATTATAAAAAGTAAATGATTTTAGGATTAGGATGTATTGCTTACGACCAGATGCTCTTTACTGAAGCTACATGGAGCGAGGGCAAAGGCAGGATTTCAAAAAAAGAATTCCGTTTCGGCGGGAACGTTCGTAATTCCCTCGGGGTCGCAGCAGCCCTCGGCAAATCGTGCGCCTATTTAGGAACGCTGAGTCCCAACCCTGAATGGGAATTTGTTCTCACTGATCTACAAGCAACAGGAATTTCAACAGAATTTATTGATTTTAAGGACGGCTCACACCCTGCGATTGCCACGGTCGTAATCACTCGGACAGGGGATAGATACATTGCGTACGAAGATGAATCTTTAAAGGTTTTATCGCTTCCCTCAAGCGAAAAAGTGGCTGCTGCCCTTACGCAAACAAAGATTCTTTTGATTGATGGCAATACAGCACCGCTTGGATCTCTTGATGTTGCTGCCCGCGCAAACGCTTTAGGAATACCCATTATTTACGATCTCGAACGCCCAGCCACTCATCCTGATGAAGCCATGGCGATGTTGGAAATTGCCTCCGACCCGATTCTTCCTCTTTATTACGGTCAAGAGCTAACAGGTAAGAATTCACCGGAAGAGGTAATCGCCTCGTTATGGAATTCTTCTAGAAATGCAATTGTCCTTACTGATGGTGAAAATGGCTCCTACTTCCGAACTGGAACAGAATCACACATCCACCATATTCCTGCGTTCCCAATTGAGGTTCACGATACAAATGGTCTTGGCGATATTTTTCACGGTGCTTATGCAGTTGCCTGCTTAGAAGGAAGATCTACTTTGGATTGCGTCAAATACGCCACAGCTGCTGCAGCTAGCATCGCAGCTCGTGAAGTCGGTGAGGGTAGAAAAATCTCGCAAGAAGGTATTAAGAAATATTTAAATTAGCGATTTGTGCTTTATAAAACGCTGAACCAAAATCTCGCTGTACATCTTCGTACTTTTTCATTCCCCATTCCCAAAAATCGAATTCCAATTCAGAAATCCCATCTTGAATTGACGCCCACAGTGTCCAACCATATTTTGCTAAAACACTGAATAACCACGCTCGCGCAAACTTATCGGGACGCGCTTGCCCGTAATAGGCCGAAACTAATTCTTCAAGGCCTTCAATCGGCAAACCTGACTCCGACCAAATATTTCCAAGCTCAAAGCATGCATCGTTATTCCCAGAATATTCATAATCAATAAGCCACACTTTTGAACCATCATCAATAAAGTTTGCTGGGAGTAAATCGTTATTGCAAGGAACTTTTCCATCATCAGATTGGGAAAAAGCTGCAAGCAAATCATCTCTAAATGATTGATATTTTTCATATTCTGGCGGCAACCGAAATTTTCGATCTTTCACAATCTTTAAGTAGCTTTTCTGGACTTCGAACATATCAAAGTCCCGAACAAAGGGTTGTCCGGCATGAAGTTGTTGAACACTTTGAGCTATGCGAGAGAGGTTATTCCCAACATCAACTGAACTATAGGTTCGACCATCTAAAAATCCGATTACAAGCAATCCGTCTTCAGGCAGAAAATCATAAACAGGTGCACCAACTCCAGCACTGGCAGCAAGAATTGAATTTTTGTATTCAGCTAAGCGATCTATTGCAAGCAAGTTAGACTCGTTGCTCGAAAACCTTGCAACAAAAGCACCGTCTTCAGTCACAACTTTTATATTTCTATTTGTTAAACCGCCGGATAACTCGGAAACGGAAACTCTATTTCTTAACCTCGGAACTTTTTCGAGCATTGCGCCAAAAGTCTGCTCCAACTCATTTGCAGACAAACTCATTCCAAAAGGATACATTTATGTTATGGCGCACGAACAGGTCCCTAGCCGGTCAAAAATCATCATTATTGGTGGAGGCGTAGGCGGAACTTCTGTGGCTTACCACCTAACCCAGTTAGGCGAACGCGACGTAATTCTTTTGGATCGTGCTGACTTAACAAGCGGTTCTACATTTCATTCTGCAGGCCTAGTGGGCCAATTGAGAGCTGACCCAACACTTACAAAAATGAATATGCACTCCGTCAATCTCTACAGAGAATTAGAAAAGAGCGAAACACCGCCTTCTTGGATTGAATGTGGAAGTATAAAACTTGCATCATCTCCCGAGCGTCTTGAAGAAATACGTCGTCAAATTGGCTGGGCAAAAACGTTTGGTCTTGATTTACATGAAATTTCCCCCAAGGAAGCTCAAGAGAAATTCCCATTAATTGATCTCGATGGTGTTGTTGGTGCTTGCATTATGGAATCTGACGGGCAAGTGGATCCTTCGCAACTTGCTCATGCTCTAGCCAGCGGTGCCCGCCGTGGCGGCGCAAGAATTTTTACACACACACGCGTTCTTGCGATCAGGACTAAAGCCAACCATGTGGTTGGCGTAGAAACCGATAAGGGATTCATCGAGTGTGACATTGTCGTGAATTGCGGCGGAATGTTTGCAGCTGAAATCGGACGGCTAGTAGATGTGCGAATCCCAATTATTCCGATGAGTCACCAATATTTAATTACTGAAAATTTCTTGCCTGCTGGCCAGCCAAAATTGCCATCACTACGAGACCCAGATTTGCTCATTTATTTCCGACAGGAAGTTGATGGATTAGTTATGGGTGGATATGAACGCAACTCCAAACCGTGGCGAACTAGTCGTGAAAGTTTCGATGAAATTCCAAAAGATTTCAATGGAAAACTTTTACCCGATGAATGGGATCGTTTTGAAGAGATTGCAATTAATTCTCAGAAGCGTCTTCCGAAAATGGCTGAAATAGGCGTTAAAAATTTTATTAACGGGCCAGAAGCATTCACCCCGGATAATGAATTTTGCTTAGGTGAGACTGAAGTGGGCGGTTTTTATGTAGCGGCTGGATTCTGCGCTCACGGGATTGCCGGGGCAGGTGGTATCGGAAAAGTTATGGCTGAATGGATAGTTGCTGGAGAGCCAACCATGGATTTATGGCATATGGATATTCGCCGATTTGGTAGCTCATATAAGTCTCCAGCTTTTACGATGGATCGAGTGCAAGAAAATTATGAGCAGTATTACGACATCCACTATCCGCTTGAAGAACGCCAAACCGGGCGTCCAGCAAAAATGTCACCGGTCTATGAATGGCACAAAGCAAATGGTGCCGTATTTGGTGAAAAAGCATCATGGGAACGCGTGAATTATTATGAAACACATAAAGGTGATGATGCTTTGCGTCCACATGGGTGGGCGGGTAAACATTGGGCAAATGCAGTTCAAATCGAGCACCAAATAACTCGTACGAGTGCGGGAATTTTTGATGAGTCGAGTTTTGCCAAATTGAGTGTTACTGGCGAACGAGCAGGTGAATTCCTCAATCTTGTTTGCGCGAATAATGTTGTTCGAGGGGTTAATCGGACAATTTATACCCAAGCACTAAACACAAAAGGTGGAATTGAATCGGATTACACAGTAACTCAAATCGGTGAGACAGAATTCCTAATCATTACGGGAACCGCATTTGGCACACATGATGGTGGCTGGCTTCGAAAGCAAAAACGCGAACTTGGTTTTGAAGAAGTTGAGATTAAGGAAATTACGAGCGAACTTGCAGTTTTTGGAATTTGGGGTCCAAAAGCTCGTGAAATCTTGCAATCAATCACCGATTACGATTTAAGTAATGAAAATTTTCCATTTATGCATTCACGTGAAATCACAATTAAAGGGATCGTGATGAGAGCGACGAGAATCACTTACGTCGGAGAACTAGGTTGGGAGCTCTATTTGCCGGTCGCATCTGGCATGGAAATTTGGGAGAGCTTGATAGAGGCAGGGAAGTTATTTGGCGCTGAGGCATGTGGTTACCGAGCAATAGAATCTTTGCGGCTTGAAAAAGGGTACTTAGCTTGGGGAACGGAAATCAATACGGAGACCACTCCATATCAAGCTGGATTAGGATTTGCCGTTTCTCAAAAGAAAGAAAAATTTATTGGAAAGAGCGCTCTGGAAAATCAAATAAGCCCCGCTATGAAACTTGTAGTGATGACCTTTGACGATATGAAGCGAGTTCCGCTTGGAAATGAACCAATCAGATTTGACGGAAAAATAATCGGCCGCATGAAGAGTGGGGGCCAGGGTTATACGTTAAGAAAGGCCATTGGATACGCGTATCTTCCAGTAGAAAATACAACACCTGGAACATTCGTTGATGTGGAATTTTTCGGGGAGTGGCATACAGGTCAGATTTCGACCTCACCACTTTTTGATGCCGATAGCTCACGCATTCGAGCATAAAAATGTCGAGAATATTAGTCACCGGTGGCGCCGGATACATTGGAGCTATTGCTACTAATTTATTGCTGGATGCGGGCTATGAAGTTGTGGTTCTTGATGATTTAAGTACTGGGCATAAAGAGTCGGTAGATTCGCGAGCAAAATTTGTTCAAGGGTCAATTCTCGATAAAGAAGTAATCATTAAAGCTTTAGCTGGCTGCGAAGGTGTATTGCATTTCGCAGGAAAATCACTTGTCGGTGAATCTGTTCTCAAACCTGATCTCTATATGGAAACAAATATCGAAGGAAGCCGAAATTTAATAACTGTGATGCATGAGTTGGGCGTCAAGAAGATTGTTTTTTCATCTTCGGCTTCAACGTATGGCGAACCAAGCTCAATCCCTATTAGCGAAAATAGCGAAACCAAGCCAACAAACCCTTATGGGCTATCGAAACTAGCGGTAGATGACTTGCTCGCCGAGCGCTCTACACTTGATGGATTCGCAGCCTGTTCGCTCCGTTATTTCAATGTCGCCGGATCTTTGAAAACCAAAAACGGCTGGTTGAGTGAATCACACGACCCAGAGACACATTTAATTCCAAATGTGCTTAAAGCTTCTCAAGTAAACCCGCTCAAAATATTTGGTAGCGATTGGCCAACAGC
>CANCGX010000063.1 GCA_947377725.1 Actinomycetota bacterium
GAACTTCGAATCAATCGCCCTGTTCCTTGAGCTAAAAGAAGCGCTGCGCGAGGAAGTGAGACCTGCATAAATCCGCTTCCGCCACTTTCGTCAGCTTCCGCCGAACGAGCTGCCATCACAGGTTCATCGGGACGAGGGAATGGGATGCGATCAATAACGACCAACGTGCAGGAAGGTCCTGGAACGTCGATACCTTGCCACAATGAAATCGTGCCAAGCAAAATTGATGAAGGTTCTTTTGTGAAGCGATCGACAAGTGATCCGATTGAATCACCTTTTCGTTGCACGATGATGGGCAATTTCAAATCTTCTAGAACTTTACGGAGGTGAACTTCTGCAGCGTCCACACCACGCCACGAACTAAACAACGCAAGCGTGCGACCACCTGCTGCCTCAATTAATTCACCCAGTTCGGTGAGAGCTTCCTTGCTTGGGCCATCACGACCTGGTTCTGGAATGTGGCGAGGCAAATAGAGCGCGCCTTGTTTTGCAAAATCAAAGGGAGATCCAACATCGAGCATCTGCACATTGGCGGGGTCGATATCGCCTTCTTCTAATTCAAGTGCGCTGTCATCCCCCGTTTCAAAACCAATTGATTTTGCGATGGGATCAAAAGATTTTCCAACGGTCAACGTTGCTGATGTTGCAATGACAGGTGTCTTAGTCAGAAGGTTTTCGCGAAGGACATTGGAAACTTCAAGTGGCGCCAAATACAACGTGGAGAATGTTGGTTCAAACCACATCACTTGATGATGACCTGGCTTTAACATCTTGGTTGCGGTCGTCAACACTTCTTGTGTGGCACCTTTAACGCGTGCACGTTCTGCCATCGAATCAACTTCGATGACATCACTATCGGCTTGAATCAATTGAATAACAGCCGTGGCCGTCTCTTTGATTTTGCGAATAGGTGACTCAAGTATCGCTGGGACTTCAGGCATGCGTCCGGCTTTTGTGGGATCGGCGCGAAGCATTTCAGCATAATCTTGCAGAGCCTTATAGAAATTATCTGCAGCTTTTTCAAAAGCAATTGTTGCTTTGCCTGGCATATGTTTCTTTGCCATTTTCGCTGCGCGTTCGACCCGGCCAGCAGTGAGTTCTTCTGTGACCGCTTGAGTGGTGCGGTCCATAAATTCGTGAGCTTCATCAAGAATAACCGCATCACGATCCGGCAAAATAGGATGAGAATCAACAATTTCAATTGCAAGCAAGGTGTGGTTCGTGACGACGACATCAGCTTTCGCTGCCTTGGCTTTGGCATTCACGGCAAAACATTGGGTACCAAATGGGCAATCTTCAGCGCCCATACATTCACGGCCTGAAACTGAATTTGCTAGCCACACTCTGCGATCAACATCTGGCGCATCATCGCGGTCGCCTGTCGCGCCTGGAGATTGAATCCATGCCTTAAGTCGTTTGGCATCTTTTTCTAGCGCGCCAATTTCCATCAACGGCTCTAAATCTGGATCACCCTCGCTGCCATTCATTTTCTGAAGGCAGACATAGTTGCCAACGCCTTTATAGATTGCAAACGTTAAATCACGTCCAAGTTCTTTATCTAACGCAGGCTTGATTTTAGGAAGATCACGCTCAACTAGCTGGCGCTGCAAAGCTATCGTTGCGGTTGCAACCAAGACTTTCTTTCCATAAACCAAAGCTGGTACGAGATATGCCAGTGATTTACCTGTGCCCGTGCCCGCTTGCACTAATAAGTGATTTTGATTTTGAAGCGCATTGCCGACGGCTTCAGCCATTTCGATTTGGCCTTCTCGAGCTTCTCCACCGATTGCATCAACTGCGGCGTCAAGTGCCCTGCGCACCCGCTCGTTGAAATCGTTGCTCACTATGACAGCCTACCTGTCCGCTCTGAAGTTGCTTTAATAGACCAGTGAAGATGCGAACAATCCTTGTGGTTCCAACGCTCTGTCTCGTTCTTATCTCCCCCGCACGCGCCGCCGATTCTGTGACACTCTCCTTCGGCGGGGATGTAAATGGTGAATTTCCGATTTCAAAAACCCTCAGCTTTGGTGGAAATCCTCTAGGTGATGCATCTACCATTTTCAAGAAGAGTGATATATCTGCAATTAATTTGGAAACGGTTGTATCGACGCTCGGAACACCGGCGGAGAAAGAATTTACTTTTGCTGCCCCATATACGCTACTTACGGCGCTAAAAAAAGGCGGGGTTAGTGTTGTAAATGTTGCCAATAATCATTCCTTTGATTTTGGCCGAGAAGCTTTTGTGGATACTTTGAAAAATATCTCCGATGCAAAGCTCGCCGCAATTGGTGGTGGCGCTAATTATGCAGGTGCCTGGGCTCCGCGCATCGTGACAGTCAGAGGCATGAAAGTTGCATTCATTGGTGTTGGAAAAATCAACGGTGGTAAAGAGAGCATTGCGACCTACAAGAGCCCCGGCATCACAAGCAATTGGGATCAAAAGGGCGTTCTTGCGAGCATCGCTGTAGCAAAGGCGATTACACCGATTGTGATTGTCATGGTTCATTGGGGTGTTGAGAAAGCACATTGCGCTGGCAGCGTTGAGAAGAAATCTGCAGCTCTCTGGATTAAGGCAGGCGCCACAGCAATTATCGGAAGTCATCCCCATGTGCAGCAAGCGATTGTTACCGAAAAAGGTTCAACCATCGCCTATTCACTTGGAAATCTAACGTTCTATTCATCTCATGCAGATGCCGGCCGCACAGGTGTTTTAACTCTTCGCATCAGTGATACGGGAAAAGTTGCGCAATCTCTTTTCACGCCTATGCACATCGATCCAAAGACGGGTTCGCCCAAGCTGCTCTCCGCTACTGATTCGGCAAAAGAGTTAGCTGCTATCGCTTCCTACGGGCTTCCCTCATGCGTTGATCCAAAGCCAATAGCGACTGCTAGCCCCACTAATTCCACAACCACTAAATAAAAAAGGCCCCCTCGAAAGGGAGCCTTTTTTACTGAACTAGTTAGATCATGAACATCCAGATGTGTTGCCACAACCTTCGCAGACGAAACATGAACCGGCCATACGCATCTTTACTCCGCAAGTCATGCAGAGAGGTGCATCTGACTTAACGCCAGTCATCTTTTCAAAGAGTTCCATCGATGATCCGACGCCTGCTGTTGCCGTTGGTGCAGATTCGATTGTTACTGCTTGCGGTGCTTTTACAGCCGCGGCTGCTTGAGTCACAACTGGAGCAGGAACTGCTGCCACATTTGCTGACGCAGAGGGTCCGGACACATCCGGTGTGTATTCACCTGTATCAAGTGCGCGTTGGCGCTCTGTTGCGGTGTACAAGCCCATTGCTGAACGTGTCTCATATGGAAGGTAATCAAGTGCGAGGCGACGGAAGATGTAATCCATCATGGATTGCGCCATGCGGATATCTGCATCATCTGTCATACCTGCAGGCTCGAAGCGAAGGTTTGAGAACTTCTCAACGAATGTCTCTAGAGGCACTCCGTATTGCAATCCGATTGAGATCGCGATGGAGAATGCATCCATAACACCAGCAAGTGTTGAACCTTGCTTGCCCAGCTTCAAGAAGACTTCACCGAGTGCACCGTCAGCATATGTTCCTGCTGTCATGTAACCCTCTGCGCCACCAACACTAAATGATGTTGTGCGTGAAGGACGTGACTTTGGAAGACGCTTACGTGTTGCAACTGCATGTGTTGCTTCTGCTGCAGCGTTTGAGTCAGTGCCCTTGTTAGCGCCCTTACCCTCTGACAAAGGTTGTCCGACCTTACAGTTATCGCGATAAACAGCGAGTGCCTTCAGACCTAGCTTCCAACCTTGGTAGTAAACCTCTTCGATTTCTTCAACAGAAGCATCTGCAGGAAGGTTTACAGTCTTTGAGATAGCACCTGACAAGAATGGTTGGCATGCTGCCATCATCTTGACGTGGCCCATTGCTGAGATTGAACGAGCTCCCATTGCGCAATCGAAGATGTCGTAGTGCTCGGTCTTGAGACCAGGAGCATCAACAACGTTTCCGTTTGCCGCGATGTATTCAACAATCGCTTCAACAGTCTCTTCTGTGTAACCGAGCTTGCGAAGTGCCATTGGGATTGTCTGGTTAACAATCTGCATTGAACCGCCGCCGACAAGCTTCTTGAACTTAACAAGAGCAAGATCTGGCTCGATACCTGTTGTATCGCAATCCATCATCAATCCGATGGTGCCTGTTGGCGCAAGAACAGATGCTTGCGCGTTACGCCAGCCGTTCTTCTCGCCGATTTCAATTCCCTTATCCCACTCCTTGTTTGCTTCTGTCCAAACATCAGCATCAAGTGTTGTCTGTGGCTTTGCAGCATGTGAAGCAGCTTGGTGCTTGCGCATGACGCGTGTATGTCCAGCAGCGTTACGTGCATAACCGTTGTAAGCGCCAACGATTCCTGCAATTTCAGCTGAGCGACGGTATGAAGTACCTGTCATCAACGATGTGATTGCACCAGCAAGTGCGCGGCCACCATCTGAATCGTATGCAAGACCTGATGCCATCAAAAGTGCACCAACGTTTGCAAAGCCGATTCCGAGCTGGCGGTAATCAACTGTTGTGCGGCCGATTGACTCTGTTGGGAAATCAGCGAAGCAGATTGAAATGTCCATCGCAGTGATGATCAATTCCGTTGCCTTCACGAAGTTCTTAACATCAAATGAACCATCGTTCTTGAGGAACTTCATCAAGTTAAGTGAAGCTAAGTTACAAGATGAGTTGTCGAGTGACATGTATTCAGAGCAAGGGTTAGACGCATTGATGCGACCTGTCTCTGGGTTTGTGTGCCAATCGTTGATGGTGTCGTCGTATTGAATTCCTGGGTCAGCACATGCCCACGCAGCTTCAGCAAGCTTGCGGAACAAGCCCTTTGCTTCAACGGTTTCGATAACTTCACCTGAAGCGCGACCAACGAGACCAAATTGCTCGCCGTTCTCGTATGCCTTCATGAACTTATCGCTTACGCGAACTGAGTTATTTGCGTTCTGGTACTGGACGGAGATGATGTCCTTGCCGCCAAGATCCATGTCGAAGCCAGCATCGCGAAGTGCGCGAATCTTGTCTTCTTCGCGAACCTTTGTCTCAATGAACTCTTCGATATCTGGATGATCGACATCCAAAACAACCATCTTTGCAGCGCGACGTGTTGCGCCACCTGACTTGATTGTTCCTGCAGATGCGTCAGCACCGCGCATGAATGAAACTGGACCAGATGCTGTTCC
>CANCGX010000064.1 GCA_947377725.1 Actinomycetota bacterium
AAAATCTTTCGAAATTCACTTACATCCGCATGGCCCGTTTTCTTTGATTTAGCATCCGCTTTTGCTCGATCCTTTTGCTCTTTCATCAAGCGACGGAAACCATCTTCATCAACTTTTAAACCTTGCTCAGTGGCCATTTCCAGGGTCAAATCAAATGGGAAACCATACGTGTCGTGCAACTTAAAGACTGTATCCCCTGAGAGCTTGCTACTTTTAGCTGTCTGTACATCTGTGACTGCCACATCAAAAATTTGGGTTCCAGACTTCAATGTCTGAAGGAATGAATCCTCTTCGCCACTTGCAACAGCCAAGATTCGCTTTGCGTCCGAAACAAGTTCTGGGTACTGCGGCCCCATGGCTCCGATTGCAGCCGTAATCAGTTCACCAGTGTTGTTATCAGGCGCTCCGAGAATGCGCATATTGCGAATAGTTCGACGCATCATTCGACGCAAGACATATCCTCTTGCTTCATTTCCAGGGAGTACGCCATCACCAATAAGCATCATTGATGTTCTTGCATGGTCTGCAACAATTCTTAAAGCGACATCACTCTTTTGATCTTTTCCGTATTTTACTCCGGATAGTTCAGATGCTTTCTTAAGAATCTGCATCGTCGTATCGATTTCATAGATGTTTTCTACGCCTTGCAAAAGTGCAGCCGTTCGTTCTAACCCAAGGCCGGTGTCAATACTTTTCGCAGGAAGTTCCCCGACGATTGGAAAGTCGTCTTTGCTTCCACCCTCTCCGCGCGTGTTCTGCATGAAAACCAAGTTCCACACCTCAAGATAGCGATCCTCATCTGCGACTGGACCGCCCTCTTTGCCATAGGCAGGACCTCGGTCATAATAAATTTCAGAGCAGGGACCGCAGGGGCCAGGGACACCCATAGACCAGAAGTTGTCCGCCATTCCGCGGCGTTGAATTCTTTCGCGAGGGACGCCAACCTTGTGATGCCAAATATCTGCGGCTTCATCATCGTTGAGATAGACAGTTACCCATAATTTCTCTTCGGGAAAACCATAACCTCCCTCAGAAATCGGTTTGGTAAGCAATTCCCAAGCCATGGTGATGGCGCCTTCTTTGAAGTAATCTCCAAATGAAAAATTGCCGCACATTTGAAAGAAAGATGCGTGTCTCGTTGTTTTGCCAACTTCATCGATATCTAAAGTACGTACACACTTCTGAACAGACGTAGCTCGAGCATATGGTGGTTTAACTTCACCTAAAAAGTATGGCTTGAACGGCACCATGCCTGCGTTAACCAAAAGAAGATTTGGATCGTCGGCAATTAGTGAAGCCGACGGAACAACTGTGTGGGTTAGCCCTTGGCTATTTCCACTCTCGAAAAAACGCAACCATCGTGCGCGAATATCTGCGGAATCCACGGATTAATCTTGGTCCTTAGTGGAGTTACGTCTTCCAGCAAAACTAGCAATCATTCCAAGAATCTTCATGGCGCTACTCTCTTTTTCCAGAAGTCCATTAATCGCACCAGAAACTTTGCCAGTGAGAGACTCGGCCGTAGCAGCTATGCGATTGACGTTATTCACTGTCTTTTGAACTTCATCAATTAAGCGAGAGACTCTAATAATGGCGTAACTGAGAGCAAGCGCGATGATAACCAGCGCACTAGCCGCAATTATGGTTGCAATTCCCCCAGGTCCCATGAGCTCAGACTACCCGAAAGTTGGAATCTCTACGTCAGGCTTTTCGTGACCCTTGTGAGCTAGCAAGGCTGAATCGTGATATTTCTCGATTGCAGCAACATTTGCCTCAATTTGATAGGGGGCTCCATCTACGAGAGGTCCTTTACCGCCCTCCATCACAGCCACAACATCTTCGCCTGAAATAGTTTTGTGAATCTCCAAAGCGTGTGCGAGTGACAAAACTTTCCCTTTATTGTCACGAAGTACCATCTCTGCCTTCGCCAATAACCCAGAAAGATTGTCTTCAATTCGGTCAGCCAAAGCACGACGAAGTTCCCTAGCGCCATCATCCTTAGCTTTGCCACCGCCAGGAGCTCCTACTTCAAACCTACGATTGGAAGCGTGTGAGCTAATGGTCGATCCCATGCCCCAATGACCTTCCATAAAGCTTGCAACAGTGGTTGCACTTTCTAAATCCCCAGAAACACCGGATGAGTTGTCGCCATCAAAAAACATCCGCTCTCCTGCGAGTGAAGCGAGTGAAACCAAAATGTCAGCTTCGTACTCGGTTCTCCAACGAGTGAATTGATCATCAGGTGGGATAGATGCAACCATCCCTAAATAGTCTGAACCTTTTTCAATCGTCGCCAGGTCAATAGACATGTGATGACGCATTAAATATGCCATGACCCCATGGCAAGCCTCGTGAACAGCCACCGCGTGACGTTCACGTTCAATATATTCAACATCCTCTGCTGGTCCAAGCTCCTTGAGTTGCTTGGCTTTAATGACGTCCGTGAAAGTAATAGAAACTCTTCCATCGCGAATAGCCATAATGAGCGCTTCGTTAATAGTGTCTTTGATTGTTGCGCCGGTTGCGTAAGGCGTAATCGTTGCCAATTTATCAATCTCTTCATCAGAAAGATCATGAGAAACTTTGTCTAGATAGCCTTTGTACGTTCTGATACGCCCCGCTTTGCTTGGATACCCAACTCGATACATTCGATCGATACGTCCAGGACGAAGGAGTGCTTCGTCTAAAGCTTCCGGCAAGTTTGTCGCCATCACAACTAAAATGCGGTACTTGGGAGGAAGTTTTGGTCGCAATCCCAATGTTCGGCGAACTATTCGGTTGAAAAATCCACGAGGCTTCTTTAAGCCAGAGAGCTCAGTAAGGAGCGCTTGAAGGGTTCCCATTCCCCCACCACCGCCCATAGCAGTGTTAGCCACGAATTTATTGGATCCGAATTTGTTCTTTACGATAAGCGAAGTGGCGCCCTCTGAAAGATAATTTCCACCATGACAAGAAGTATCGTTGTTGGTGAAGGCGCCTTGTTGGGTTGAAATTCCACGGTTTCCCAAGGAATCAGCTTCATCGAAGAACACCACAACGCCGCCATAGCGAAGAGCTAGTTTGCGAAGCTTTCTAAAGAGTGATTTAACTTTAAGAACGCCGACTCCAAAAAACATATTATTGAATGCGCCCGGATCCACAAAAACGAAAGGTTTTCCAGTCTCACCGGCCATGGATTCGGCCATAAGTGTCTTACCTGTTCCTGGAGGTCCCCACAAGAGAATTCCACCAGGTACATATCCGCCATGCTTTTCGATTTCTTCTGGAGATTCTAGAAAGAGAAGATTTTCTCTAATCCGATTCAAGACATGATCTTGACCCCAAACATCTGAAAACCGAGTACGTATGTCATCTGGGAAATATGTATCTATTCCACCCTTACTCAAGAACCAGAACATTGCAAAGAATTGAATCAAGATAAAAAAGACAGCGAATAAAAGTTGAGCCAACATCGGCATCGCACTCCAAAGCGCCTTTGGCGCTAGGAAAAGTGCTGTGATCGGACTCTGCTTGTAGTACGCACCTAGCGCAATTGCGATGAGACAAACAAAGACCGCACCTTTGATAATTCTAGAGAGGCGGAATCGATTCCAGTCACTGAGTCTCTTGAGGTTGCGGTCTACGGATGAAAAATACTTCAACCAAGCACCATGATACGGAGCAACAATCTCGGCGGCCAGGAAATGCATCTGACGTATGACTTCAATTCCAACGAGAACAAGTAGCCACCAACGAGTCGACAGATTCTCATTTATGGCATCCGAGAAACTCAATATTGGATTATTAGACATATCCGCCCACACAAGGACCATAAAGATAACGCCGAAGAAGATAATGAACTTGAATCTATCAATCGGTGAGAGATGTACGCGAGTTTTTCTATCCGTATCGCGAGGACGGCTTGAATCCATCGGTTGAATTTGATTCTCGGACATTAGATACCTCTCACAGTAAATGATTGAGCGATTTTTTCAAGCGTTGTGTGTTCTTTGTTGTAGCAAGAAGTTGAGCAGCGAATAATCAAAACATATATGGTCGAGTGATCAGTTGAAAGGATTGCAGTTTGATCAACCGTCTGCGAGGTGCCATTTGTTTGCGTGAAGTTAAAGACTGTATGTACTCCCCTGCCACCTTTGTGAACACTTTCTTCGTCGACGCTAATGTCAAAGACTGGAGTCTTAATAGTTCCATTTGCCCAAGAAGTGACTGGGAGAATCAAGTCGCGAAGCGAGTTATATGAAATTGAATTTACTTCGTCAGGGAGCAAAGTTCTTACTCGAGCATAGACGATAGGCTCCGAAGGCGTTTTCAAACTCAAAACATCTGCTGCTAGGTATTGTGAGGACGAAGAAGCTGCCTCTTGCCACAAAACTGCAGCGGCACGTTCGGCTGCACCATCCGCATTTGATTTTGATTCCTCTTTTGCCAACGAGGCAGAGGAGATTCTGTGCCACTCCCTCGGTGTCGACAAAAAGACGCCGTCGGCCTTGTCTGTCATGTACGACTTCGATGGTTGAGCACAACTCGAGAGGAGAAGTGATGCAGAAATAATCGACAGCACTTTAAGTGCCAACCTATTGATTCGCATTACTTGTTTTTTTCATCCCCTGGAACTGCATCCACGCCAGCTTCTTTTCGTTGTGGCGCAGTGATTGGTGTTGGTGCGCCAGTCAGTGGATCCCCACCACTTGCCGTCTTCGGGAATGCAATCACTTCGCGAATAGAATCAGCTCCGGCCAGCAACGCACAGAGACGATCAAGTCCTAGTGCGATTCCACCATGTGGTGGTGGACCGTACTGAAACGCTTCGAGGAGGAATCCAAATTTACTTTGTGCCTCTGCATCGCTTAGACCAATGGTTGTGAAAACTCTTTGTTGCATCGAACGGTCATGAATACGAATTGATCCGCCACCAATTTCACTTCCATTGAGAACGATGTCGTATGCATAAGCCAACGCTGAAGCAGGATCGGTATCAAACGAGTTCGCAAACTCAGGTTTTGGTCCTGTGAATGGGTGGTGAACTGCCGTCCATGGTGAATCAGGATTTGATGCATCAACTTTTTCAAACATTGGCGCATCGACTACCCAGACAAATTTCCACGTTCCTTCGGCGATGAGATTGCATCTCTTGCCAATTTCCAATCGGACCGCGCCCAAAAGCGCTTGTGAAGAACT
>CANCGX010000065.1 GCA_947377725.1 Actinomycetota bacterium
GTCCATGGTGAATCAGGATTTGATGCATCAACTTTTTCAAACATTGGCGCATCGACTACCCAGACAAATTTCCACGTTCCTTCGGCGATGAGATTGCATCTCTTGCCAATTTCCAATCGGACCGCGCCCAAAAGCGCTTGTGAAGAACTCTTCTCGCCTGCGGCAAAAAAGATCGCATCTCCAGGCTTTGCATTTACATGCTTCGCTATCTGCGATGCTTCATTTTCGGATAAATTCTTCGCTACCGGACCACCTAACGTTCCATCCTCTTGAACGAGAATGTATGCAAGTCCTTTTGCACCACGAGCTTTTGCCCAATCTTGCCACGCATCGAGTTCGCGTCGAGGGGAAGAAGCCCCTCCTGGCATTACAACGGCACCTACATAATCTGCCTGAAAAACTCTAAAGGTCGTGTCGGCAAAGAACTCTTTAACTTCACAAATTTCATTATCGAATCGCAAATCAGGCTTATCTGAACCATAGCGACGCATCGCTTCGAAATAAGTCATCCGGTCAATTGGCATCGGAATTTCATAGCCAACTACCTTCTTGAATACCTGGGAAAGAATATTTTCTGCAACAGCAAGGACATCATCTTGATCGACGAACGACATTTCGATATCAAGCTGAGTGAACTCTGGTTGTCTATCAGCTCGGAAATCTTCGTCTCTGAAACAGCGAGCTATTTGATAATAACGCTCCATTCCCGCAACCATGAGTAACTGCTTAAAAAGCTGAGGTGATTGAGGAAGGGCGTACCAGGATCCTGGTTGCAAACGCACAGGTACGAGGAAATCTCTCGCGCCTTCAGGAGTGGATCGTGTTAGATACGGAGTCTCAATTTCTAGAAAATCTAGCTCGTCCATGACGCTTCGAATTGCTGAAGTTACCTTTGAACGCAAACGCAAATTCTTCGATGGTCCTTCGCGACGTAAATCTAAATAACGATATTTAAGGCGAACCTCTTCCGAAACAGTTACATTCTCGCCGCTATCAACTTGGAAAGGTAGTGCTGCTGCTTCACTCAATACTTGAAGTTCTTGACAATCAATCTCCACTTCACCAGTCGGGTTGTTTGCATTTTCATTCCCTGTTGGTCGGGCAGTTACAACACCGGTGATCAGAACACACCACTCCGCGCGAAGACTTCCCGCAATCTCGTCCTTGATAACGACTTGAACCGTTCCTGTTGAATCACGTATATCGATAAATGCCACACCGCCATGATCGCGACGTCGTGCCACCCAACCAGCAAGCGTGACCGTGGAACCAACATCGCTCTTGCGTAAAGTGCCTGCATCATGCGTTCTTAGCATTAAGTAATCTCCAGTAATTAGTTATTTCTGCAATCTATAGAACTTTTTTAAGGTCCTCTTGCAAGGTTCGAAGCGTAACCGAAGAGGATTCCCCAGTTTGCATATTTTTGAGTTCGGCGGTTCCGGATGCAAGTTCGTTCTCACCAAGCACCAATGCGAAGCGAGCTCCCGACTTATCGGCTGCCTTCATTCCGCCCTTCAGGGCACGATCGCCATAAGCGACGTCCACTTTCAAGCCTTCAACTCTTAACGTCTGAGCCAAAGTTACTGCCGCCAGTTTTACGTTCTCACCCAGTGGAACAATGAAAAGTTGGAGAGCCGACTCTTCAGGGAGGGCGATTTGCTCTGCTTCACATGCAAGCAAAATTCGATCCACTCCGAGGCCAAAACCAATTCCTGATAAATCTGCCCCACCTAGTTGAGCCATGAGTCCGTCGTAACGACCCCCACCGCCTATTCCAGATTGAGCCCCAAGACCCATATGTACAAATTCGAAAGCAGTCCCCGTGTAGTAATCCAACCCTCGGACCATTCGATTGTTTATAACAAAATCGATTCCAAAGGATGAAAGACATTCCTGCACTCTCGTAAAATGCGCCGCACTCTCTTGGGTTAGATAATCCATGAGGATCGGAGCGCTATTCATGAGGTTACGAACTTCTTCACGCTTATCATCGAACAACCTCAATGGATTCAATGCTGCTCGTTCACGAGTTGCCTCATCTATATCCAGGGTTGCAATGTACGTGCGCAAATCCTTTGTATAACTTTCACGAGTAATTGCATCTCCAAGCGAGGTAATCTCGAGGCGATAGTTCTTCAGGCCTAATTGTTTAAATGCTGTATCTGCAACAGCGATGACTTCTGCATCAATCTCAGGGTCTTGCAAACCAATAGCTTCTATGCCGACCTGATAGAACTGGCGATAGCGGCCAAGTTGCGGGCGCTCGGCACGGAAAAATTGACCGGAGTACCAAACTTTCACAGGAAGCTGACCGCGATCTAGGTTGTGTTCAATAACAGAGCGCATAACGCCTGCGGTGCCTTCTGGGCGAAGAGTAATTGAACGTCCACCTCTATCTTCAAAGGTGTACATCTCCTTGGAGACCACATCCGTCGACTCACCGACACCGCGCGCGAAGAGTTCAGTATCTTCGAAAACGGGCAATTCGATAAGTTCATAACCGCTGCGTCTCGCTGATGCTATGAGAGTCTCGCGAACAAATCCAAAATGTTTTGATCGTTCAGGGAAGTACTCGCTTACGCCTTTGGGGGCTTGAAATTTACTCATCACTCCCCCTCTCAATCTTTAGATTGTAAATAAGCTTCAGTTAAATACGGATTCTTCTTCCGCTCTCGGGCAATTGTAGTTTGGGAACCATGCCCAGGTAGAACAATTAGCTCATCATCGAGGCTCAAAATCTGATTTTTAAGAGTCTTCTTCATCTCAGCCGCAGATCCCGTAGGGAGGTCTGTTCGACCGATTGAACCTTCGAAAAGAACATCTCCCGCAATGAGATATTCGCTGTTAAGGATGAAAACCGTAGAACCAGCAGTGTGCCCGGGGGCATGTCTTACTTCTATGGGCAATCCTGCGATTGTTAACGACTCAGAACCGTGCAATTCGACAACTTCTGAAGGTTCGGCAAATCCTTTAACGCCCATCTGTTTCATAATCTGCTCGGCTGGCCCACCCGGAATAAGGGCGTTCATAGGGTTGGAGATCAGAGCTCTATCCCGCGAATGGATCAATGCGGGAATTCCATACCCTTCAGCAACCGGTAGAACGGAAAAAGTGTGGTCGAGGTGGCCATGCGTCAGGAAAATGGCTACGGGTTTGAGATTGAACCGATTTACGCTCTCCTGCAATCGTTTCAGAATGGAAGGAGAGGAAATTCCTGGGTCAACAATTATGCACTCAGCGCCTCTCTGGGTAGCCAAAATCCAGCAATTCGTTCCGAAATAGTCAGCAACCACACTCTCAATAAGCACTAGCTCATCATGCCATCAGGGGCGTGAACTTTCGCACCCCCTCAGAAACGGGTACCTTTGCCAGGTAAAAGTCCCTATAACGGAACCTCAAGTGGTCGGCCAGACCGTGCAGACGCTAGAGCAACGCGCAACCGAAGGAGAAAAATATGAGCGACGGAACATTTTCACCAGCATCAGCACTAGTTGGAGATCCATCCCAATTTGGTCGAGTAGCAGATGATGGCGTCGTATATGTACGCACTCCTGAAGGTGAACGCGCCGTGGGTTCCTATCCTGGTAAAACTCCAGAAGAAGCACTCGCTTATTTCGTGCGCAAATTCGAAGCGCTCGCTTCAGAAGTTGCTTTGCTTGCAGCAAGAATCAAAAGTGGCGCACTCGTTCCATCTGACGCACTTGAAGCCGTCACAAAGCTCCGCCATCAAGTTGCCTCACTCAACGGTGTAGGCGATCTTGCAACCCTAGCCGCATCGGTTGAAAGAATTCCGGAATTGATTGAAGGCCATCGCGCAGCTTATGAGTCTCGCAAAGAAGCCGAAAAACTCGTTAAGGATGCAAAGCGCGCCGAAGCTCTGATCATCAAAGAAAAAATTGTCGCTGAGGCAGAATCACTTGCGCTGTCTGAGAGCTGGAAAGCTACTGGTGAGCGCCTTAAAGTTCTTTTGGAAGAATGGAAAGCTGCTCCGCGCCTTGAGAAATCAACAGACGCAACTCTCTGGAAGCGATTCTCTGCATCGCGAAATAAGTTTGATAAACGCCGTCGAACTCACTTCTCACAACTGGAAGCCACTTCCGCGCTCGTTGCAAATAAGAAGGAAGAGATTGTCGCTGAAGCGAAGAAATTAGCGACTTCTAAAGAATGGTTGCCAACAGCCAAGAGATTTAAAGAGCTCATGGATGCCTGGAAGGCATCTGGCCGTGGAAAGCAAAATGTAGATGCGAAACTCTGGGAGCAGTTCAAGGCTGCTCAAGATCAATTCTTCACTTCCAAGAACGCTGATTTAGAAAAGCGCCAAGGCACAATGGCTGAAAATCTCAAGAAGCGTGAAGAACTCATTGTTGAAATTGAAGCTCTCCTTCCAGTTACCGACCTAAATACTGCCCGCAAGCAGTATCGGGATCTCAGCGAGAAGTGGTTCAAGATTGGAATGACTGAACGATCTAAGAGAACTGCGTTGGATGCACGTTTTGCAAAAGTTGAAACTGAAATCGAGTCTTTGCAAGCTGAGCAATCCCGTCGAACCGACCCAACTGCAATTGCACGCGCTAATAACGTTGTTCAAGGGCTTCTCGATGCAATTGAAGAGTATGAAGAGAAGGCAGCCAAAGCAGAAGCAGCGGGAAATACGGCTAAAGCGTTGGTCGCTCGCGAAGCGGCGGCAGCTAGAAAGCTATGGCTTGCTGAAGCTCAAAAGGGCCTTGCAGACTTCAACAAATAATTAATTGTTGGTAACTCGATAAACGTCGTAAACACCTTCAATACCTCGTACTGCGGCAATTACTGAGTCCAAGTGAGATGCATCTGCCATTTCGAAAGTGAATCGAGATATGGCAACCCGGTCTTTCGAAGTAGATACTGCTGCGTTCAAGATATTCACGTGTTGATCTGAAAGAGCTTGAGTAACATCAGATAAGAGACGATTTCGATCGAGCGCCTCAACTTGAATGTTTACAAGGAAAATCGACTTCGCCGAAGCATTCCATTTCACTTTCACAATTCGATC
>CANCGX010000066.1 GCA_947377725.1 Actinomycetota bacterium
ACTGCTGCGTTCAAGATATTCACGTGTTGATCTGAAAGAGCTTGAGTAACATCAGATAAGAGACGATTTCGATCGAGCGCCTCAACTTGAATGTTTACAAGGAAAATCGACTTCGCCGAAGCATTCCATTTCACTTTCACAATTCGATCGCCTTGTGTCTCCTTGAGATCCACAATGTTGATGCAGTCGGTGCGATGCACCGAAACACCGCTTCCTCGAGTTACAAAACCAGTGATCTCATCCCCGGGAACTGGCGTACAGCAACGAGCCAATTTCACCATGACTTCGCCAACTCCTTCGACATCCACTCCAGACGAAGATTTCTTTGTTGGTTCACGATGTGAAGGGACGAAAAAGTGATCGACGCTTGATTCCGCATGAAGTGGTTCGTCGGAAAATAGATGCGCCAATTTTTCTGTAATTGATGGCGCTGAAACGTGTCCGTTACCGATAGCGGCATATAAAGATTCGATATCTGGGTAATGCAAATCGTGTGAGAGTTCTAGAATGGCTTGGCCCGCAAAGATTTTTTGTAAGGGAAGTCCTGCTTTACGCATCTGTCTAGCAAGAGATTCGCGCCCTGCATCAATTGCCTCTTCTTTTCGTTCCTTGGTGAAATGAGCTTTGATCTTTGAACGAGCTCGTGGCGAAACAACAAAGTTTAGCCAGTCACGACTTGGGCCAGCTGTTGGGTTCTTATTTGTAACCACATCTACAACATCACCATTCGCTAACGAAGATTCCAGCGGAACAAGTTTCCCGTTTACTTTCGCACCAACGCAACGACTTCCTACTTCCGTGTGAACGGCATATGCAAAATCAACAGGTGTAGATCCAGCCGGTAATGCAATCACGCTCCCCTTTGGAGTGAAGACGAAAACTTCTGGTGTTTTCAAGTCAAAACGGAGTGCGTCCAAAAATTCATTTGCATCTTCTGTTTCCTGCTGCCACTCATGTAACTGCTTGAGCCAAAGCACATTGGGATCTTGTGGTTCATTTTCCGAACTCTTCTGCTTATATTTCCAGTGTGCAGCAATACCGAATTCAGCACGTGAGTGCATTTCAAAGGTTCTAATTTGAATTTCCACTGCCTTGCCTGTTGGGCCAATAACAGTGGTGTGAAGTGATTGATACAGGTTAAATTTTGGCATAGCGATATAGTCTTTAAATCTTCCTGGGACTGGACTCCATCGTGCGTGAATTGCGCCAAGCACCGCATAGCAATCACGAACGTTCTCCACCAGCACACGAATGCCTACTAAATCGTATATTTCGTTGAAATCGCGACCGCGCACAACCATCTTTTGATAAACCGAGTAGTAGTGCTTCTGTCTTCCCGTAACTTTTGCAACGATTCCGTCAGCAGCAAGATCACCCACAACCGAATCGATGACCGAGGTTGTTAATTTCTCGCGAGATGGCGAACGTTCGGCAACTAACCGCTCAATCTCATCAAACTTTTTTGGTTCCAAAGCTTTAAACGAAAGATCTTCGAGTTCCCACTTCATTGCGTTCATGCCTAGGCGGTGCGCTAACGGTGCATAGATATCCAACGTTTCTCGAGCCTTACGAGTGGCCGACTCGGGAGTAACGAAAGCCCATGTACGAGCATTATGCAATCGATCTGCAAGTTTGATTACAAGCACACGAATATCGCGCGACATTGCAACAACCATCTTGCGAAGCGTTTCTGCCTCAGCTGTTGGTCCATACGTTAATTTATCCAGCTTCGTGACACCATCAACAAGCTGCGCAACTTCCTTACCGAAATCCGATTTGAGTTGCTCAAGGCTGTAGGCAGTGTCTTCAACGGTGTCATGAAGAAGCGCTGCAACAATTGTGGATATATCCATTCCCAAATCGGCAAGAATTTCCGCAACAGCCACAGGATGAGTTATGTACTCTTCCCCAGATTTACGAGTTTGACCTTCGTGAGCTTTTTGAGCAACTAAAAATGCTCGCTCCAATTCGGATGGATCAAAACCTGCGTGATGACTTGCAAGCGATTTGGCAAGCGGCTCTATTAACGCGTTCATAGAAGGCCGCTCATTTTCACAACACAGAAACTAATTAGCGCTTCTTCGTCGACTTGCGCTTCGGTTGATTACGTGGACCACGGACTCGATCTTCCTTCGAGTGCGTTGAAGTAACGACTCCAGGAATTGTCTCTGTTGCAAACTTCTCCGAAGGAGCTCCGTTACGAACTGCGACGCGTTTACGAAGCGCAATCATTGCAGGTTCGCGTTCGCGAAGCGTTGCCAGGATTGGTGTTGCAACGAAAATTGAAGAGTACGTACCAATAGCCAAACCAATGAAGAGAGCCAATGAAAGGTCTTTTAGCGTTCCGGCACCCAGCAAGCCTGCGCCAACAAACAAGATTGAAGCTACAGGAAGCAGAGCAATCAATGATGTATTGAAAGAGCGAACCAAAGTCTGATTAACAGCCAGATTCGCAGCTTGAGAATAGGTTTGCTTAGAAGTTGTAGTAATTGAACGTGTGTTCTCTCGAACCTTATCGAAAACAACAACGGTGTCGTAAAGTGAATATCCAAGAATGGTCAGGAATCCAATAACGGTTGCCGGCGTTACATCAAAACCGACAAGGGCATAAATTCCGACTGTAATGAGAACGTCGTGAATAACCGCAATGATTGCAGCTACTGCCATCTTAGGTTCGAAAGCCATTGCCAAATAAAGCATCACAACAATAATGAATCCGAATAGTCCATAAAGTGCCTTCTTGGTGATTTCTTTACCCCATGAAGGTCCAATACTTAACGTATCAATATTTGTAGATTGAACGTTGTATGTCTTTGCAAGATTAGATTTCAGAGTATCTGATTGTGCGTTTGTGAGCGCGCCTGTTTGTACTCGCACTTTGTTGGTACCAATCTTCTGCACGATTGTTTCAGAAGTGATTCCTGCATCCTTGATCGCTTGATTTGCACCATCGATAGAAGGATTTGTGGATGTCACGGTAAACGCAGCGCCACCTTTAAATTCAATTCCAAGCTTCAATCCTTGGATTCCAAGAGCTGTTGCCGCCAGAATGATCAATACACCTGAGAACGCATAGAAGCGTCGTCGATTTCCGATGAAGTCAACAGATGTTTCGCCGCGATAAAGACGACCGCCAATTCCTGAGAGTGCCATTACGCAACTTCCTTTCCTGTAACAACACCTAAGCTCTTAGCCGAGAATCCTGAAAGTGGGCCACCGTGTGAATAGAACGGAAGTCGCGCGAGCAAGGTAACAAGCGGCTTGGTGAAGAAGAAAACAACAAAAAGATCTACAAAGGTTGTCAATCCGAGAGTGAATGCAAATCCTCGAACGCCGCCGACTGCAAAGAAATACAAAAGTACAGAGGCAATAAGCGAGACAAAGTCCGCTACCAAAACTGTATGACGAGCACGCTGCCAACCTGTTTCAACAGCAGTCTTGAGTGAACGACCTTCTCGAACTTCATCTCGAAGACGCTCAAAATAGACAATAAATGAGTCTGCGGTAATACCAATCGAAACGATTGCACCGGCAATACCTGCAAGAGTCAACGTGAAGCCGATGTACTTACCCAAGAGAAGGAAAGCAAGGTAGGTAATCGCTCCAGCAACAGCAAGCGAACCAACGGAAACTACTCCAAGGCCTCTGTAATAAAGAAGTGAGTAGAGAAGAACGAGACCGAGACCGATTCCACCAGCAAGCAAACCAGCACGTAGCTGATCTGAACCGAGTGTCGGTGAAATCTGTTGAACTTCTCCGCGATCGAATGCAAGTGGGAGTGCACCATATTTCAATACGTTAGAAAGATCTGTTGCATCAGTCTGCGTGAAGTTGCCGGTGATTTGTGCACTTCCGCTATTGATGGCTTCAACAATACGTGGTGAGGAAACGACTAAACCATCAAGCACGATTGCTGCTTGATTGGCAGGAGCTGTGAGACCAGTGATGCGAGTTGTCATGGCTCCGAAAGCTTTTGTTCCAGAACCGTTGAATGTAAGAGAAACCATCCAACCTGCTCCACCTTGTTGGTCGAGTACAGCTGCCGCTTTGCTAACTTGGTTTCCTAAAACTTCAGCAGGTGCTAAAACATACTTAGTAGTTCCATCGCGACTACATGTAACCAATGCATCACCCGGAGCGTCAACGCTTCCACCTTGGCGATTTTTTGGATCTGTACAATCTAGTGCAGCGAATTTGGAATCAAGGGCCGCGGTGACGCCAGCTGGATATGTAGCTGCTGTCTTGCTCTTAACAGTTGTGGTTGACGTAGCAGTGGTCTTTGCATTGCCTGCGCCAGATGCTAAAGCCTGGCGAAAACGAAGCTCGGCTGTCTGTCCAACAAGACTGACAATTCGGTCTCCAGTATCTCCAGGAACAGAAATAACAATCTGTCGATTGGTTCCGCTTCCTTGTGCAGATACTTCTGATTCAGCAACACCGAGTGAGTTCACGCGTTGGCGAATAATCGAAACTGCCTGATCAATAGCTGCTGACGTGACTTGACCTCCTGCGGTACCTCGCGGAGTCAGAGTGACGCTTGTTCCACCTCGAAGATCAAGACCTAGTTTGATTTTGGTGGCGCCGGCTAGACCGGCAAAAATTGAGAAGCCAATAAGGGCAAGTGCCAAGATCGCGATTGTGCGGGCTGGGCGGGATTGCTTTTGGGTGGCTTTAGAAATATTCGCAGACATGAGGCAGGAGTCTAGGCTTCATTTGACGGTGTGTCGAAAAGGCTGGCAGTGCTTTGAGAGATGATTGGAGCCACATGTGCCGGAGCCTTCAGCCCTAGCTGATTCCAACCCAATTCCGTGGCAACTCTCCCCCTCGGTGTTCTGGCCAAGAAGCCCATTCTTACTAGGAAGGGTTCAGCTAGCGACTCAATCGTCTCCGCTTCCTCCCCGATTGCCATAGCCAAGGTGCTGATTCCAACCGGACCACCACCAAAACGCTTGACCAAAACTTCCAAAAGGGAGCGGTCCATCCGATC
>CANCGX010000067.1 GCA_947377725.1 Actinomycetota bacterium
CTCTTCAAGCTCATCAATTCTTGCCGCGACAACGGCAAGTTCGTGCATGACTTCTGCTAATTTTTCATGGTCGGTTGCGAATTCAAGCTGAGCAATATGTAAATCAGATTCCTGCGCGCGGGCTTTTTCGATTTGCTTCTCAATCTTCGCTATTTCTTTCTTCGCATCTCGAGCCAAGGCCGCACTAGATACAGAAGATCTAACTTCCACAACGCTTTGATTTACTTGGTTTTGGGTACGCAAGCGCAGATATTCTTCAACTCCGCCAGGTAGATCGCGAAGGGTTCCATCTCCCATCAGCCCCACAAATCGATTGCACACACGCTCGAGGAAGTATCGATCGTGGGAAATGATTAGCAAAGTTCCGGCAAAGGTATCCAGGACATCTTCCAAAGCCGTCAACGTCTCGACATCGAAATCGTTCGTTGGCTCATCAAGCAGAAGAACATTGGGCGACTCCATCAACAAACGAGTGAGTTGTAAACGACGACGTTCTCCGCCTGAAAGATCGCCTACCGGGGTCCATTGTGATTCGCGGTCGAAGCCAAGCCGTTCACAAAGTTGTGAAGCCGAGAGCTCTTTCCCGCTTCCGATTTCTACATACTTAGCAACATGTTCTACCGCTTCCAAAACTCGCCACTCGGGATTTAACTCGGTTAAGTGTTGAGATAAGAAGGCTGATTTAACAGTTATTCCTGTGACCAATTTTCCGCCACTGACTTTTGCTTCACCAGCAAGTGTTCGCATAAGAGTTGTTTTGCCAGACCCATTTACTCCAACTATTCCTATTCGATCACCCGGGCCGATATTCCAATAAACATCATCAAGAAGTTCTTTATCTCCCGCAGACACAGAAATGTGCTGGCATTCATAAACTGTTTTTCCAAGACGATTCGTTGCAAAATTAAGTAGTTCTGCATCATTGCGAATAGGCGGCTCATTCTCAATTAAAGTATTTGCAGCTTCGATACGGAACTTTGGTTTCGCAGTTCTTGCTGGAGCACCACGTCGCAACCACGCAAGTTCTTTTCTCACAAGCATTTCGCGTTTGCTATTTTCAACGCCTAATTGACGTTGACGCTCTGCTTTAGATAGAACGTAAGCGGAATAACCACCTTCGTATTGTTTAACTTCACCGGTTTCGCCTTGAAGTTCCCAAATATTTTCACTTACTTCATCCAAGAACCAGCGATCGTGTGTGATTACGACAACGGCAAGAGTTGGACGAGTTTTCAAATGATTTGCTAACCAAGCCACGCCTTCGACATCCAAGTGGTTAGTTGGTTCATCAAGAAGTAAGAGATCTAATTCATCAATCAATAGTTTTGCAAGGTTAACTCTTCGCCGTTCGCCACCAGAAAGTGAATGGAAATTGCGATCGAGAATCTCATCGCCAAATCCGCCGAAGAGCCCGTGCAAAACATCTCGAACTTCAATATCTCCGGCCCACTCGTGGGTTTGAGCATCACCTAAAACCACATCGCGGACGGTGGATCCTGGAGCTGCCGTATCTGTTTGAGAGAGCATCCCGATTCGAACATTTGAACCGCGCGAAACTCGGCCAGCATCTACTTGCTCGGTTCCCGCCAATACTTTGAAAAGGGTCGACTTTCCGCCGCCATTACGCCCAACTACTCCTATCCGTTCACCTTCGGCAATGCCAAGGGAGACAGATAAGAGCAGCGGTTTAATATCGAAGGCCTTGGAAACTGATTCGAGATTGATCAGATTTCTAGTGGCCATGCGCCTATCTTAGTTTGAAGATGAACCCAGCTTTACGCTGAAAGTCTTGCTTCCACCTGCAGGCAAAGTAACTGTGACTTGTACGGTCGAGCCCGGAGCATAAGAGCGAATCTTCACTATTGCCGATAGTTGGTCTGCAATTCGGCTTCCGTCGATGGAAGTAACGATTGATCCCACTGGGATACCCGCCTTTTCAGCGGCTTCCCCTGCAACGAGTTGTGAAATCTTCGCGCCAACTCCTGAATAGGTTGTATCGAAGAAAACGCCCAGCAGTGGACGCGTACTCGTGTGGGTAGGTGTTGTGATGATTTCTGTGTAAACGCGCTTTGCTTCATTAATAGGAATCGCAAATCCCAAACCGATATTTCCTGTCTGTCCCGAGGTGGAAGAACCAGTTGAAGCAATTGCAGAATTAATGCCAACAAGGCGACCTAGTGAATCGGTGAGTGGACCACCAGAGTTGCCTGGGTTGATTGCTGCATCGGTTTGAATTGCGTTAACAAATGAATTTGTTCCCGATGCTGTTCCACCTGTAGTTACGGGGCGATTTAATGAAGAGACAATTCCTGATGTAACAGTTCCTGATAGTCCAAGAGGTGAACCGAATGCGATGACAGAATCTCCGATTGCAAGAGTTGAAGAATTGCCAAGTGCGATAACTGGAAGATTTCCCTTGTTAACTTTCAAAACTGCAAGATCATAATTTGAATCTCGCCCAACAATAGTTGCAGGAATAATATCTCCGCCATTTAATTCAATCTCGATCTTTCCACTGGTCGCTGCAGCTTCAATAACGTGGTTGTTCGTCAAAATGTATGAAGTCGATGCATCGGATTGAATAATTGATCCGCTGCCCGTATCGCCACCCGTTGTGGTTGTGACGTTAACTGTTACGACCGAAGGGGAAACTTTTTGGACTACCGATTTAATTGAGGTGGTAGGAAGTGTTGAGGCAGTATTTTGTGAAAGAGGAATGGCGCTTCGATTAGAAGCACACGTGCCATTTGCTGATGCTGCATAAAGCGCGTTGGTTCGGTTGTCCGCGCAAATTACCGATGTTGATCCCGAGAAGGTGCCGGCGGCAGTAGCAAAACCGCCCACCGCAGTCGCTCCGACAATTACGCCCGCGAGAACTTTTCCTGCCGTACTAGAAATCTTCAACATTTTCTCTCCTGTTTGTATCTTCTGTTGATATGCGATTTAAAAAGTATGAGGTCAATCTAATTGAGTAATCCTCCAAGAACTGTGGGTAGTTCCTAAGAGTTTTCTGTGAACTGCATCTTCCAAACTTGAGGAACAGCCAAAGCCATGAGAGTCACAATGGCCGACAAGCCAGCCAATAAATACAAGGTGTGGGTGAGCCCGAGCCAGTTCGCCATCGGAGCGGCTATCGCCAAACCAAGAGGGCGAAGAGATAACGATCCCATCCCATCAAAAGCTGAAACCCGTGAGAGAGATTCGCGAGGGACTTCCTTCTGGAGGGCAGTTGTCCAAATCGCGCCCCACAAATCTAGATTAATCCCCCAGAAGAATGCGCACACCGCAATCACCCATAGCGGTTGAGGGCGGGCTAGAGAGAAAATATAAAACGAGACAGTGAGAGTCATGATCATCAAAAATCTCATCGGATATTTTGGCTTGATGCGCATGCCCAGAAGTGATCCCACAATGTATCCAACAGCTTCCGCTGAAAGGACGATAGACCATGAACGTGCGCCATCGAAACTCTTAAGAGAAATGAGAGGTCCTAAAATATTTTCTGCTGCAGCCCAACACATGATTATTAATCCAAAGGCTCCGACGATAACGACAATCCATCTGAACGATAGAAAAACTTTCCACCCGTGAATGAGGTCATCCAACATTGTTGATTTATTCTCACTGGAAACCGTTAAGTGGCGCATGCTGAAAACGATGAGACCACAGACCAGGAAAGATGATGCATCTATCGCTAATGCAATTGTGGATCCAAGAGTTGATACCAATATCCCACCGACCGCAGTGCCACTAATGATTGCAATATTTGAAACAAATTGATTTGTAGAATTCGCTTTTTGTAATTCTTCCTCGCCAACAAGTGCTGGCATGAGACCACCGAACGCTGGCCAGAAAACTCCCCACGACAATCCAAAGGTAATATTGATGATAAGAAAGACCGCTAGTGGAACATGACCAGTGCTGAAAAAATAGGCTTGAATGAGAAAGACAGTTCCGGCAATCATGTCCATCAAACCCAACACCATCACTCGTCCATATTTATCTGCAATCACACCTCCAAGTGGGGACATGCAGAGCATCGCAATTGTTTGAATTCCAAGCACCAAACCTAAGAGTGAGGCACTTCCACCTCTCATGTGAAGAACGCCGAAAGCCAGCGCAATTGGCCCCATTCCATTACCAAAGTTCGAGATAAACCGTGCCAGAAGGAAGCGTCGGAAATTAGGGAGTTGCAATATGTCGCGCATATTTATTACTTCTTGCCTTCAATATCGTTGGTGACTCGATGAATTTCTTTTGCGATTTCTTTCAATTCCGCTAATTCTTGTTGGGCAAAACCACGAGCTTCTTTTGCCAACTCAAATTCACCAAGAGATGCGGCATGTGTTTCATTGATTTTCTGTTCAACTGATTTGGCGCCAACATTTTGACCGACCATGATGATGGAAAGCAAAACTAATTGAAGAAAAGTTTGAGCGATCCACGCAACAATGACGATGACACTTCCACTCTTTAGCGCTGATGGAAGGGAAACGAGCGCAATCAGTGCGAATGCGTATGCGCACCACATGGTTGCGACGCCTGCGGTGATTTTCGCAGCGAGCTTTTCGTTAAAGCTAGCCATTTTGCTCATACTCAAATGATAATGGTGGACCGTCTAAGAGGTGGATCTTGGCTTCGCCCTGAACCACCCAGTTAATTAAATCTTCACTCACTAAGGCTGTTTTCTCATCAATTCCAATAAGGCGACCACCTTCAGGGGTTCTTCCCACTAATTTCGCTGCTTTATCCGGAACGAACCGGAAATAGCGGTCGTAGTGCGGAAGAATTTTCATCTGCGGCAAAATTCCCAGCCCATGCATTGC
>CANCGX010000068.1 GCA_947377725.1 Actinomycetota bacterium
CGCGAATTTCTTCAAGAAGACTTTCAACACTTCGATCTACTGCTCGTGAAGTGTGTAGCGGAATTGTTTGAGGATTATGACAAGCGATGCAATTGAAGTTGCAACCTTGTGTGAAAATAACAAAGCGATTGCCTGGCCCATCAACCCACGAGAATGGGATGGTTTTAACTATTGGAGCCTGCAGCACTTTCGTTGCTCACCACCCTCTTTAGATTGCGTTGATCCACATGAGAATCTCTCACTGAGCCCGCACCTAATTTTGTGCTGGAGTGACGAGCCTCAGGAATATTTACTAAATCGGATTTACGCACGAGGTAACCAGTAATACGAATGAAGTCATTACTGTCGAGATTAAATGTGAAGTCACGCATCCCCGCCACGAATGCGCCACGGATAACATCGACGACTGCTTGAGGATTATTGACAGCAGTTTCATCAAACGAGAGGACGTCACTAATGCCAGATGCAAACAGGTGATGGTGGCGAGCAACCGTTTTGAGATGGCTAAGTAGATCTGGCTCTGTTCCTATGGGAATGCGCGTTCCAGCTGTGACTCCAAGATCCAAATCAATTCCGGATTGGGAATGCAAGAAAGCACGGCCACCATTTCCATCGCAATAAGGCATTTCTGTACCCGCTACTAAACCTGCTGTGGTTGATGTGATGAGGTACGAAAGTGCATCAGCGGTATCGCTATGGCCATACGTTCCGTCTTTGCCATCGCGCTCCATCAAAATATTTACTGCCTCGGCTAAGCCAAAGATTCCAAACATCGCAGAGAAATTATCGAGAGAAATTACGCCCTCGCGAGCCAACCAATCGGTATTAAAGAAATTCGACTCTTCCACGAGGAAGTTGATGCGAGAAGCCATCAACTCAGCGGTTAACTTCACATACTTCGGAAGCTCGATGTCAAGAAATTCTGCAGAATTGCAACCAGAGGCAAGCGCCACTTCCTTCAGGTTCAATCGAACCAAAGTATGCGAGCCGCCTCCGATTTTTAGGGAGTTGTAACAACTGACGGCTGCGTACTTATCTCCAAGATCTGATTGCATCATTACATCATTAATAAAATGAGGCTTCCCACATGCAAACACTGTGGAAACCGCATCAAGCAGGTATTCATCAGATGTTAGAAGTGGATCGACTTTCAACGAAATATTTGGAACAACTTGCAGGAGTTCACGTTCCAGCTTCAGAATGGTCTTGGCTACACGGTTGTACGTCGAACTTAAATTGGTGTGAGCAAAGGCATCGGGATACATGCGATCCATTGAGATCCAAAAAAGGCGAAGTTTGTTGTACAAATCAGAATCTGAAACGTCCCCGACATAAGGGAGTAATAAAGAATCAAGGTCGCCGAGATAAACCGGATACCCGGTAATTGAAGGAGTTTGGCTATACATAATAAGAAGGTATGCAAGTGCTTCGTCTAGATTTGTAGCTGGTTTTAATTCCAAGAAAACAGAACCGTTATCTAAAACTTTCTTATAGTCGGGCAATATATATCGCGCGCGGTACGGTGCATTACCTTCGTACATATCGCAAATGATTCGCGCTTCTAAAGCTCGTGCGCACTCATCACTCACCGCGGGAGCTTCCAACAAGTTTTCTGCAAGACCTGCAAGACCAGATACCTTCTGCTTATAAGTATGCGTTGAGCTTGTTACCAAATTGCGGATGTCGTTGAGCGAAGTCATCCCTTGATTCTATTTAAGCTACTTTAAGAAGAATATTTTTTAGTGAGTGCTGGCATTAAAAACATTAATGCGCGGAACGCTTTAACCGATCTCTAATCGCAGCAGCTAAACCATCGCCACCAGGTTGTAACACCACAACAACTTCAATTCCTTGTGCGTCAGCGCTACGCAAAGCCGCATAAAGGTCGCGGGCATAGCCTTCGATTGTTCGAGGCGACGCCAATCGAATCACTCCATCTGGAGTTGGAATTTGATCAGGGGCAATGAGGCCATCCCCTGGTTCAGCAATCGCGTCAAGAACAACTTTCGCTTTTGGAGAGTAATGCGAATCCAAAGAACCAGAAACACGGATTTCAGAAACTTCTTTTGTCAGAGCAATCAAACCCGTCGATTCTTCAATCATCTCTGCAGTAATCGCACCAGGACGAAGAATGAAAGGTGTCTCCTTTGTGCAATCAACAATGGTTGACTCCACCCCCACGAGTGATTGGCCGCCATCAAGAATGATGTCTTGAACTTGTAAGTACTCCGCAAGTTCATCTTCCACTGCCTGAGCATTCGTTGGAGAAACAGCGCCAAAGCGATTTGCAGAAGGCGCAGCAATTCCTTTGCCCCCTAGTTTGATAAATTCTTGAATCAGCCCAAGTGCGATGTTGTGGGCAGGAACGCGAAGTCCAACTGTTTTCTGGTTTCCCGTGACAAAATCTTTTGCGCGCTCTCCTCGATTAACAACAAGAGTTAACGGTCCTGGCCAGAAATCTCTTGCAAGAGAAACCGCGTAATCAGGTAATTCTCCTGCCCAATCACTCAAGCCATCGATAGATGCAATATGAATAATGAGTGGATGGTCGTGCGGACGTCCTTTAACTTCATAAATACGAGCAACAGCTTCGGCGTTCTCCGCGTCGGCGCCAAGTCCATAAACAGTTTCCGTTGGGAATGCCACAAGCGATCCGGCTTTCAGCGCCGCCGCAGCCGAATGCACCGTATCGGTGCTGCACTTGGAGAGGAAACTCATGGTTAATTCTCCCATAGAAGGCTCAGGCAATTGGTGGTCATTTCCCATTTCTGTAATGAGAGGATATGCCCATGAAAATGAAACGCACCCTCGCCATTCTCCTATCCGGAGCCCTTCTCACCGGAGTTGGTCTTGCATCAGCTCAAGCAGCTGACCGTTATATCAACGTCAGCGCAACCGGATCTGTAAAAGTTACTCCCGACACTGTTCGCATCAATGCAACAGTTACTTTTGTCGGCGCAACAAGTTCTGCAGCGCAATCAACATCGGCATCGACAGCGAGCGCAATTCGCGCAGCGTTGAAAGCAAATGGCGTTGATACTAAATACATCAAATCTCAGAACCTCACTATTTATCCTGAATACAACTACACAACCGATAAGGGTTCTGTTCTCGTTGGATACCGGGCATCACAAGCATTTGAGATCATTGTTCGTAACGCAAAGAATGCCGGAACAGTCGTGGATGCGATCGTTGCAGCAGGCGGAGACAATTTGAACCTCGAAGGCGTTACACCTTTCGTATTCGATAACACTGCTGCTACCAACGCAGCTCGTACAGATGCGGTTACTCGCGCCAAGGCAAAGGCAGCTCATTACGCCAAACTCTTGGGCGTAAAGCTTTCAAGCGTCACAACTCTTGATGAGACAACTGCTCCTTCTCCTTACCCAATCATGATGGCTACCGCTAAAGCAGATTCAGGCGCGACCCAAATTGACCTTGGCCAACAGGATGTATCCGTCTCTGTTGCCGTTCGCTGGGCAATTAAATAGGGCTAGATAAGCCCGATTAATCCAGTTTTGTGGCTGGAGCGCTAGCCGATACTCTTAGCCTCTTGTTCTGTGGTCCCCATCGTCTAGAGGCCTAGGACATCGCCCTTTCACGGCGGTAACACGGGTTCGAACCCCGTTGGGGGCACTAGGTAAGAGGGCTTAACACCTTCTTATTCGAAAATGCGTTAAAGGATGTTTGTTGCCACGCGAGTGGGGATGAACAAACTAGATTCGATCTAAAATCCTTTAGCTCATGGAAAGGCCCAGTAGCGCAGTTGGTTAGCGCGCCGCCCTGTCACGGCGGAGGTCGCGAGTTCAAGTCTCGTCTGGGTCGCAAAGGGAAGCCGTTCTCTTGAATAGAGAGGGCGGATTTCTTTTGTTGGCTGGGTAGCTCAGTTGGTACGAGCGCGCGACTGAAAATCGTGAGGTCGACGGTTCGATCCCGTCCCCAGCCACCATTTAGTAGCAGGCTAGGCCAGTGGCCGATCACACCAAATCATTCTCGATGCGACCAGTAGCTTTTCTGGTTGCCGGTTTGGCCTTCATGGAAAATCTCGACAGCGCGATATTGCCAACTGCTGCGCCAACAATCGCCAGGGATCTTCATCTTCTCAGTTCGCAAATCGGAATCTGCATCACCGCATACATCGTTGCCGTCGTTTGCTTCATTCCGGTATCTGCCTGGCTGGTAGAGAAATATGGAGTTCGTCCCGTTCTCTTTTCCAGCATTTTAATCTTTGTCGCAGGATCCCTGCTCTGTTCGATAAGCAGCAACTTGGCAACGCTGACTTTGATGCGCGTAATGCAAGGAATTGGCGCATCTGCGATGGTTCCGGTTGGTCGCTTGATTGTTATGCAATCCACTGCGAAGAGTGAAGTTGTTCGTGCGATCTCGTACTTAGTGTGGCCAGCGCTTACCGCGCCTGTAGTCGCACCGGTCATCGGCGGGTTTATAGTTTCGCATTTCTCTTGGCGTTGGATATTTCTGATTAATCTCCCATTGAGCGTCGTAGCAATCATCTTCGCCCGACGTCTTGTCCCACATATCGCGGGTGGCAAACGGGATGGGTTGGATTGGTGGGGCT
>CANCGX010000069.1 GCA_947377725.1 Actinomycetota bacterium
AGGGATATCAAGAAGGTCACGAAGTCGACGTTCTACTTCAAAACAACGTGGGGCCGAGATATCTTCCAAATTAATTCCACCGTAAACAGGTGCGATGATCTGGACGGTGCGAACGATCTCATCCACATCTTGGGTATCCAGGCAGACAGGCCATGCATCAACATCTGCAAAACGCTTAAATAACGCTGCTTTTCCTTCCATCACAGGAAGAGCTGCTTCTGGTCCAATATTTCCAAGGCCTAGAACGGCCGATCCGTCAGTAACCACTGCGACTGTGTTGCGCTTGATGGTGAGACGGCGAGCGTCTGATTTGTCGGCAGCAATTGCTTCACAAATTCGAGCAACACCCGGAGTGTAAGCGCGAGATAGATCATCACGAGTTTTCAAAGGAACCTTGGATTGAATTTCAATCTTTCCACCGAGATGCAGGAGGAATGTACGGTCTGAAACTTTGCGAACGTTGAGATCTTGGTTGGCAGTAATTTCCGCAGTGATCTCTTCGGCGTGCTCAGCATTGATAGCGTCACATGTGACGTCAATAACCACATGATCAATCGTTGATTCAACAACGTCAAGTGCAGTAATTGATGCACCAGTCTTCACAAGTGCTGCTGTAATTTGTGCAACAGGTTGTGCGGATGGGTGTCCATCTACACGAATTGTTATTGCATAGCCAGGGCTAGTTGATGCCATTTATACAACTCCGTATAAGCGATCGCCGGCGTCACCGAGGCCAGGAACGATGTACCCATGTTCGTTGAGTTTCTCGTCCATTGCTCCCGTGACTATTGTGATTGGGAAAATTGAAGAAGCGAATGCATCTTCAACATTTTTTATACCTTCAGGTGCAGCAAGAATCGTAATTGCAGTGATGTCTTGTGCGCCTCTTTCGATTAAATAATTAATTGCTGCGATCAACGTTCCGCCGGTTGCAAGCATTGGGTCAAGAATGTAACACTGACGACCAGTGAGATCTTCCGGCAATCTATTTGCGTAGGTCGAAGCTTGCAAAGTTTTTTCATCACGAACCATTCCAAGGAATCCAACTTCAGCAGTCGGGATTAAACGCGTCATTCCTTCAAGCATTCCAAGCCCTGCACGCAAAATTGGAACCACAACTGGACGGGGCTTCGCAAGAACTGATCCAGATGTTTCTGCAACAGGCGTTCTTATCTTTATAGTGACTGTCTTAACTTTACGGGTGGCTTCATAAGCAAGAAGCATTACGAGCTCTTCAACTAATTGGCGAAACGTCGGCGAATTAGTATTTTCATCGCGCAAGACAGTTAATTTATGCGCAATAAGAGGGTGGTGGGCGACGTGTATTTTCACACTCCCACGATAGCGAGGGAAAGCACCCTTGTCTCCTACTGTTGGAAGTGACACTATTAACACAGGAGCGAGCACAAGTAGCAAAAGGGAGCGTGACATGTCAGATGTAGCAGATTCGGATGAAAAAGACTACGGCGTACTGGCTTGGCATGAAGATGGTCGCTGGAATGTGCAGATGCTCGACGACCCGAATGACATGAGTTCGATCATCGATGCCCTCCAATCAAAGCGCGTAAATGGCGGGACCTTCGCCCTCATCGCAATTGATGATGAATTTTTTATGATCGGTCGCGCACTTGGCGCGCAGATGCAAATGATGATTAGTGATGTTACTTATGCAACGGAATACGATGTAGCAGCTGATCTGATTGATATGTTGGATTTGCCAATGCCAGAAGATGATGATGACTCGCAACCCGGCGGAGATGTTGATTTACTTTCTGATCATGGGTTGGGTGCAATGGAGTTAGAAACCCTCGCTTCAGATGAAGATTTATTTCCGGATGAACAAATAGAAGCCATTGCCTGGCGTTTGGGATTCGGAGAACAATTTTCGGAGTTGATGGCATAACGCGTGTCTACTTTTAACGAAATCGCAATGCGCCGCGCTCTCATCATCGCTGGTGATGCTCTTCTCACGGGAGACGTTCCTGTTGGTGCAGTCGTAATGGATAACCTTGGTGAAATTTATGGTGAAGGCCGCAATCAACGTGAAGCCGATAACGATCCGTCAGCGCACGCTGAAATCGTTGCACTTCGTCAGGCAGCCAAAGCAAAAGGAAATTGGCGGTTAGATGGAATGACGCTTGTCGTCACTCTTGAACCTTGCGCTATGTGCGCAGGAGCAATTGCACAATCAAGAATCAAGACTGTCGTCTTTGGTGCATGGGATGAGAAAGCAGGAGCTGTTGGATCTGTTTGGGATGTATTGCGAGACCCAAGGGCTCCCCATCAAGTTGAAGTTGTTGCAGGAATAATGGAAGAAGAGTGTTCGGAGATCCTAAAGAATTTCTTTGAAAATCTTAGAAACGATTAAATAACAATTTCGTAAGAAGGATTCAAAATAGTTAATGCGCCGTTATCTTCGGCAACCATTCCCTCTGCACATAGAGTTGAACCAACCTCTAGGCCAATGACTTCCCGGCGCCCGATAAATTGAAGGGTTATTCCACCCGTTTCATCCCAGACTTCGATGGCGACACGTGGATTTGATCCTGATGGAGCGGTACGAATTGCGGTCACTTTTCCACGTACGTGAGCACGTTTGCGCCAAGTAGCGCGAGCAATAGGAATAAGGTCTTCTGAGTAATGTGAGATTTCGACATCTGCAGGGATCTCATCGCTTACGCGACGAAGTCCTGCCGATGGAGCACTCGCCACAAAAGCTGGTGCGGCATTTTCAACCACCTCAACATCATTCGCTAACACGCGCGTCACATCGAACGGAACAATTGTTGCGACCACACGTGGAAGTTGAGAAATTGGTTTAGCAATTTCATCCGCAGTTTGGTCATGAAGTAATCGACCAAGAACAGCAGAGTAAGCGCGACGTGGAAGTAGAAGAGTCAATTCAACGTCAGCAGCCTGTGTTGCACGGATTGAATAATCAACAGCCGCATTTGGCAAACGACGATCAGGACAATCGATAAACTCAATTGCGACATCTGAAAGGCCTGGATTTGTTGCCCACGCTTCTTTGATTTCTTCAGCATGACGATCATCAATAACAAAGTGAACTGCATTTATATTGCGCGGCTTGAGCGAACGTGCGTAACGCACGGTACCAAGTGTTGCAAGATCAACCGCATCCACAAGAATCGTTACATCGTGGCGTGTAATTGAGGTCGCGCGATTTTCGCTCGCACCAACTCGTAGCGCAGCTTGTTCGTCTCTATATCGCTTATTCAATCTTATGAGTGCAAAAACAAGGACTGGAGTGATTGCAAGAATAACCCAAGCACCTTCAGTGAATTTAACAACTGCGAAAATGACAATAATGACTGCAGAGACTGCACCAGAAAGCCAGTTAATGCCGACCTTATAAATCCAGCCCTTTTCCTTATTCTTAAGTGCGCGCTTACCCATTCCAAATCCAACAAGAGCGAATCCAGTAAATACTCCAAGGGCGTAGAAAGCTACGAGGTGATTTACAGATCCTCCGGTGAATAGAACAAGTGCAACAGCGCCGACCGCTAGAAGAATAATTCCGTTTGAGAACGCAAGGCGGTGGCCACGCTTTGTTAATTGGCGAGGGAGGAAGCCGTCGTTAGCTACAAAGTTCACGAGGTACGGGAATCCAGAAAAGGCAGTATTTGCGCCTGTTATAAGGATCAACATGGTGGTTGCTTGGACCACGTAGAACATAACGTTTCCAAATGTTCCAGAACCAAGGGTCGCTTTGGCAATCTGAGAGATAACCGTAGGAGTGCCTGTTTCGTAAGGCGTTGCCCATGTGCGATGTGCAAAGTAGGAAACTCCAAAAACAAGTGATCCAAGAATTGCAGACATGATGACGAGCGTCTTTCGAGCGTTAACACCTTCTGGTGCACGGAAGAGTGAGACGCCGTCTGAGATTGCTTCCAACCCAGTGAGTGAAGAACCGCCATTTGCGAATGCGCGAAGCAAAATAAATATGGCAGCGAAATTCAATAAACCTTTGGCTTGGCCAATAGCTACGGCGCCATGCATTGCTGTCGGATCAAATTTTGGCAAGGTACCCATAGACATGCGGTAGATGCCCATACCAAAAACAGTGACAAGAGAAAGTACAAATAGATATGTAGGGATTGCAAATGCTGCGCCAGCTTCTTTAACGCCGCGAAGGTTTCCAAAAGTGAGCAGTGCAATCACTGCAAGCGTCATCCAAAGTTTGTATGACTGAAGTCCATTGAAAGTAGAAATGATTGCGTCAATACCCGCCGAGTATTGAATTGCCACCGTAACGATGTAATCCAACATAAGGGCGACCGCCGCAATCTGAGAAAAGAGTGGCCCTAAGTTGTCGCGCGATACAACGTATGCGCCACCTGACTTTGTGTAAATCTGAACGACTTCTCGATAAGAGAATGTGACGATGACCAAGACAGCCAAAACAATTGCTGTCATCGGCATTAATATATTGAAAGCAGCCAATCCAAAAGCTGGGAGAAGAGCAAGCAAAATCTGTTCAGATCCATAAGCCGAGGATGAAATGCAGTCGGAGGA
>CANCGX010000070.1 GCA_947377725.1 Actinomycetota bacterium
GGCTACCCACAGCTAACCCCTGAATACCTCGTTCTCGCCAATCCTGCAATTATTTTTCTCTCCGATGCACAATATGGAACCACAGCATCAAGTGTCGCTTCGCGTCCCGGCTGGTCAAATTTGAAGGCAGTCACCGGAAAGCACATCGTTGCTCTGCCAGATGACATCCCTTCGCGATGGGGGCCTCGCCTAGTTGATTTCTATCAATTCGTGGCTAAATCAATAGCGAGCGTTAACTAAGCATGTTCAACAAGAGTAAGAGCCCAGGCATCGGACAAATTTGGAATTGGAAGATCACTGCCGCATGCGCTCTTATTCTTTTATTCGTTTGCACTCTTGCAATCAGCTTTGGTCCGATCCATCTTGGTTTTGTAGACATAGTCAAAACTCTTCTCGGAGCAGGCGGGCTTAGTGGCCAAGACAGGACGGTCTTAATAGATCTTCGCTTACCACGAATGATTTTGGCAGCACTTGTTGGGGCAGCACTTGCCACAAGTGGAGCTGTCTATCAAACCGTATTTAGAAATCCATTGGCAGATCCATACCTACTCGGCGCTGCAAGCGGAGCGGGATTAGGTGCCACAATTGCAATCACCAATAGCGGTGGAAATATTTATGGCTGGCTACCAATTTTTTCTTTTGTTGGCGCCACTCTTGCCGTGATGACCTCATTCTTCATATCGGGTAAATTCTTTGCTGAGCCAAACACGCTTCTTCTTTCTGGGATTGCCGTTGGGTCATTTGCAACAGCAGTGCAAACATATTTACAACAACGTCACAGCAACGCCCTTCGCCCTGTTTACAACTGGATTCTTGGAGAGTTAACGGTCGCAAACTGGAGCATCGTCTCTTGGTCATCTATTTACATACTTTCGTCAATCTTGGTACTTGTGACAATATCTAAGAAACTGGACGGACTTCTGTTAAGCGATGAAGAGTCTTTTTCACTGGGTATTGACCCTAATAAATTGCGGATGATTGCGGTTGCTGCGGCAACCCTTGCAACCGCAACGGCAGTATCGGCATCTGGTCTCATTGGATTTGTGGGCATTGTGGTTCCACATCTTGTTCGAGGCGTAACTCATCGCGTCACGAATCGTTCCTTAGCAACTATCGCTCTTGTGGGGGCGGCTTTCCTTGTTCTTGCGGATTTAGGCGCCCGCACCATTCTCTCCCCCGCCGAACTTCCCATTGGGGTAATCACGGCATTTGTTGGGGCCCCATTTTTTCTATTCGTGCTCCGTACTCGAAGGGTTTCACACTCATGATCAAGGTTGAAGACCTCACCGTTAAAATCGGTAACAATGTAATTTTGAATGATATTTCTTTAGAAATACCTCATGGACATTGGACCTGTCTCGTTGGTCCTAATGGCGCCGGCAAAACGACATTTCTCAAAGTACTTCTCGGTGTTCGTGAGTACTCAGGTTCTCTGCAAGATAATGGCGTTGAGGTGTATCGAAATCACAAAAGAAATGTTGCCTTTGTTCCTCAAAATCCAGAGATCCCTACGGGCATGACGGTGGCCGAGTACGTGGCACTTGGGCGTTCCAAGGTTGATGGCTGGGGTAATGAAACGATTGCAAGCAGGAAATTCATTCACGATGTCTTGGTGCAAACTCAGTTGTACGGCATGCACCAGAGGCATGTAGCCCAACTATCTGGTGGAGAGATGCAACGAGCGTTGATTGCTCGGGCGCTTGCTCAAGAACCTCAACTTATTCTGCTTGATGAGCCAACGTCAGCCCTTGATCTTCATCACCAAATTTCTGTTTTAAATAATATCGAGATGCTTAAAAGCCGCGGAGTCACCGTCATCTCAACCATGCACGACATAACGCTGGCAGCGATGTATGCCGAACGTATTGTGGTGATGCAATCTGGAAAAGCCCTTTTAGATGGAAAGGCTTCAGAAGTAATTCACTCCGCTGAACTTCGCACGGCTTTTGATAACCGTATCAATGTTTACACGCTAGACAGTGGCCGCCCAGTCATTGTTGCCTCAAAGGATGACTCAACAAACTAGCGAACGTGAGACTCCACAAAAGGTGTTTTTGTTACAACCACGCTGCTCAAACGTCCACGAATATCAATTGATAATTCATCGCCAATTGCAATATTCGTTGAAAGAAGAGCTAAGGCAATTCCCTGTTTTAGCGTTGGAGAGAAAGTTCCGCTGGTTACTTCTCCAACGACAGCCCCTGAAGCATCCATCACGCTCATGCCAGCGCGCGGAATTCCACGATCGTTCGACTTAAGACCTCGAAGGCGGCGCTGCAACCCAGATGTTTTTTGCGCAAGAAGAGCCGCTTTCCCATGGAATTCCGTTTTATCAAGCGCAATTGCCCAGTTAGCACTTGCTTCAAGTGGCGTAATTGAAAGAGAGAGTTCGTGCCCGTGAAGCGGATAGGCCATCTCTGTTCGCAATGTGTCTCTTGATCCCAAGCCACACACGCGGCCACCAACTTTCGAAATTTCGAGAACCAACAATTCCCACAACGGCAAAGTTGAATCCCATTGCGGAACAAGTTCATAACCAGCTTCACCTGTGTAGCCGGTGCGACAGACAATGATTGGGCCTAGCGATTCGTGTCCGGGAAGAATCTGGACTGAAAATTCTGTGTAATCAAGTTCAAGTTTCAATCCAAGGTTTTCAAGCACCTGCTTGCTCAATGGGCCTTGTACTGCCAAAACTCCAAAACTCTTGTGGATATTCTTGACAGAGATATTCGAAGGAGCAGCTTTAGAAATAACATCAAAGACAGCAGCGCAGTTTGCTGCATTGGGAATGAGGAAAAGGTCATCATCGGCTTTCCGGTAGACAATCAGGTCATCTATAACTCCGCCTTCTGAGTTGCAGAGTAAGTTGTATTGGGATGATCCATTGCCTATTTTTGCTAAATCATTTGTAACGATTGAGTTGAGGAATTCGATGGCGCCCTCACCTTGAATGCTAATTTTTCCTAGATGCGAGACATCAAAGATTCCAACTTTTTCACGAACTGATGAGTGCTCGGCTAGAACTCCTCCTGCTTGATCCCCCACCATCACTTTGGGATATTCAATGGGCATATCCCACCCACCAAAGTCGGCCAATTTTGCGGCAGCGTCAACATGCCATTGATATAGAGGTGAGGTGTTTTCCATACTTGAAACTTATCAAATGAATGAGAAGATACTGCAATGGCAACCCTTAAAACATCAGAAGAACAGATATCAGAGATTCTCGTAATTGGAATTTCCTCAAAAGACGGAAAACTTTCGATTGAATCCGGCTCCACGCTGGTAAACAACAAAGCAATTCTTGCTTCTCTCGAAGACCTTGGGGCAACGGGAGCGGCCGAAGAAATCCAAAAGATTCCTTCCAGCGGCAAGCCTCGCCTAATTGTTACAACTGGCCTTGGCGAAACGGCTACCGATTACGCCCCTGAGGTTCTGCGTCGCGCAGCAGGTGTTGCCACTCGAGCAATTGCCGGGCACAAAGGTGCCGATTTTGCATTGCCACATAAGAGCGTTGCTCAATTTTCTGCCATCGCAGAGGGAATTGCTTTGGCTGCATATAACTTCACTGACTTTAGATCTGCCTCTATGAAAGAACAGAAACTTCCTATAAGTACAGGAATTGTTCTATCTAAAATTGGCCAAAGCTCAGATGCCAAAGCTGCGTTAAAGCGCGCATCAATTCTTGCGACACATACACACATGGTTCGCAATCTTGTAAACACTCCCCCAAGCCATCTCACACCTGCATCTTTCTCAAACGATATGAAGAAGATTGCTACGAAACTTGGGATTAAATCTGAAATATTCGCAGAAGCTGCTTTGAAGAGTAAGGGCTACGGAGGAATCACTGGCGTTGGACAAGGTTCAGCAAATCCTCCTCGCTTGCTTCATCTTTCATATGCGCCGAAATCCGGAAAACCTAAAGCGCGAATTGCTCTTGTAGGAAAAGGAATTACTTTCGATAGCGGTGGATTAGCACTAAAACCTGCCGCAGGCATGGAAGCCATGAAGAGCGATATGGCAGGAGCCGCTGCAATCGTGGCAACAATTTTTGCCGCTGCTGAACTTAAATTGCCAGTTGCGATTGATGGTTGGGCTGCGTTGGCTGAAAATATGATCAGCGATACAGCACAGCGTCCAAGCGACGTTGTAACAATTTATGGTGGTAAAACAATTGAAGTGTTGAATCCTGATGCCGAGGGCCGATTGGTTATGGCTGATGCTTTGGTTAAGGCACAAGAGATTGGTAAAAAAGCAGGTGGCTTGGATGCACTGATCGACGTGGCTACATTGACCGGGGCTCAAGGAATTGCTCTTGGATCTCGAACAAGCGCCGTCATGACGAATAATGAGGCTCTCTCAACAAAGTTTCTTAACGCAGCCAAATCCAGTGGAGAGCTTTTCTGGCCGATGCCTTTGCCAGAAGAACTCAGAGCAAGCCTTGAGTCACCCGTCGCAGATATGGGAAATATTTCTAACAGCGGAAGCAGAAATGGCGGCATGTTGTTAGCCGGCCTCTTCCTCAAGGAGTT
>CANCGX010000071.1 GCA_947377725.1 Actinomycetota bacterium
CTGACAAGAAAGAGTTCGGAGACTCCTTGAGTAGCCAACCAGTGAGCATCATCAAGAATTTCAGTAGGTCTACGGGAGACGAATGCTCCACGGAAAATTGGAATTGCACAGAATGCACATCGACGATCGCAACCTGTTGCAATTTTCAACGGGGCAATCGGAGCCTTGTCTAGACGAGTACGTTGTGGTGCTTTAGGTGCTTCACGGTCGCTTGGTGCGATAGGAAGAAGTGAGCGTCGATCCTTAGGAGTGTGCGCTTGAATATGTCCGCCACTAATAATTGTATTTAAGCGTGCTGAAATATCTGCATAATCATCGAATCCAAGAATCGCATCAGCCTCGGGAAGTGCCTCCGCCAGCTCTTTGCCGTAACGCTCCGCCATGCATCCGACTGCAACAACTGCCTGGGTTTTCCCGTGGCCTTTAAGAGCGTGGGCCTCCAAGAGAGCATCAACAGAATCTTTCTTTGCGCTTTCAATAAAGCCACATGTATTAACAACTGCGACATCCGCCTCTGCTGGATCGGTTACTAATATCCAACCATCTGCAGAAAGGCGACCAGCAAGTTCTTCAGAATCTACGTCATTTCGTGCACAACCCATAGTTACGAGTGCAACAGTGCGCGCTTTAGAAGGAACTTGAGTGCTCATTGGCACAACTCTACCTGCTAGAAAGTCTTCAGAGGGACTAGTGGGACTAGCCAGCTACTGAAGGAGAAGCTTCTTGTGAACCCGGTCCGTACTGAAGATATTTGACTTCTCCAGCCGCTCCAGGAGTTCCAAGGTTCTTACCGTTTAATGTCACCGAAACTGCCCCAGAATTTCCGAGAGTGACATATAAAAGTTGGGTCGCATCGAAAGTTTGAGTCTGTCCCAAAGAAATCTTGCCCGTGAACAAGTTCTTTCCCGCTGCATCTGTCACAGCAATCCAGGTAGTTCCACTATCAGCAGAGAAAATCAAATTGCCATCGGTTGATCCCGTGGCAACAGAACTCTGCTGCTTCCTCGAAACAGTGGAACCCGCCTGGTTTGCTGGAACAGCTACCTTCGTTGACGGATTAACAAAAGTTGATTTATGTGTCGGCTTAATTGTCGACTTAAACATTGAATTTGTAGTTGGTACCAAAATCATTAATCCCACAACTACGGCCGCACTTGTGGCAAGAAACTTGTATGAGACATGTGGAAAATTACGTTGTGGATTTGATGGGGTTGCGCTGTTCTCTGTCAGCAAATCAATCATCGGACGATCTACTTGGCCCGTCGTTAATTCAAATTCAGAAATTAAGCGATCCATATCTGCATTTACTAACGTGCCAATGGTGCGGATATGTCCGCGAGCATATGTGCTACCGCCGCATGATTCGAAGTTATCTAATTCCAAATCCTTAATCAGTTTTGGACGTAAGCGAGTCTTTTCGGAAATTTGTTCAACAGAGTATCCCGAGGCCTCACGCGCCTCGCGTAGATAAGTACCTACTGACATTCTGGACCTTCAATCAAATGGGGAATTTGAATTTCTTGCAGGAGGAAAGCCTAAAACGAATTACAAGAATTCAGCAACTTTTCTAGAATTGAGCTGAGCGTGAAGGGCTGAAATTAACCCAAATGTTCACCCTCTAGGGCCTAAATGAAACCTTGAATCTCTTCCAGGACATCTGGCATTTGCTCGGCGTTAATTAAAACTTCTCGCGCTTTAGAGCCTTCAGAAGGTCCAACAATTCCACGACTCTCCATCAAATCCATAAGTCGTCCAGCTTTTGCAAATCCGATTCTTAATTTTCTTTGCAACATTGAAGTTGACCCGAATTGCGTACCAACAACGAGTTGAATAGCTTGCAACAACAAATCCATATCATCGCCGATATCGTTTTCAACAACTTTAGATTTAATTGGTGCATTGAGATCAATTCGATAAACAGGTTGTAGTTGTGATTTCACAAACTGCACAACAGCTTCTGCCTCACGTTCCGATACATATGCACCTTGGATTCGAACAGGTTTACTTGCGCCCATAGGAAGGAAAAGTCCATCGCCTTGTCCTACAAGCTTTTCAGCACCAGGCGTATCAAGAATAACTCGGGAGTCAGCAAGAGATGATGTTGCGAATGAAAGTCGAGAGGGAACGTTTGCCTTAATCAATCCTGTCACGATGTCAACGCTAGGTCGTTGAGTCGCAAGTACTAGGTGAATACCAGCAGCACGAGCAAGTTGAGTAATTCTTACAATAGATTCTTCAACCTCGCGAGCAGCTACCATCATCAAGTCGGCAAGTTCATCGACAATAATCAAAAGGTAAGGGTACGGTTCAAGAATGCGCTCACTTCCTTCAGGAAGTTTTACTTTGCCAGCACGAACAGCTTTATTGAAATCATCTATGTGTCTGAAGCCAAATGCGGATAAGTCGTCGTAACGCTGATCCATTTCTCTCACTACCCAAGCCAAAACATCAGCTGCCTTCTTTGGATTGGTAATGATTGGCGCAATCAAATGTGGGATGCCTTCATAAGAATTCAATTCCACGCGCTTTGGATCGATCATCACCATTCGGACTTCATCAGGCGTGGCGCGCATAAGTACAGAGACAATCAAAGAGTTGATCATTGAAGATTTTCCTGCGCCAGTTGCGCCCGCTACAAGTAGATGCGGCATCTTTGCGAGATTTGCACAGACAAAGGCACCTTCAACATCTTTACCGAGGGCTACAACCATTGGATGTGGATCATTCATCGAAACTGGTGAGCGCAATACATCACCTAGATACACAATTTCGCGATCGGTATTTGGAATCTCAATTCCTACCGCTGATTTTCCTGGAATAGGCGAAAGTATGCGTACGTCGCCGCTTGCCACAGCGTATGAAATATTCTTTGAGAGCGCCGTGATTGCTTCAACTTTTACGCCTGAGCCAAGCTCGACTTCATATCGCGTAACCGTCGGGCCACGCATGAAACCGGTAACGGCTGCTTCTACATTGAACTGTGAAAAAACTTGGGTGAGCGCAGCAACAACAACATCGTTTGCTTTTGATTTGCCCTTGCTAGCTGGACCGCCTTTGAGGAGATCCATGGATGGCAGCGTGTATGTGGAATCGGCAGCAAGAAGTAGCTGATGGGCTGGCCCAGCAGGTGGAGCAACTTTCGTAGGTGTTGGACGATTCTCAATAGGAATCTCAACTGTGAATTCTTGATCAAACTCTTCTTCGTCGATCTCTTCCTCATCTTCAGTCTCAGATTCATGGTTAAAGCTCTGAACCAGAGGGGTATCGAATGCAGGAGTATCTGTTATTTCAAAATCGTCTTCTTCATCTGCACGAGCTGCTCTAGCATCAGCAACTTTCCCACGTGACCAATTGAAAATATTTCCAACGCGTTCAAATATACGCGAGACTGGCGTTGCCGTGACAACTAGTAGCCCAAAAACAAAAAGAAGCAAAAGGATTGGTACTGCCAAAATATTTGTCATAAGTCCAACAAGAGGCGTGGCAACGGCATACCCGAGCCATCCCCCACCGTCATGAATTGATTGAACATCGGTGTATCCGACCGAACCATTAAATATGTGAACTAAACCAGTAGATGTCAGAAGTAGAACAATTGTTCCGATTGTGATTCGACCCGTAGCACGGCCTTCATCTGGAGTACGAAATAATCTGAAGGCAAAGTAAATAAAGATGAGCGGAGAAAGAATTGCAATCCTGCCAACTCCACCAAAAAGAGCCGAGCGAATAAAATCACCTACTGCATTATTTAAATGAAACCACGTTCCGCCAGCAGAGACCAAAGCCAGAATTACAATTAAGAATGCAAAGCCATCGCGCTGATGTTCTGGATCCAATTCCTGCGCTCCACGGAAAACGAAGCGAATTGCGCTACCAATAGCTTTTGCAATCAATCTCCAAATAGAGCCCAGCCCAAGGAGGATGAATTCAAGGAGGGACTTCTTTTTCCTTGAATTACTTGTTGATTTCGCTTTCTTACGTGTAGCCATATGCTGCTAAGCCTAAAGAATTACTCGACCCTTACTGGGTAAGGCGCGCCGTTAAACCTCAATGACGACGGGCACAATCATCGGCTTACGACGATGCTCCTCGCCCACCCAACTTCCAATTGTTCGGCGAACCACTTGAGTAAGTTGATGTGTTCCGTTGATTCCACTCGCCACTGCTTTCGCAAGTGCCTTTTCAATGTGGCCTTTAACATCATCAAACATCGCCTGATCTTCAGTAAATCCTCGTGCATGAATATCCGGACCAGCAACAATTTTGCCGCTTTGTGAATCAATCACAACAACAACAGAGATAAATCCTTCTTCACCCAGAATGCGACGATCCTTCAAAGAGCTCTCGGTAATTTCACCAATGCTTTGACCGTCAACATATACAAA
>CANCGX010000072.1 GCA_947377725.1 Actinomycetota bacterium
ACCACGAGCTTGTGCGTGCTCAAGTGATTCAAGAATAAGAATTCCGCCACCTTCACCAAGAACAAATCCATCACGGTCTTTGTCATATGGGCGAGATGCGCGAGTTGGATCATCGTTGCGGGTTGAAAGGGCCTTCATCGCAGCGAAACCAGCCATAGGCAATTCATGGACAGCAGCTTCTACGCCACCGGCAATCACAATGTCAGCACGACCAAGGCGAATCATTTCCATTGCATAACCGATAGCTTCAGCACCGGATGCGCACGCAGAAACTGGGGTGTGTACGCCAGCTTGCGCTTTAAATTCCAAACCGACGTTTGCAGCTGGACCGTTTGGCATCAGCATGGGAACTGTATGAGGTGAAACTAAGCGAGCACCCTTTTCGCGAAGGATGTCGTATTGCTCAAGCATTGTTGTGACGCCGCCGATTCCAGAAGCAACCACAACGCCTAAACGTTCGTGATCGACTTCAGGTGAACCCGCATCAATCCACGCTTCGCGCGCGGAAATCACGGCGAATTGTTCTGATCGATCAAGACGACGAATTTCTACCGGCTTCATTACTTCAGCTGGTTCAACCGCAATCGTCGCAGCAAACTTCACATTTACGGAAGTCAGAACTCCTTCAGGAAGAAGGCGTACGCCACTCTTTCCAGCAAGAAGCGCTTCCCATGTGCTTGGTACATCTCCGCCAAGAGGGGTGGTTGCACCAAGTCCAGTTACTACGACGCGGGTTTTAGACATATTTAATCTTCGAAATTATGAGTGGGCTACGATGAAGTTAACGGCATCAGCAACTGTTGCCATCTTTGTTACTTCGTCATCTGGAATCTTTACGCTGAACTTTTCTTCTGCAGCAACGATTACTTCAACCATGCTGAGAGAATCAACGTCGAGGTCATCTGCGAACTTCTTTTCAAGTGAAACGAGTGCGCCATCAATGCCTGCAACTTCTACGACGATGTCGCGGATTCCTGCAAGAACTTCATCTTGTGTAAGTGCCATTGCTTTATATTCCTTTTCTTATGTGGTGCTTATCGTGAGGGTTATTACGGTAGAACTACGACCTGGCTGGAGAAGACCAACCCTGCCCCAAATCCTATGAGAAGAGCCAATTTACCGCTAAGTTCAGGATTTTCCGCGAGTACACGGTCCATTGCGAGAGGAATTGATGCTGCACTCGTGTTTCCCGTCGTTTGAATATCGCGTGCAATCACAATACCGTCGGGTAACTCCATGGACTTTACGAGCGAATCAATAATGCGTTCATTGGCTTGATGAGGAATGAATGCTGCGAGATCTGAAGGTTGGATACCTGCCGCAGCAATCGCCTTCTTGCCAACTTGAGCGATTTCATAGACTGCCCATCGAAAAACTCTCTGACCTTCTTGAGAAATATCGGGCCAACCAATCTTGTCTACGGTTGCGCCTTTCTTGAAGTCCAACCACGATGGCGTCATCATGATTGCATCACGATTGTCAGCATCTGCACCCCAAGTGGTTGCGCTAATTCCGACCTCTTCAGATGGCCCAATTACAACAGCTCCAGCGCCATCAGCAAATATAAATGCAGTCGCGCGATCTGTTGGACTTGTGAAATCTGAAAGTTTTTCAGCACCAATCACTAAAACGTATTGTGATGTGTGATTGCGAACCAAGTCCGATGCAATTCCCACGCCGTAGCTAAAACCAGCACAAGCCGCGCTGATATCAAACGCTGCAGCTTTTGTATTTCCAAGGCGAGTGATGAGTTCAGTTGCCGCACTCGGTGCTTGGAATGGATAAGTAATCGTAGAAAAAATAACGGTATCAATATCAGCTGACGTTAGACCGGCGCGCTCAATTGCAATCTTTGCAGCTGCAAAAGCCATATCAATAAGTGATTCATCCTCACCGGCAAAGTGGCGAGTCTTGATTCCGGTCCGTTGCTGAATCCATTCATCACTAGATTCGATTGCATCAACGATTTCTGAATTGGGAACTACTCTGCTTGGTCGGTAGGCACCAACAGAGAGAATTCGTGTGTTCTGTGAAGGTTTAACGTTCTGAATTTTCATTATGAATTTACCCTCCCATGCTTTGCTACAAACTCGCGTGCGGCATCCAGGTCTTCTGGAGTCTTTAGCGCGAAAGTTTCAATTTCAGGATGTGCGCGCTTAATGAGTCCAACTAATGTTCCTGCAGGGGGCATTTCAATTACGCCGGTCACGCCCATTTCAGCGAATGTGTCCATGCAGAGATCCCAGCGGACAGGTCCTGCAATTTGGCCAACAATGCGATCAAGGAATTCGCGTCCGCTTGTAATTTCAGCGCCATCTTTATTAGAAATAATTCGAATTGCAGGATCGAGCGCCTGCGTTGTGGCAGCGAGCGCAGCAAGCGTTTCAACGGCGGGAGCCATTGTCGAAGTATGGAAGGCGCCGGCAACTTGAAGCGGTCGTACGCGCGCTCCTTCAGGAGGATTTTCAGAGAGAGCAGCAAGGGCGGTTAAAGATCCAGCGGCAACAATCTGACCTGCGCCATTTTCATTTGCTGGGGTTAACCCAAGTGATATGAGATGGTTTACAACCGTCTCACGATCCCCGCCGAGTACAGCTGACATCCCGGTCGCTGAAACTGAAGCGGCTTTAGCCATTTCGCGGCCACGGGTGGAGACGAGCTTAAATGCATCATCGGCGCTGAGAATTTTTGCGAACAGTGCGGCAGCAATCTCGCCAACAGAGTGACCTGCAACAACTGAAATCGCTTCATCATTTCCGGCAAAAAGTCCACCCGCGCCTGTGAGCGCTCCAAGAAGTAGCAATGGCTGTGCATTGGCAGTATCGCGAATTTCATCAGCGTCAGCAGTTGTGCCAAGACGGTTTAAATCAACGCCGCAAATTTCTGACCAGTGTTCAACCATTGCGGGAATCTGTGGGCCAAATTGTGCGAAATGTTCAATCCAGGGAGTCAGAAATCCAGGTGTTTGGGAACCCTGTCCTGGTGCGACGATTGCGAGCATGGGGGAGAGTTTATTGCCTTGTTCGGATACTGCTCGGTATCGCGATTATTTCCGCGTAACGAGCCAGACTTGCGCCGCGTGAGCAGCGACCTGTGTCACTCCATTGGGCTGGGCGATTGAAGGTTCAAAATTTGGCATAGCAAAAGCTGAATCAAAAACCGATCTAAATGCCGTTCCCCATTTCTCGTCAGGCAATGTGAATTCTTGTTCTTCGGTGCTTCCGTTGAAAATCATGAGCAACGCTCGGTTTGCGCTCGCTTCAACATACATGGAGAGGTAATTGCGGTCGCGCTGTTGCCAGGAGTCGCTTTCCATTTCTTCACCATTACGACGGAACCAGGCAAGGTCTTTTCGGCTCGTACCAAGATCAAGGGCGCCGGTAAAGAATTCTCGAATCACATCCGATAAATATGTTTCTCGAAGTGCATTTAGATTCGAAACGGTTTCAAAAATATCTAACTGCTCAGGATTAGGGTTCCAATTAAGGGCCCATCCACCACCATAAGCTTCTTCTGAAGTGAGATCACCATTGAGCGGCAAAGAATATGCATTGTTTGATCCGTTCTGGGTTCGACCAACTTCATCGCCCATCGTGATCATCGGAACACCAGTCGAAAGAATGAGTGAAGCAAGCATCGATTTTTGAAGTCTATGTCTTGTCGTGGCGATTGCGGAGTCTGTGGTCTCTCCTTCTGTTCCAACATTCCAGGAACGGTTGTTGTCATTTCCATCGCGATTGTCTTCTAGATTAACTTCGTTATGTTTTGAGTTGTAGCGAACAAGATCTGCCAGGGTGAAACCATCATGAGCAGTTATAAAATTAATAGATGAGGTTGGGCCGCGATAATAGAAAATATCGTGAGAGCCGCTCAACCGCGAAGCAAAATCACCGACACCTTCGGAGTGTCCTCGGGCAGGATTCACCAACCAGAATTGACGCAAGGTATCTCGGTAATGATCGTTCCACTCGCGCCACGGGTGAGCGAAATCGCCCAATGCATATCCACCAATATCCCACGGCTCGACAATAAGTTTGCGAGAGCGCAAAAGAGGCTCGGCAACAATGGCCGTCATAAGTGCGCTGTGTGTTTCAATTCCATAGTCATTTCGAGCAAGGGCTGTTGCTAAATCAAAGCGGAAACCATCTACACCAATAACTTCACTCCAAAATAAGAGTGAATCAATGATCATGCGGACAACCCATGTGCGACGCGAGTCAACTGTATTTCCGCACCCTGTTACATCAACATAATTATCGCCGCTTGACCTTCGATAAAAACCTTTGTTATCGATTCCTCGAAAGTGCAGCGTCGGTCCGCTTGG
>CANCGX010000073.1 GCA_947377725.1 Actinomycetota bacterium
GACAAGTTGCCACATCACCAAACAATTACTTTTACCGCTTCAAACGGCGAGAAAACACAGAAGGTTTTTACAATTTATCCTTCATCAACCGTGTCGGGATCGCAACGCGTTTCTGAATCGGAAGAATAAAATGCATAAGCTTCGAAACCTCAAGGATGAGGGTTTCACAATCATTGAATTGCTTGTAGTCATAACCATTATTGGAATTCTCTCTGGCATTGCTTATGTGGGCCTAACATCAGCTCGCAACAATTCCATCCAAGATTCGTGCAAGGCCGCTTACCAAGCCGTTTACCTCGGTATCTCTGGGTATCAAACAGACCATGCGGGCAATATGCCAGCTGCCATTACTTCCCTTGAACCAAGCTATGTGAGTGCTTCAACGATCGAGTCTTACAGCAAGAACTTCTCCGTGCAGCTCGGGTCCTTTGGGGCGACAAGCTACCAAGCCTCTAACTCCACCGGGACGGTTACTTTCAAGTATGGCTATCCACCTCAGATTTATGTAGGGGAGAAGATCGTAGTTGCCGGAATTGATGCAAACACAATTGATGGAACTTGGAAGGTGACATCTTTCAGTTCAGACCCAACTACAAGTACCGGAACTGTATCCTTTGGTGTGACGTATTCAGGAACAGTGCCTGCCAGCCAGGTTCCGCTCGGTGGGTATATCAACGCAATTAGCAAAACCGGAGACCCTTTTGATATTTATGTTTTTGATCCAACCGGAAAAAGAATTGGAACAACTGCGCCAGCGGCTTGTTCTTCATTATAGAAATACCTCGAGACAGAAGAAATAAAGGGAGCATGATGAAGAAGTTACTGGCTCAACTCCAGGAGAAGCGCAACCGTGGTGATAACGGCTTTACGCTTATTGAACTCCTCGTTGTGATTTTGATTCTAGGTATCCTTGCAGCGATTGTTGTCGTTGCTCTTTCAGGATCCTCTGGCGATGCCCGTACGAAGGCCTGTTCACAAGACACCGGTAACGTATACAACGCTCTTAATAATTACGTTCTTCATAACGGAGACCTGCCTGCGCCTGCCCTTCCTTTGGCCAATACCCTCGGATCAAATAACGGAACTAATTTCGGCCAATTGATTCCTGGTGTGCCAAATAGCTTCCGCGGCTCAACAATGACTGTTGCGATGTACCGCACTAATCCCAGCGCTGCCGATGCCTCAGCGGGCCGACTATTTGGAGAACTTTCTGGCCTAGTCCCTGGTTACCTTTCAAAGGTTCCAGATGACGTTGCGGTCTATTACGTTCAATATCCAGACCCAAATAACACAGGAACATCGAAATTCATTTATGCAGTCGGACCAAACTTCAACCTAGATGGCACGAATGCCAATCTTGTTAAGTCTCCGCTTTCGGCAGCATCTGTTTCTGGATGTTCTGTAGCTGGACTTTAAGAATTACATGGCCGGAACGGTTCTAGATTCATCTCTAGCGCCGTTCGGGCTAATTCTTGTTTTACTCTTTGGTCTCACGTTCGGTTCGTTCGCAAATGTTCTCATTTCTCGAGTACCCGATAAAGAGAGCCTGTGGACGAGATCTAATTGTCCTCATTGCGATCGAGAAATTAGATGGACTGAAAATATTCCGGTACTGAGTTACATACTTCTCAAGGCTCGGTGCGCCGGCTGTAAAGCAAAGATATCTTTCATTTATCCCGCAGTTGAAATAGCAATGACTGCTTTGTTTATTCTGCCTTTCTTAATCTTCCACTCCTGGCACCAAACTATTCTTTGGCTAATTTTTTCACTCTTTGGATTACCGCTCGTTGTTATAGATCTGAAGCTTCATCGACTCCCAGATACTTTAACGGCGCCGCTCTTTATTTCTGCCTTCATCGCAATAATTCTTTTTTCTATCCAGGAAGGAAATTTTTCCAGAATATTGCCAAGTCTTATCGGCTGCGTTTCATTAGTTGCTTTCTATTTTGCAGTCGCGCTCATTTCTAAGGGCGGAATGGGCATGGGGGATGTCAAGCTTTCAGCGGCAATCGGATTAGCTTCAGGCTACTTTGGCGTGAGCGCAGTTCTTGTAAGTTCTTTCGCAGCATTTTTCTTGGGCTCATTCGTCGGAATTCTACTCATGGTAGTAGGCAAGGCGGGAAGAAAGACAGCAATACCATTTGGTCCGTTTATGATTATCGGTCAATTTATTTCTATTGCAACAATCGCACATACTTATTTCAATTTCGGTTAAAGTCTAGATCCAACTTTCTTAGCCAAAGTTAACCACTTAGCGATTTCAGTCTTACTGTAAACGTATTTTGAAAGAATATACGTGCCAACCATCTTGTCACCCTTGACTTGAAAAGTAGCCAAGAGATTCTGCTGAACTTTGTCGACGATACTTGTAGAGATAAGTGATCGTGAACTTACTGAAGCAGGTGGGGCATAAGTGACTTTCTGAATCTTGGTGGATTTCGGGGAACACTTTGCTACCGCGGCATCAATTTCTTTTAGCGCTTGAGCTGCCCAATATGGAGAGTCATATTGCACGGCTTCACTTGAGATAAAAGTGTATTTCGATTGATAAATAGGGCTTGCCATATCCTGGCTGCGATAGATTCGATGTGCTTCACTTGGGAAATTGCCATTACATATTTGAAGAGTTGGATCGACCAAAGAATTGGCATTGTCTACAGGTTCAACTTCGTACAAAACCCCAAAATCACTCGTAAAGAATGTGTACTTCGATAAATCTGGTGGGGTTTGAGGCATTGGAAGAAGCGTCGTTCCTGACTTTATTTCAACACTTATTTGGGCCTGACCGGCTACGTCGGAAGCAGAAAGAGATACATTCCCAGAGTACGTTGTGAAATTCCAAGAGGTTGGAGACCCCGTTGGCTTTGCAGAATATTCATAATTGTCGAGATTCAACAACCAGACATCCCCAGATGTATCGCCAATATAGTGTCCGGTGTATTCAGGGTTTGGAGAGGTAGTTCCGGTGGCTGCATTTGGAGTATCAGTTCTGTAAACAGCAAGTCCCGCGTTGAATCCATTCGCGGCTTTGCGGTATTCGACCCAATAAATAGCGGGCCCATCATGAATAAATAGTCCACGCGAACCTGAGGCCGATCCAATTTCGTTGATTGTAAATGTTGCGCTTTCAGAAACAGATTGAATGTCGGATGAATCAATTTTACCAAGTCGCCACTTGTGATAAATATTGAGCGGTGCAGGCGTATCTATATTGCTCATGAGATCAATACCGCCGGCATATTCAAGGTTCTCGCACGAAGACCATACTGAATCACCTGCATCAGGGCAGTGCATGAGATTTGTGTGTCCAAGACCAAGTGCGTGTCCGAGCTCATGGGTAATCACAAGTGAATTTGAGTTATTTTGAAGAATAGAAATACCAAAAGAAATGCGATAGTCGCCGACGATACTTTTCGCTTCCCAGACGCAATGTTTGCTTATGGTAGGCGTCAGAATAATAAGGTATCGATTTGATGAATTGAGTCCCTGGGAGGCGTAGAACTTGTTTGCAGCTGCGTTCATGTAATTTACGGTTGCATCTCCATTGCATGGAGTCTCGTTGCTCATTACGACTGGAGACGAGGAATCCATACCTTTTGTAAATTCTATTCCTGCGTGACTTCTCCAGTAGGGGACTGCATAACTTTGCACCGCTTTTCGGGCCGAGGCGATGCTGGTTGTAAGAGGCAGCGCATGTGGCCACGTAACCGAAATGACATCCACGGGTCTGCTGAAATCTGCCTGTGCATTTCCTACGAAAATTGAGGATAAATTCCCAGTTAAGAGAGCCACGGATAGAACGCCTACGAAGAGTCGCCTCATGTACTTGCGCCTAAAAGGCCAAGCCTGAGCGTAAAACTTTGCAGGGGAGCGCAAAGTGTTGACTCCGATCAATAGGGGGAAGTGCTGGATCCCGGATTCAACTCAAAGGATAAAGTAGAGGTTTAGGGTTTCCTGGGATTTGATTCACAGGGTTTTCTGTGTCGCCTCGGTTATGCTTCGGCAACTTCATTTTCCCCGTTGCCCACATCACATATAGGAGCCCCACTATGAAGGCTAAGTCAAAGAAAATTATTGGCCTCGCTGCCCTTGGCACGTTATCGGCTGTTGATGTGGCGCAAATTCAAAATGCGAGCGCAGTACCGACAACGTATTCCGGCTCAACTGTCGCAAACCCTCACGGAGGATCAGTTCGAGTAGATATCACTGTGGACGCTGGTCGCATAACAGCTATCTCAACGCCACTTCAACCTGGCGGAGGCAACGCCTCGTATTCATC
>CANCGX010000074.1 GCA_947377725.1 Actinomycetota bacterium
GTTGTTTTGTAGAGAATCGCGCCTGTTTCATGCTCAATTCCGGACTCTTCGACCAAACCTCGAGTAATTAACGTCTTCATAACTGCTTCAACGTTGACGCCTCGAATAGCACTGACACGAGCTCGTGAAACAGGCTGGCGATAGGCAATGACTGCCAAAGTTTCAAGCGCTGCTTGAGTGAGCCTGGATTGCTGTCCGTCCAAGACAAATTTCTCTACAACGGGCGACTGATCCGGGTGGCTATAAAAGCGCCAACCACCGGCAATTGCCCGAAGTTGAAACCCACGACCCTCAAGATCGTAGGAAGCCGCCATCTCATTAAGTTCGGCGATAACCTCTTCGGTAGGAACTTCGGTTATTTGAGCTAAAACGATCTCTGAGACTGGCTCATCGACCACCATCAAGATCGCTTCGAGGGACTTCTTAAGTTCTACTTTAGACATTTATTCCTCTTCTGTCTCATCATCCAGGCTTTCCTGAGGTACATCAAACTCGTCGCTGACTTGAACTTCACCCTCAGCGCTACCCGCCCACGTAATCTGCAATTCTCCGAGCGCGACAACTTGCTCAAAGCGCACCATTCCTTCGCGGTAGAGCTCAAGGAGGGCTAAGAATCTGGCAACGACCATAAGTGTTGACTCAGCATCCGCGATAAGCGACCTGAAACTCGCTCGCCCATTCTTTCGCAACGCGTCAACGATCTTGACGGCCTCCTCGCCCACGTTCACGGTGGGGCTGTGAATGTGTTCGGTACTAAGAGTCAACGGTACTTTCGGAGCAAGCGCTCGCTGGGCTAGCGCCGCAAATCGTGCCGGGGTAACTCCTATGAGTACCTCAGGGAGAAGCTCAGCAAACTGAGGGTCAAGGGCCACCGTGCGTGGGAAGGTCTTCTCTTGAATTTCAAAACGAGAACTGAAGATTGAAGCAATCTCTTTAAATGCTCTGTACTGCAGCAGTCTTGCAAAGAGAAGATCGCGAGCTTCAAGAAGCGCTAAATCAGCCTCGTCCTCAATCTCGCCTGAAGGAAGAAGTCTCGCTGCTTTCAGGTCTAAAAGGGTCGCTGCGACGACGAGAAACTCAGTGGTCTCATCTAGGTCCCAACCTGGTTTTCCCCCGTCTACGCCCTTGATATAGGCGATAAATTCATCGGTGACAGTTCCTAGGGCAACCTCAGTGACATCCATTTTGTGCTTGGAAATGAGTTGAAGGAGGAGGTCAAAAGGTCCCTCAAAGTTGCTCAGATGGAGAGAAAATGTGGATCCAGGGGCTGCCGATTCCTCGGACGGCTCCACAAAGGTCTCATTCATGCGCGAAACATACTCGAGATAGAACTTGCATGAGCACTCGCACCGCCGTAGTGTCCGGCGCATGGCCAAAGTTTCTTCGCAGGTTTCTCGTTTCGACGCTAAATCGACAAATCGAGATGAGGATGTAGTCACGACTGCTCTCATGCTCGGTCGCAAGGAGATCACGATTCCTGATGTTGCTGAATTAACACAGCACGGTAACGCACAGGTTATTTCTGTTGTGAATCAAAAAGGTGGCGTTGGTAAGACAACGACAACCATCAATCTTGGTGCTGCACTAGCTGAATTAGGGCGCCGAGTTCTTCTCGTGGACTTCGACCCTCAACATTCTTTGTCGGTTGGTCTGGGTGTTTCAACCCGTCAACTAGACGGTTCAATTTATGACTTAATGATGGATGAATCCAACAGCATTGAAAAGTTTTTGTTGAAAACCAGCGTTCCGGGCATGGACATGATCCCGAGCCATGAAAATCTTGCTGCTGCAGAAGGTGGCTTGATGAATGTGATTGCTCGCGAAAAAGTTTTGAAGCGCGTACTTGCTCCAGTAATCGATTACTACGATGTAATTTTGATTGACTGCCAACCATCACTTGGTTTGCTAACCGTGAATGCGCTTACTGCATCAGATGGCGTCATCGTTCCACTTGAGTGTGAATACTTCGCTCTTCGCGGAGTAGCTCTTCTTGCAGACATCATTGGCAAAGTGCAAGAAAATACAAATCCAAATTTGAAACTTACGGGAATCCTTCCAACAATGTTCGATCGTAAAACTGTTCACAGCAAGGAAGTTCTCGAGCGCATTTCTGAGGCATACCCTGCAGAAGTTTTTGACACAATTATTAGTCGCACAGTGAGATTCCCTGAAACAACCGTTGCCGGAGAACCAATCACAACATATGCAAGCAGCTCAATTGGTGCTTCTAGCTACCGACGTCTAGCTCGTGAATTAATCTCTGTGGGAGGTTGCAAGTGAGCCGCCGCGTGAGTTTGCCGGGTGCAGATGAACTATTCCGCACCACAACAACACTTGCTGCTGTTCCTTCACAGAACGTTGCTCAGATTCCACAGAGTTCACAAACCGCTTCTGGCATCGATGAGAATTCAGTAAATACGCCACTCTCCCCCGCGACGAAGAAAGCAGTTCGACAAACACCACGTCGTCGAGTTAATTCATTCGATCGCTCAACGTCTGGCCGCGAACTTCACGCAGAAAAAATTACGGTCTATCTTTCACCCGAAGAACTTTACGATTTAGAACAAGCCAGATTAGCAATTCGCGGTGATTTGGGAATGGCCGTGGATCGTGGTCGCATTGTTCGCGAATCACTGTCAATCATCATCGCTGATCTAGAAGCCAAAGGTGAACAGAGCATTCTTGCGCGCCGCCTTCGCGGACGTTAATCAATCTTCTCGTTCGTTCATTTCCGCGCCCTAGGGTGCGCCTGAGAATAGCTTTCCCGCAATTTATCAATGGTTACAAGCGTATAAATCTGAGTTGTAGTAACCGATGAGTGTCCTAATAACTCTTGTACTGTTCTGATATCTGCTCCCCCATCTAAAAGATGAGTAGCAAATGAGTGACGCAGAGAGTGAGGGGAGATTTCACTCTTTAAATTTGCACGGATAGCCGAATTCTGAACAATCGACCAAGCACTTTGTCGGGATAGTTTGCTCCCTCGAGTGTTAACGAATACATGATCAACACGTTTATCTTTAATGAGTGAAGGTCTTAGTCGAATCAGGTATTGGTCGAGTGCCTCTTGCGCAAATCGCCCTACCGGAACTATTCGATATTTATTTCCCTTTCCAAAAAGCCGTATTGATGTAATCTCCCCACCTTCAAGTTTGGCAATTTTTGCAATGTCGCTCATAGAAAGATTGATTATTTCCGAAACTCTCCCACCAGTTGCGTACAAGAGTTCTACGAGCGCCCGATCGCGCAACGTTATGAGTTCGCCTTCTATTAACGTGCTCTCAATTAATGAGGTCACTTCCGTGATTGTTAAAGCTTTTGGCAGTCTCTTTGGAATACGTGGGGGCTTGAAATCCTTGATCGGATTGAGAAATCCCCCTTCCTTCGCTGCAAACTCTAGATAATTACGAATAGCTACCACTGCCCGAGATATTGAACTCTCAGCCAAGTTAGCTTTTCGAAGTGTGACGACATACTCTTCTAGAGATTTCATTGAAACGAGTGAAGGGTCAGGAAATTCGATTAAGAAACGAGAAACATCTCGCGAGTAGGCAAGAAGCGTGTTCTTACTCAAACCTTTCTCAACGCCAAGATGCGCGAGAAACTCTTCCTTGAAGTTTGTGTTAGCCATTTCGTTTGATCGCTGCTGCAATCAAACCAGCAAACAATGGATGAGGTCGAGTTGGCCGTGAGAGGAATTCTGGGTGTGCTTGCGTTCCGACGTAGTAAGGGTGAACTTCTTCAGGCAACTCTACGAATTCAACGAGATGCGCATCAGGTGATAAACCTGAGAAGCGAAGTCCAGTTGCAGCGATACGATCTCTGTACTGATTATTGACTTCGTATCTATGTCTGTGACGTTCGCTTATTTCCGTGGAACCATATACTTTGGCGACAATCGATCCTGCACTTAAAATTGCAGGGTAGAGACCAAGGCGCATGGTTCCACCCATATCCCCTCGTCCCGCAACGATGTCTTCTTGGCTTGCCATAGTTGAGATAACTGGATCAGGAGTTTCTGGATCAAATTCCGCAGAACTTGCTGCAGGTAATCCAGCCATATTTCTTGCAGCTTCGATCACCATGCATTGCAGGCCAAGACATAGACCAAGTGTTGGAATCCCATTTTCACGAGCATATTTCAGCGCTCCCAACTTGCCTTCAATGCCTCTCACGCCGAAGCCACCGGGAACGCAGACAGCATCCACATCGGAAAGGTTGGCTTT
>CANCGX010000075.1 GCA_947377725.1 Actinomycetota bacterium
CTGGTTTATGTAAATATGACTGGCGGCCAAGACGACTTAGTTTTTGATGGCGACAGCATTGTGGTGGATGCCTCTGGAGAAATTATTGCCCGAGCGCCACAATTTGATGACGCCCTCATTCTTGTTGATCTTGAATGCCAAGCACATTCTTCGAAACCCGATTTTGTTATTTCTGAGGACACTCTGCCTGCTTATGAAAAGATCGTTTCAAAGCGCTTGCCACAACTCGGTGATGAAGCGGAAATATGGAAAGCCCTCGTCGTAGGTCTCCGTGACTATGTTGAAAAAAATCGTTTTCCAAGCGTCATTCTGGGGCTTTCCGGAGGTATTGATTCGGCAGTCACTGCTGCGATTGCTTCGGATGCACTTGGTGCAGCTCGGGTTTTTGGAGTGGCACTTCCAAGCAAGTATTCCTCCGACCACTCACTTCACGATGCTGCAGACCTTGCTCATCGCATCGGGTTGAATCACCGCATCGTCCCTATTCAACCAATGGTCGATCAGTTCATTATTAATCTTGGCCTCACGGGAATTGCCGAAGAGAATGTCCAAGCCCGCGTGCGCGGAACTACGTTGATGGGAATTTCGAATCAAGAGGGCCACTTGGTGTTGGCAACGGGAAATAAGTCCGAGTTAGCAGTTGGGTATTCCACAATGTACGGCGATGCTGTTGGTGGTTATGCACCTATTAAAGATTTATTGAAGCGCGAAGTCTGGGCCATAGCAAAATGGAGAAATGCGATTGCGTTGGAACGTGGGGAAGTAGCGCCTATTCCTGAAAGTTCAATAACGAAAGAGCCGTCTGCTGAATTGCGCCCTGGACAAAAAGACAGCGACTCTCTTCCTGACTACGACGTGCTCGATGCGATGCTCGAGATTTATATTGAAAACGATGAAGGACTCGAGGGATTACTCGCCGCTGGTTTTAGCAAATCACTTGCAACAACGACGGTGCGAATGGTCGATGCCGCTGAATACAAGCGTCGCCAATACCCGCCGGGTACAAAAATATCTGGACGAGCGTTTGGAAAAGATCGTCGCCTACCCATTACAAGCAAGTGGCGCGAAAACTCGTAATCGTTTAATATTCAGACAGGTCACGAGTTCCAGTGTTTAGCCCCGGCTTACTGGACGGCAACCCTCCACCACGGTGGGGTGCTCCGGGTGAAGACCAGGCTTCTGCAAAGTGCAGCGGCAAGCGTGGGCCACTCGACAACGATGTGGTTTGGCCCTCCTGTTTTTCATTAAGGAGCTATAGAAATGTCATTTGAACTAGCCAAAGCATCATTTGAAACTCGTCAGATTCACGCAGGACAAGTTCCTGATCCAACAACTGGAGCTCGTGCGCTACCGATTTATCAAACTACTGCTTATCAATTTCGCGACACAACACATGCTGCAAATCTCTTTGGTCTTGCAGAGCTTGGAAATATTTACACCCGCATTATGAACCCAACACAGGATGCAGTTGAACAACGCATTGCATCACTTGAAGGCGGCGTTGCTGCACTCTTGGTTTCATCAGGCTCTGCTGCTACCACGTATGCAATTCAAAATGTCGCTGAAGCCGGTGACCATATTGTTTCGTCACCAAGTCTTTACGGCGGCACGTACAACCTTTTCCATTACACCTTGAAGAAGTTTGGTATCGAAGTTACTTTCGTAGAAGATCCAAGTGATCCTGAGTCTTGGCGCAAAGCAGTCCGTCCAAACACAAAGGCATTCTTTGGAGAGACGATTGCAAACCCTAAGAATGACATTCTTGATATCGAGACTGTTGCGAAAGTTGCGCACGAAAACAATGTGCCATTAATCGTCGATAACACGGTTGCGACACCATTCTTGATTCGCCCAATCGAATACGGCGCCGACGTAGTCGTGCATTCTGCTACCAAGTTCCTCTCAGGACATGGCACGGCAGTAGTAGGTGCGATTGTTGATGCAGGTAATTTTGATTATGCACAACACAAAACTAAGTTCCCTGGTTTTAACGAGCCAGATCCTTCTTATCATGGCCTTGTGTACTCGCAAGCCCTCGGAGTCGGATCAGCTTTTGGTGCCAACCTTTCATACATCTTCAAGATTCGCCTTCAATTGCTTCGCGATACAGGCGCTGCGGTTAGCCCATTTAATGCTTGGTTGCTCGCACAAGGCTTAGAGACACTCTCTCTTCGTATCGAGCGCCACGTAAGCAATGCCAAGGATTTGGCAGCTTGGCTCGAGAAGCAACCACAGGTCGAGAAGGTCAACTACGCAACGCTGCCTTCATCACCATGGCACGCACTTGCAACTAAGTACGCTCCAAAGGGCAGCGGATCGGTTCTTTCCTTTGAACTCAAAGGTGGAATTGAAGCGGGTAAGAAATTCATTGAAGCGCTTGTATTGCATTCACATGTTGCCAATATCGGTGATGTGCGCTCACTTGCAATCCATCCAGCTTCAACCACCCACTCTCAACTTTCTGCTGAGGAACAACTTGCAGCTGGCGTAACTCCAGGGCTTGTACGTCTCTCGGTTGGAATTGAAAATATCGCTGACATCAAGACAGATATCGAAGGCGGCTTCGCAGCAGCTAAATAAGTGCGCGATAATTCCCCATGAGTTCCTCCCAATCATCTAGCGCATCTAGCGCATCTAGTGGCTTCGTCACTGGGGCTTGGCTTGAAGGCCAAGACCCCGGTGATCGTAAGTTCTTGGAGATTGGGGATTTAGAAATCGAGTCGGGGCAAGTTATTGCACAAGCAAAACTTGCGTACCAAACGTGGGGAACTCTCAACGCAGATAAAACGAATGCGATACTCGTAAATCATGCGATGACGGGATGGTCTGATGTTCCAGGCTGGTGGCCATCAATGGTCGGCCCAGGAGCTCCACTTGATTCAGATAAATACTTCATCATCTGTCCAAATGTTATTGGCGGCTGTCAGGGGAGTACCGGTCCTTCGACCATCGCACCCGACGGGAAACCTTGGGGTTCGAGATTTCCTTCCGTAACTATTCGCGATTTAGTTGAAGCGGAAGTGCGGCTTGCTGATGCGTTTGGAATAAAGCGCTGGGTCTTGTCGCTCGGGCCTTCACTCGGTGGAATGCGTTCTCTTGAATGGGCAATTCAATATCCAGAACGTGTTGGAGCAATCTGCACAATCGGATCCTCGGCTGTTGCCACAGGCGATCAAATTGGTGGCTTCTCAATCCAAATCCGCGCAATCAAATCGGATTCACATTTCAACCACGGTGATTATTACTCGCAAGAAAAAGGCCCGATAGAGGGCATGGGAATCGCTCGGAGAATTGCACATCTGACCTACCGCACCGAAGGAGAAATGGATGTGCGTTTTGGGCGGGAGCTTCAAGGAGATGACACGGGTCGATATGCCGTTGAGTCCTACCTGGACCATCAAGCTCAAAAGCTGGCTCATCGCTTTGATGCAAATACGTACATCGCGCTAACGGAGGCAATGGCTTCGCACGATGTTGGTCGGGACCGCGGGGGAGTTGCCGCAGCGCTGGGCACAGTGAAAGTTCCAACTTTGGTTGTTTCCATTGATACCGATCGACTTTTTCCGCCTCGCCTGCAGGAAGAAATTGTTGAACTGGTGCCAACAGCGCAGCCTTTAGCCACGATTTCCTCACCGTTTGGACACGATGGCTTCCTCATTGAGGTTGAAGAAGTCGGAAATCTTGTTCGAAGAGCAGTTGAATTAGGACTCTCAAGTACTCATTGAGGCTCGCCACGTTTTGTGAGTGGTGATATCTGTGCAAATTGGTCAAAACGGGCCTGTGGATAATTTATAATATAGCCAGTACCAAACCAGCACTTCGCTGATGAACCAAATAAACAAAAGGATGTTCTGTGCCTGTATCTCGTGCGCCAAAAAACGGTGCTGCAGTGAAGAAAGTTGCTCCTGCAAAGAAGGCGGCTGCGAAGAAAGTTGCTCCTGCAAAAAAGGTAGCGGCTACGGCTAAAAAAGCTCCTGCAAAAAAGGCTGCTGCTGTAAAGAAAGTGAATCGTTTTCCAACAAAAGCTGAACTAGAAGCGTTACGCATCGCTCGTGAAGCCGAAGAACAAGCAAAATTAGAACGCAAGAAAGCTCATCGCTTCCCAACTAAAGCAGAACTGGAAGCTCGTAAGAGAGCTGAACAAGGTTTA
>CANCGX010000076.1 GCA_947377725.1 Actinomycetota bacterium
TTCGAAAAACCTATTGAAATTCCAGCTGAAGGTTCGCAGTCTGAGAAAGTCGCGTCCATGATTCAAGAGAGTGCAAACAGATTCGCGCGTCATATATCGGATAAAACCGTTGATTGGCATATGTTGCAAAGAATTTGGACTGACGGCGACTTTGTGGAGCGCCCATGAACAAGAAGTTGAAAATTGGAATGGTCTGTCCTTATGGATGGGATACCCCAGGCGGGGTGCAGATACATATGAAAGAGCTTGCTGAATATTTCCAATCTGAAGGTCACACAGTCTCATTGTTGGCTCCTGTCGCGGATGAAGAATCGTTGCAAGAGGATTGGGTTGTGCCTGCCGGTCGTCCAGTTTCTATTCCTTTCAATGGTGCGGTTGCAAGAATTCTCTTTGGACCGATAGCGACCTCTCGAGTACGTCAATGGATCACTGCAGGGGAGTTTGATTTATTGCACTTGCATGAACCAGCTATTCCTTCACTCTCGCTTTTGGCTTGCGTTGCTGCTGACGGACCTATGGTTGCTACGTTTCATGCAAGCGCACCTAAGCAGAAGGCAATCTTTGCAATCGGACCAATTTTAGAACCCGTGCTTGAGAAACTAAACGCGAGAATTGCTGTGAGCGAAATGGCGCGCGAAACTTTGAAAGTACATTTTGAGACGGAAGCAGTTGTGATTCCAAATGGAATCAATACGGCAAAATATGCTGGAGGCAAACGTAATCTGGATTGGTATCGTCCCAACACTCTTGGTTTCCTAGGACGTTTTGATGAATCTCGAAAAGGATTGTCAGTTCTATTAAATGCACTTCCTGAAATTGCTCGAAGTGTTCCAGATGTTCAACTTCTCATTGCGGGCCCAGGTGATCAAGAGGAAGTTCTTAAGGACGTTGATGCATCGATTCGAAGTCGCATCAGATTCTTGGGTAGATTAACGGAAGAGGAGAAGGCAGATTTCTTCCAATCTATCGATTTGTATATTGCGCCAAATACTCGTGGCGAATCGTTCGGAATTATTCTTGCAGAAGCAATGGCAGGCGGCAGCGCAGTCATAGCTAGCAATATCCAGGCTTTTAGCGATCTTTTGAAAGCGGGAGAGTACGGCGCGCTTTTTGAAAATGAGTCCTCAAGTGATCTGGCGAAGAAAATCCTTATCTATCTAAAGGATTCGCAGAAAAGAGAAGAATTATTGAATCGTGGGCTGGAATATTCCAAAGTGTTTGATTGGAAATCAGTTGCGGCACAAATCCTGGATGTGTACGAGGTTGCAATAGCCGGTGGCAATGGAGTCACGCTTGCATCTGAAAATCGTGGATGGAGACGACTAAAGAATGAATAGTGCTGTTTTCACAATAGTTCTCCTTCTACTTTCTCTTGCTTGGTATCTCTCGTTCTCAGCAACGCGGCTCGATCGGTGTCACCATCGGGTAGAAACTAGTTGGGAGCATTTGGATGCACTCCTTCAGCGTAGAGCGGCTCTTGCACTTGAAATTGCGCGACTTAGTGATATCGATCCGGCTACCCAGATGATCCTGACCTCATCTGCGTATCAAAGTCGGGGAGCGAATATTGGCGATAGGGAAGATGCTGAAACATCCCTCTCGGAATCCTTGAAATTTCTGCATAGAAGTGCGCTATCCAATGAAATATCTATAGAAGTATCATTTATCGATGAGCTCGCAGCGTTGACGGATAAAATTCGCACTGCGATTGCGATTCACCTGGAAGCGATAAGCGCGGTCAAGAATTTGCGAAATAAGCTTGTCTTTAGGCTTTTCCACTTAGCAGGCCGTGCCAAGTGGCCAGAGAAATATCACTTCGAGGATGATGAGTTATAGATGAAAAAGATATTTGCGTTCAGCATTTCGGGAATTCTCATTGTGGGACTAGCAGCATGCGGTTCATCAAAAACTTCTTCGCCTACTGCGGAGGTCTCTAAAAATGTTCTAACAGGGATGCCGGGCAGTAATGGAAAAATCCTCGCGGTAAAAATTGATGACACACCTCCTGCACATCCTCAAATCGGTTTGGATAATGCAGATGTTGTCTACATCGAACAAGTAGAAGGTGGCCTAACTCGATTAGCCACAATCTTTAGTACTCCCGAAACACTTCCTGAATTAATCGGTCCTGTACGAAGTGCTCGCATAAGCGACATAGATATTTTGGCCCAATATGGTCACGTAGCATTTGCGTTCAGTGGAGCGCAGACAAAATTATTCCCGGTGATTAATTCTGCAAATCTTGAGAACATGGGCGCAGAGAGAGAACCGGCAACGCTTTACTCACGAGATCAAACAAGGAACGCACCGACAAATCTCATTCTTCATCCGCAGGCTCTTCTTGATAAAGCTGCTACGGAAAATAAATCTATCGATACCGTGAAAAGTGTCGGATGGAAATTTGGCGCTGCCCCCATTGGTGGTAAGGCAATCTCATCAGTCACTTTCAGATGGCCGGCTTCTCGTTATGGAGCTACATGGTCAAAAGCGGAGAAGCGCTGGTTATTGACCTATAACGGAGCGCCAGATCTCGCCGCTAGTGGAAAGCAATTAGGTGGTTCGACCTTGATTTTGCAGAAAGTCACGATCACTCCATCTGAGTATCACGACAAAGCTGGCGGCATCACGCCTTTTAGTAACACGGTGGGATCTGGAACGGCATATTTACTTCGAGACGGTCAAGTAACTCCCATCTTCTGGAATCGGGCCAGCGCAGATGTGGGCACTACGTGGACTCTCAAGGACGGGACGAATGCAAATTTCGCACCGGGCCAGATATGGATTGGGCTTACAGATAATGAGCCCGTTTTCACATATCCAGCTACCCCAACCCCATCAAAGTCGCCTAAAAACTAAAGTAGGATTTCCGCTCTAGCATGGAGGAAAAATGAGCAACGAGCTAAACAACGATAAGAAGCATGTCGGCACCGCGCGAGTAAAGCGTGGAATGGCAGAGATGTTAAAGGGCGGCGTCATCATGGATGTCGTGAACGTTGAACAAGCAAAGATTGCTGAAGACGCTGGTGCTGTAGCAGTTATGGCACTCGAGCGCGTTCCTGCAGACATTCGCGCCCAAGGCGGCGTAGCACGTATGTCAGATCCAGACATGATTCAAGCCATCCAGGCAGCAGTCTCAATTCCAGTTATGGCTAAAGCTCGTATTGGACATTTTGTTGAAGCTCAAGTTCTACAAAGTTTGGGAGTCGATTACATCGATGAGTCTGAAGTTCTAACTCCAGCTGATTATGAAAATCATATTGATAAGTGGAATTTCACCGTTCCATTTGTTTGTGGTTCAACAAATCTAGGGGAAGCGCTACGCCGCATCAATGAAGGTGCTGCAATGATTCGTTCAAAGGGCGAAGCCGGTACCGGCGATGTATCAAATGCAACAACTCACATGCGCAAAATTCACCAAGAAATTCGACGCCTCTCGTCTCTTCGCGAAGATGAACTGTATGTCGCAGCGAAGGAACTACAAGCTCCCTATGAATTGGTTTGCGAAGTTGCGCGCGAAGGCAAGCTTCCTGTTGTGCTTTTCACCGCTGGTGGAGTAGCAACTCCGGCTGATGCTGCAATGATGATGCAACTAGGCGCAGATGGTGTATTTATTGGTTCAGGTATTTTCAAGTCAGGCAACCCTGCGCAAAGAGCCGCTGCATGTGTTAAAGCCGTTACTTATTACACGGACGCAAAAGTTATTGCAGATGTATCTCGTGGACTTGGCGAAGCGATGGTCGGCATTAACGTTGCAGATATCCCTGTCCCACATCGCTTGGCTGAACGAGGCTGGTAGTAACTTCGTGAAGTTAGGAGTACTCGCACTCCAAGGCGATGTGCGAGAACACATTTTCGCGCTCAACGAATGTGATGTCGAAGCGATTCCGGTACGAACAGCGGTGGAAATCGAATCCGTGGATGGATTAATTCTTCCCGGAGGTGAATCGACCACAATCGCCAAACTCGCAAGAAGTTTTGATTTATTCGACCTCATTTCTGGACGAATCAAGGCTGGATTACCCACCTATGGTTCCTGTGCAGGAATGATCCTTCTTGCAAATGAGCT
>CANCGX010000077.1 GCA_947377725.1 Actinomycetota bacterium
TTGCGTAATCCGCAAAAAATTCATGCCACGCTTTATCAACCGAATTGGGATCAGCCACGAAACGTTGATACATCTCATCAACTAACCATTCGTTTGGTCCAAAAGAACCACCAAAATGATTTGAAGGTGTATTACTTCCCGTTGCCGGCACTGGCATGTACTCCTTTACGTCCGGGGAAAGTCTAGGGCGATTGGCTCCTGCCTTCCCACCTGACCGAAATATGAGAAATGTGTGATGGGTTACTCGGTATAGCCGAGAAGCGCGGATAAGGCTGTGGCGAAGGCCAAAAGCCCGAGGCCGGCCCCAACCCAGATCAAATGGCCGGAAATCATGAAGTAGGCCACCCCTAGAGCAATCAAATTAGCCAGCAGGGCTGGAGCTCTTCCATACGCCTTTGCGTGGGCAAATCCCCGAGAGCAAAAGTAGAGCCCAACAGCTGCAACAAGGGCAAAGGAGATTTCACCAGCAAGGGCACCGGGTGCGTTTACAGTTTTAAATATTGCCGAGACCGAAAGGTAGAGCGCTAGGAGAATGAGAAGGGCAGCTTCAGCTCGCAACAAATGCTGGGCGCTCGTTCGAGCAAATTCTACGAGCGGAGGGAAATTTGTCTCGTTCTTCGCGCTGTTGTGATTATTGCCAGAGTGGTGCTTCTCTTCCATGGCTAAAGAATAACGGCTAATTTCATTTCACTATGAGCGTTCTGGAGTTTTCAAACAATGGGTTGATTGACTCATTAACTCGCACGCCTGCGCCTGCCATTTTCCTCTCTGAACTCTCACGAGAATTTGCTGGAACTCGCCGAAATAAGCAGTCACTCACGATTCTTAGTTTGAGATCATCGGATCCCGAATCAATAACCGAACATCAAATAATTGCTATGTCTAAGTCAATTCAAGCAAGCCTTCGCCAAGGGGAATTCTTTTCCCGAATATCCGAAGATGGTTACTGGATTGGACTGAGAGGGGATTCGACATCCGCAAAAAATCTATTGATGAGAATTCTTACTGATAATGCACATACACAATGGAGCACTTCCGTTACCGAAAGTGCCCAGTATCAATCATTTAATGAACTGATCAGCGCAATTGATAAAGCGCACTTTCCTATTTCTTAGGTGCACATTTCTTTAGTGCTGCGGCAACTTTAGGACTCTGTTTATCCAAGGTAGCGATTTGTGCTGAAGTTTTCACATTAACGCCATTTGAGTTGAGGCATGAAATGTATGAAGCCGATGGGGTTACCGCACCTGCTTTTGGTTTCATTGTCGAGACAGCGGGCTTTGTTGATTTTGGAGGAGCGGGTTTCTTGATCCCTGAACCTGCACTCGGATTGAGCGTTACAGGTCTACCTCCATCGCCCCCACGGCCAAAAGCTGGACGAAGCGCTGCACATTTATTTAATACTGCTTGTTGAGCAGCAGATAATGTTGGACGAGCTGTCGGCAAATTAGTAGGTGCGCCTTTTGGGCGAACTCCATTGTTGCCATCTTTTCCGGGACCAAATCCACGTCCTCCAAAATCAGGAAGTGAAACTCCGCCCGCAGTTAGACAATCTTGATATTTTTTAAATGCAGCACGACGTGCGACATCTTCAGTAGAGCCTTCATCACCACCAGGAATATTCGGCCGGGCACCGCCAATAGATGGCTTTGGAGTTGGGGCTGCGCTTGCGGCGTGAGTAATCGGAGCAGTGATAAACCCGGAGATGAAGAGAGTAACGGTGAGGACGAGAGCGCGATGTTGAAAAGATGAAGTTTTCATAGCGAGAGGGTTAAAGGCGTGGCAACAGTTGTCATATCAAAAAGGGTGACTTTGGGCTCTGCACTCCCTGTGAATTTTGGCCCATGCGAAGCATTAGGCTTGCCCAATGACTTCAGCATCCTCCACCAGCGCCGGGAACCAGTCGGGAAATAAAGTCCTTGCATCGTTGCCAATCGGCGAGCGTGTGGGAATTGCATTCTCGGGCGGACTAGATACCTCGGTTGCAGTTGCATGGATGCGCGCTAAAGGTGCAATTCCATTCACATATACGGCAGATCTTGGCCAATACGATGAGCCAGATATCGCTTCTGTTCCAGATCGTGCAAAAGCTTATGGGGCTGAAGGCGCCAGACTCGTTGATTGCCGCGAACCTCTTGTTGAAGAAGGTTTAGTTGCGATTGCATGCGGCGCTTTTCATATTCGCTCGGGTGGAAAACAATATTTCAACACAACACCTCTGGGCCGTGCAGTAACTGGGACGCTCTTGGTCCGCGCAATGTTGAAAGATGACGTCTCTATTTGGGGCGATGGCTCTACATACAAGGGCAACGATATTGAGCGTTTTTATCGCTATGGACTCCTAGCAAATCCAAAACTTAAAATTTACAAGCCTTGGCTTGATGCAGATTTTGTTCGCGAACTTGGCGGACGTAAAGAAATGTCTGAATGGCTTGTCACAAATAAACTTCCTTACAGAGATAGCGTTGAGAAGGCATATTCGACAGATGCAAATATTCTCGGCGCAACCCACGAAGCCAAAGACCTAGAAAATCTTGATGCCTCTATTGAACTTGTCCAACCAATCATGGGCGTTAAGTTTTGGGATCCATCCGTCAAAATTGAAAGTGAAGATGTAAAGATTCAATTTGTTCAAGGTCGCCCGGTTTCAATCAATGGCGAATCCTTCGATGATGTCGTTGCTTTGATGGATATGGCAAATAAAATTGGTGGGCGCCACGGACTTGGAATGGCCGATCAAATTGAAAATCGCATTATTGAAGCGAAATCTCGTGGCATTTATGAAGCACCAGGAATGGCGCTCCTATTTATTGCGTATGAGCGGTTGATTTCTGCGATTCACAATGAAGACACAATTGCGAATTATCACGCTGAAGGACGACGTTTAGGTCGATTGCTTTATGAAGGCCGTTGGTTTGATCCACAAGCTTTGATGCTACGTGAATCTCTACAACGCTGGGTTGCATCTGCAGTGACGGGAGAAGTCACCATTCGTCTTCGTCGCGGAGATGATTACAGCATCATCAACACAACAGGACCAGCACTTTCGTATCATCCAGATAAGTTATCGATGGAACGTAGAGAAGATGCCGCTTTCGGGCCAACAGATCGAATTGGCCAATTAACGATGAGAAACCTCGACATTGCAGATACTCGTGCAAAGTTGGAGATGTATACCCGTCAGGGCCAAATCGCTAATGACGGTCAATTCAAACTCTTGGGAGAGCTTGAATAGTTAGAATTGCTGTTGTTGCTCCATCATGCGAGCGCGGTTACGTGCTGCGCGACGCTTCATAGCGCGACGTTCATCTTCTGATAGTCCGCCCCAAACGCCAGCATCTTGTCCAGATTCAATGGCCCAAGCTAGGCAAGCATCTTTCACGATGCAACGATTACAAACTTTTTTTGCCTCTTCAATTTGGGCAATTGCTGGCCCTGTGTTTCCGATAGGGAAGAAGAGCTCTGGATCCTCATCTCGGCAAGCCGATTCATGTCGCCAATCCATGGCATCTCCTTAATACATCACATTCTGCAGTCCGGGGAATCGAACTATCAGGGTACAAATTCTTAATTGGCCGGCAGCCACTTGATGCAACGTTGCATAAAGCTGTAAAAAAGTTATAAAAAAAATTGTAAAACAGGTCAAGCTCGTTCTTGGTGGTAATGGGCAGTTCTTGGTTGTTCAGAGGTACGCGTTCCTTAGCGAAACGCACACCGTATTCTCCCGTGTATTCACGCGCATAACAAGGGTGAAACGAAAAAGATTCCTCACTTTTGGTAAAAAAAGGTGTGATTTAGTTCAACTTTCAACGAAATCCATCTTGGAAGCCCTCGCAATGGCCTCGCAATGCCCTCATAAACAAATGAACGGTGCCCTCGGCAGGAATCGAACCTGCGCACCTGCCTCCGGAGGGCAGTGCTCTATCCCCTGAGCTACGAGGGCGTCTATTACGCCAGTAAGCAACTCTAGAGGAAAGTGGCAAGATTGGTCTCATGAGTGAATCAACTAGC
>CANCGX010000078.1 GCA_947377725.1 Actinomycetota bacterium
AGAGTTCTGGCATCACCATTATTAATCCTTCGATTTGAGTGGGCAGATCTAATAAAGATTAGTCACACAAAGGTTCTACATGCGTAAGTACGAAGCACCATTGAAATCAAGCACTGCCCCGCTAGCCCACTCACTATCGGGAGATGCCAGGAAGTAGACAGCCTTAGCCAATTCGGCAGGTGCGGCTACGCGATTGAATGGACTTTGTGCACGAATGCCATCACCTTCCGGGCCGTCGAGTAAATGTTGTGCCATCTCTGTTTCAACAAAGCCCGGCGCCAAAGTTGTCACTCCAATATGCATTGGCGCTAAGGCTTTAGCAATAGATTGCCCAAAGGCAACTATCGCCGCTTTTGATGCGCCATAAGCAGGGCTAAGAGGTTCACCTCGGAATGCACCGCGCGAACCTATATTCACAATTCGAGATGTCCCATTCTTGGGCATATGTTGAAACGCACACCAAGTAATGTTCGCTGCCCCAATGAGATTAACTCCTAAAGTATCTGACCAGGCCTGTTGCCACTTCTCGTACGTTGAACTCTCCATGGGATGATCAAAGAAAACACCTGCATTGTTGATGAGGACATCGATCTTTCCAAATTGGTTTGCCACATCATCAACCATGGTCTTGATTGCTTTGGGGTCGCGCAGATCTGCTTGCGCAATGATGTGTCCTTGGCCCTTGAGTGAATCAGCAACGGCCTGTGCATCTTGCGAAGATGAAGAGTAGTGAATAGCTATTCGATCACCAGCGGCTGCAAATTCGCGAGCAACTGCAGCTCCGATACCGCGTGAACCCCCAGAGATAAGAACCGTACGCCTAGCCTCATTAGTCATAGGCATACTTTAGGTCAGGAACCGTTAAAAAATGAGAGGTTCTTGAGGTCTGTCTTAAGGATCAGGGAAGGGATTCAATTCTTTACTGGTAGCGGATCTCCAGAGGCAAGCTGGGCTCCGGTGGTTTCATCCGTTTCATCGCTGAACCTCGCACCAAAGACTCAATACGCGATTTCGGGTAAGCAGTTGTCTGGCTTAACGCAAGGCCTACATTGGGGGGATGAGTGGCAAGCTGCCACCAATTACCCACTCGTTCGAATCGTGAACAATGCATCTCATCATGTTTTTTATGCAACCACTTCTGGCATTAGTAGTACCTCCATCGCTCCGATGGCGCCATCGACATTCAATATGACGATTGGTTCGGATTTCGAAAACGGTCCATCAAAGTTATATGTATTTGCCACTGGGATTGCATCTTTGCCAATTGATGTGACGATTTCCGGGGGATCTAACAAAATCGCAGAGGAGAAAGCGGCAGCCGATAAAGCGGCAGCCGATAAAGCGGCAGCCGATAAGGCCGCAGCTGATAAGGCCGCAGCCGATAAAGCAGCAACCGATTTACTTGCTCAACAAAAAGCGGTCGCAAGCAAGAAAATCATTCTTACTTGTGTCAAAGGAAAACTCACTAAGAAAGTGATTGCTTTTAAGCCGGCTTGCCCAAAGGGTTACAAAAAGAAGTAGAACTCGAGTGGGGCGGGTCGGGCTCGAACCGACGACGACAGAATTATGAGTTCTGGGCTCTAACCAACTGAGCTACCGCCCCTTATTAAATTTTCCAGTTTATGTAACTGGGTTCCAACTGGAGGAGTCTAATAGACCCGCATCTGTGCTATTTCCTCTGGGCCAACGCTGCAACATCCGCCAATAAGCTTTGCGCCGCGCTCCTTCCATTCGAAAATCTGCATTTCCGAGAACCCTGAAGTAGGAGCACCCTCCCACTCCTTGATCTCTGCATTCCACGTGCGCCCAGAATTTGGATAGACAACGAAGGGAATTCGAGATTTCGCAGAGGAGAGCAAGGGAGTTACGAATTCCGGCGCTGTGCAATTGATGCCTACTCCAATTGCTCCAATTTTTCCGCTTACCAGTGCGACAGCATCTTTAAATAATTCACCTGACGAGATGTGTTCTCCGTCCTTACAAGAAAAACTCATCCAGTAAGGAATTTTTAAATCTTGCTCGTCAAGCAATTCGAGTATCGCTTCGGCTTCCGTTAGCTCTGGAATTGTTTCAATTGCAAGCAAGTCTGGATTACTTTCGATAAGAACTTGCAGACGCATGCGGTGGAAATCCTTGAGTTGAGTCTTCGTTCGTCCGTAATTGCCTCGATATTCAGATCCATCGGCGAGCGAAGCGCCATATGGACCCACTGAGGCTGCCACCTTTACCTCGGTTCCTGCTGAGGCGTTACGTGCTAATTCGGTAGATAAAAGCAGGGCGCTTCGAACATCCGACTCGGTCCAACCTCGAAGAGCGCATCCATCCATCGAGATTTGGTAGGAGCTGGAAATAATGATCTGTGCGCCAGCATCAACAAAAGCTTTATGTGCCGCTTCAATTTGATCAGGGGCGGTTCTTAGAAGTTCACCGCTCCACAAGGATGTATTGAGATTATTTCCCAATTGCTCGAGGGCTGTCGATAATCCGCCATCTAAGAGCATTGCACGATTGAACACCTGCACAATCTAATCTATTAACTATGATTCAGAGGTGAAGATGCGATTGATTGTTGCCGGAGCCTTTCTTATTGCTTCTATACAACCCGCGCACGCCGCTCCAACCTATACATTTCCGATATCTGGCTGCGCAGTCACGTATGCCCGAGCTCACCACAACTATCCAGCCACTGATATTTTGACGAAAAAGGGCTGCAAATTCGTAGCTCCAACATCTGGAGTCGTGGATGAGGTAAACCATGTTGATAAATTTTCATGGAAAACAAACAAAGGCGCTGATCGCGGGGGATTGTCGATCTCAATCGTCGGTGATGATGGAGTTCGCTATTACGGAAGTCATCTATCAAAGATCCCAACAGAAATGGTGCCAGGGTTTCGCGTAAACGTTGGTGACGTAATTGGATATGTGGGAAATAGCGGAGATGCAAAAGGTCTTGCAACGCATGTGCACTTTGGTATTTCATGGCCGACCCCTGCCGGCATTTGGTGGGTCAGGCGCGGAGAATTATTTCCGTGGAGATATTTGGATGCATGGAAAGCTGGCAAAGATGTTTCGCCCGCAAAAGCGGTTGCTACTCTTGAAAAGAAATTGGGAACAGTTCCAAAACAAACTGGTTATTAATTTTTCTTAGGGCATGAAAAAAGCCGCCTCTTGCGAGACGGCTTTTTCAAAGTAAGGGTTTTACTTATGCAGGGTTTACTGCGTCAGCCTGTGGGCCCTTTGGACCTTGGACGACTTCAAAAGTAACTGCCTGACCCTCTTCGAGGCTCTTGTAACCGTTTCCTTGAATAGCTGAGTAGTGAACGAAAACATCTTGTCCGCCGCCATCAACCGCAATGAAACCAAAACCCTTTTCAGAGTTGAACCACTTAACTGTACCTGTTGCCATGTAACTGTATTCCTTCGATAAATGTTGGCACTTAACAAAACATTAAGCGCCGGTCTTCCTCTTCTGCATTTTTACCGAGAAACCAGACTTGCGTCGAGCTGAACTACGGGTACTGCCAAGCGTCGGACTAGTGGAGAGTCTAACTGCAAAGTCGATGGTTTGGGAAAGTACTGATGCGTAAAAAGAGGGGGACTAGCGCAACACGCCCGGAAAGCGCATAATCAGCTCCCTGCAGGACCCGAAATAGCTTCGCGAACGTAGTGATGGACTGGGGAAGGTCGCATCAAGAGCGTTCTTAGAAAGCAAGGGTTAAAGCAGTCATGAGCCTGTCTGGAGATCTTCGGATTCACTCTGCGCCAAAAGCGCTTCTTCGTCATATCCAGTGGTCCCTCAA
>CANCGX010000079.1 GCA_947377725.1 Actinomycetota bacterium
TTGCTCGCCGCAGTGACATGTTATGGAATTTCATTTCCATACACAAAAAAGTACGTTATACCTCTCGGGCTGAAACCAGAAGCTGCAGCTGCTTCACAAATAATTCTTGCAGCTTCGACACTTTTACCTTTTTATTTATTTAGCGGTATCGCAAAAGATCAATATCGTGTTGCTCCCGTACTCGCGATGGTGGCTCTTGGAGCGGTAGGCACAGGATTTGCGTATATTTGGAATTTTTCAATTATTGCATCGGCCGGAAGTTCCATCGCCAGCACAGTTACATACGTAACGCCGGTTGTGGCGGTAATTGTGGGATGGATATTTAAAGGCGAGCACCTCACATGGAACCAGCCGATAGGCGCAATTGTCGTAGTTCTAGGCGCAGCTATTTCTCAGGGTCGCTTTCAAAAATCGAGGGCATAATCTCTCCATGCGGCCAAATAGAAAAGTAGCGGCATTCACTTCGCTTCTCATCATTTTTACAACTTTTGTTGCCCCAACTCATGGAACGAACCTGCCATTAAATTTTCTTTCTCTTTCTCAATCCCCAGACCTGAAGCATCCTGGCATCATTCTGATAGATCCAGTTAGTAATGAAACTATTTATTCGGAGGAGTCAGATGTTTTGCGTGCTCCTGCCTCGGTTTTGAAGCTGGTTTCAACAACTTCCGCGCTAAAAACTTTCGGTGCTGATAAGACTTTTGTGACAACGATAAGTGAGACGGATAAACCAAATAAGTTTCTTTTAGTTGGTGGCGGGGACCCTTGGCTGACTACAAGCAAGAGCGAAGCAGAGAAGAATCACCGTGCGTTTCTACCACTATTAATAGACAAAGCCCTAGAAAAAAATCCAGAACTAAAGGCGATTTCAATCCAGTACAACAATATTTATTACCAGGATATTCAAGCCCTTCAAACTTACTACAAAGGGCGTCTGAAGATTTATCCTCATTTCGTATCGTCTACGACTTCGATTGTGTCCACGCCGTTAGTACAACTCGAATCTCCAAAACTCAGTTCCATAATTGAATTCACTCTGTTGTGGAGCGACAATTTGCTCGCTGCTCGCCTTTCACTCATGGCAGCAAAAGCAAACGGCTTTCCCGCAGATTCTCAAGGCTTGCAAGCATCTTTTGAAAAGTTATTTAAAGAACTAAATATTTCCGATTCAGGCCTGGTGATAAAGGACGGAGCGGGTCTCTCACATGAGACGCGTATTTCCGCTCGAACTATTGCTGAACTCCTAGTCAAAATAAAAAGCGATCCATTGCTTCAGGTTATTTACGATGGCTTACCTATTGCTGGAATTTCAGGAACCCTTAAGCATCGTTTTGTTAAGGATGCCCCAAATGCCGTTGGTTTAGTTAAAGCGAAAACGGGGTGGATAAACACGACAGTGAGCCTCGCGGGGTTTGTGAACGTCGGAGAGTCGGACTTTGTGTTTGCTGTTATAGCTGACCACATTGGCAATAAAGAGAGTGCAAGGCAGAGCGCGCGAATAGCAATAGACAAAATGTTGGCAACAATTGCGAAGCCAAAGCCAGTTACTCCATCGATGAGCCCATCAGCGGAGCCAGCCGAAGTAGTAGTAGCAGCAGTACCGGCGACTTCAAATCCCTAGTGGTCGGGGTAAAGTACCTAGGTGAGCAAGTTAAACCCAGCGAGTAATCAAGCGAAGAAATCTTTGATTTCGCCATATGTGGCTTTAATGAAGCTTCGCGTTGTGGAACTTCTCCTCGTCACAACTCTTCCTGCACTTTTCTTAGCTTCGAATGGAGTGCCTGGAATCGTGACGACATTGGCTACCTTGATTGGTGGAACGTTGGCTGCCGGTGCATCGAATGCTTTTAATATGGTTATTGAAGTTGATTCAGATCGCCTCATGAAGCGAACCTCAAAGCGTCCTCTCGCTGTAGGCGCCGTTACCGTAAAAGCTGCAACTATTTTTGCCACAGTGATTTCACTTCTGTCTCTTGCAATATTTTGGATATGGACAACTCCACTAGCAACGTATTTAACTCTTGCAGCAATTCTTTTTTATGTAGTTGGGTACACAATTGGATTGAAGCGCAGAACTTCTCAGAATATTGTGTGGGGAGGTATAGCGGGATGTATGCCAGTTCTCATCGGTTGGGCAGCAGTAACTAATTCTCTTTCCGCAACGGCATGGTATTTCTTTCTGCTAATTTTCTTCTGGACACCTCCACATTTTTGGGCACTTGCAATTAAGTATCGTGATGATTATGAAGCTGCAGGAATTCCAATGCTACCGGCTGTTGCATCGATCAAAAATGTACAGATGCAAATGTGGTTTCACACAACTGGAATGGTAATTACTTCACTTGCAGTTGTATGGAGCGCAAATTTTCCATGGTGGATTTGGGGAATAACAATTCTGCTGGCTCTCGGGTTTAGCCAACAGCTCATTAAGTTAAATACTCATGAATCTGAAAAGTCTGCTGGAAAACTTTTTCAATGGTCCATAACCTATTTGAGCGTCTATTCGCTCCTCTTAGTAGTAGGCGTCCTTCTTTAAGTAGCTATCCACATTCAGTAGATGCCTGACTCAGGTTCCACTGTTAAGGTGAATGCATGCAGAACCTAGCAATATCAGTTAAAGATCTTTCAAAAATTTACGGCGAGCAAACCGCAGTCTCTCATGCGACATTTGAGGTTCCGTTGGGAACTGTTTGCGGATTTGTTGGACCTAATGGCTCTGGGAAAACCACAACCATACGAATGCTTCTTGGTTTGATTAAACCCACTGGCGGATCTGGAACTGTATTAGGAGAGGACATTCGCTCTCCTGAAAAATATCTCTCCAAAGTTGGTGCCATGATCGAAGGCCCCGCTTTCTACCCGATGCTTTCGGGACGTGAGAATTTGAAAGTTTTAGCCGACTTAGGAGGCTTTAGTTACGCTCGAGTCGATAGCCTTTTAGAAAAGGTTGGCTTGGGCGATCGTGGGTCTTCGAAATTTAAGACTTATTCGCTCGGAATGAAACAACGGCTAGGCATTGCAGCTGCATTACTGCCTGACCCACAATTACTGATTTTGGACGAACCGACAAATGGGTTAGATCCAAATGGAATTCAGGAGATCCGAGAACTCATTAAGGAATTGGCAGACAAAGGAACAAGCGTCTTCGTTTCCTCACATATTCTTTCTGAGCTCGAGATGATTTCTGAATATTTAGTGATGCTACGTAAAGGTAAAGTTCTATTTACGGGAAGAACTCAAGATTTACTTAGTCAACAGAAAGCAATCACGTCGATTAAGCCTGAGTACCAAGTTGATTTAAATAAACTTGTTGAGATCGTAAATAATTTGGGCCAAGAGCCTAGAGTCGAAAGCGGAATGATTCACATTGCAGTAGGTGCAGATTTCGGTGCGACTCTAAATCGAGCGGCATTTGATGTTGGAATAACTCTGTCGTCAATTTCAACCCAGCAACCAACGCTTGAGGAAACATTTTTCGAGATGACGGAGGATAAATAATGCTTAATGTTGTTAAAGCTGAACTTCGAAAAATGAAACGTCCTAGCCTTCTTTATGTCAATGTTGGGATACTCACAGGACTATCTGTTCTCTTCACTTCCTTGGTCTTTCTAAGAACTGGTTCTCAAGTTGGAGATAGCCGACATGGTTCTGAAATGGCTCAGACAGTTGCTTCATTGAGCAAGTTTGACGGCGGATATTTCACATTCGGATTAATGAGTTTATTTTTGGGATTAATTTCGTT
>CANCGX010000080.1 GCA_947377725.1 Actinomycetota bacterium
CCACGTGGTCGCATGGAGATGTGGGGAGTGATTGAAGGGCTAGTTAAAGAAGGCGTCACGCTACTTCTTACTACACAATATTTAGAAGAGGCCGATCAACTTTCAGATGACATCGCCGTAATCGATCGCGGAACAGTTATTGCAAGAGGAACTTCAGATCAACTCAAAGATAGGGTTGGGGGAGAAAGACTTGAAATTATTGTTAGCGAAAGCGATATCGTTGCTGCGCAAGCCATTATTGATCGGGTGGCGGGTTCTGTAAGTTCACTTGATCGAGGGTTGCGAAAGATTTCAGCACCAGTAAGCAGCGGAACATCAGCGCTTGTAAATGTAATTCGCGAATTTGATGCACAAGGCCTTCACGCACTTGATGTCGCATTGAAGCGCCCATCACTCGATGATGTATTCATCTCGCTCACCGGTCATGCGGCAGAGGATGAGGTTGTTGAAGAGATATCTGGAAAGAAGAAGGGTGGCCGCAAATGAACGCCATAAGCGACGCTCTCGTTATAACAAAGCGACAACTCCAGCAGTTGGTTCGCGTTCCTGAAGTCCTTATTTTTAGCACCATTCAGCCGGTTATGTTTGTTCTTCTCTTTAGGTATGTTTTTGGTGGGTTAGGCGCGGGAATTCCCGGGGGATACGTCCAGCTCTTGATGCCAGGAATTTTTGTTCAAACCGTGACTTTCACTCTTGCAGCAACAGCACAGGGTTTGGCACAGGATATGGAAAAAGGTCTCATCGATCGCTTCCGTTCCCTCCCTATTGCCAGATCGGCTGTGGTTTTTGGACGGACTTTGGGCGATGGCTTACTCAACATCGTTGTGTTGGTCGTTATGGGAGTGGCTGGATATGCCGTTGGTTGGCGTCCAACTTCTGGTCCGCTACACATTTTCGCCGGATTCCTCATGCTTTTATTATTTGGCTACGCGCTTTCATGGGCAGGCGTCTTCGGAGGATTGTTTTCGAAAGATGCTCGGGTAGTAGGAAATATTTCCTTCCTCTTCACCTTCCCACTCACCTTCTTGTCGAATGCATTCGCGCAAACGACAACAATGCCAAAGCCTCTTCAATATTTTGCTGAATGGAATCCAGTATCGACGATGGTCGCTGCAACACGCCAACTCTTTGGTTTTCACAATACTTTTGGCGCAACTGCGAATTCTTACCCCAGCCAACATCCAGTGACCACATCACTCTTTTACATGGTGCTGATTATGGCAATATTTGTTCCGCTCAGCGTTCGCCGCTATAAAAATCGTCAATAGTTATTAGACTCATTAGAAATCGATTAATTCTTTTTCTTTAAAAGCATCTCTTCAACATCGATTCGATGTGCTTGGAAAGAATTAACAGGCGAATCCGTTGGATATCCGATTGCAATTCCACAAAGCAAGCGGTAGTCCTTGGAAATTTCAAATTCATTCCTTACGACATCGTCCCAAATTGCGACTGCTCCTTGCATGCACGTTCCCAGGCCATGAGCATGTGCAGATAGAGCAAGGTTTTCCATCATGAGTCCCGCGTCGCTTGCGGCAAATATGTGCAAACTTTTGTGAATATAAATGAATAGTTCTGTCGGGGCTCCATAAAAATTGTAGTTCTTTGCCCACCACTGATCGCGTTGAACTTTGTCGCTTCGAGAAACTCCAAAGACTCCGTACAGTCCGGCGCCAAGCTTCATAGCTCGAGGTTTTAACTCGGCAGCATACGGTTTGCTAATTAAGCGATTGCTCGTGGGAAGTCCATATCGAGTGACAATCAGCTTTATTTTCCCCATGATCCCACCGCGAAGACTCTTTGAGACTGCGTCCCAACGTGCGCCAAATTCCTTGCTGATTCGATCTCTCGTCTCACCTGTTGCTATAGCCACCTTGAAGGGTCTGGTATTCGACCAACTTGGCGCAGTTAAGGCATCGGTAAGAATTTGGTGCAACAACTCTTCTGGAACCGGTGTTGATTGAAAATCGCGAGTGGTTCGTCGAGATGCCAAGAATTCAGATACCCATGCGGAGTCGTGTTTGCTCATTTCGGTATCTTAACGACCAACTAAAGTTCAATAGGTTTTATACTCCAGACATGGCTAAAAAGAACTCTTCAAAATCTGTGGCTGTGCGCGGAGTGGCCAGCGCTTTCGATTATGAGGAATTTGATGGCGAGTGGCGCAAAGTTGGACTAGCTGCCCCTGCTCGTCGCGCCCTTGTAGATGCCAAGCTCTACAAAGTTTCAGATCTTCGAAAAATTTCCTTGGTAGAGCTAACAGAACTGCACGGGATGGGGAAGTCGGCAATCGCACGCCTAACTTTGCTCATGGAAGCAAAGAAGATCCGATTTAGATAGCGAAAATCGGCACCTGCTCCTCGTGAGAGGATTCGGATATACATTTCAATGGAGGATTATCGTGACCGAGAATTCAGGTAAGTGCCCAGTAGCTCATGGAGCGAATGCAACCGCTAGCGAGACCAATGCGAAGTGGTGGCCCAATTCATTGAATTTAGATATTTTGCACCAACACGATACAAAGACAAATCCTCTTGGAGCAGATTTCAATTACCGTGAAGAACTGAAGAAGCTTGATGTTGCTGCGCTGAAGAAAGATTTACATGCACTGATGACTGACAGCCAGCCTTGGTGGCCAGCTGACTGGGGACATTACGGCGGACTGATGATTCGCATGTCATGGCATGCTGCTGGAACCTACCGAATTGCCGATGGGCGTGGTGGCGGCGGAACAGGTAACCAACGTTTCGCTCCTTTGAACTCTTGGCCAGATAACGTAAATCTAGATAAAGCGCGCAGAATTCTTTGGCCCATTAAAAAGAAGTATGGAAATAAAGTTAGCTGGGCGGACTTATTAGTACTTGCAGGAACCATCGCATATGAATCAATGGGACTTAAGACTTTTGGGTTCGGTTTTGGCCGTGAAGATATTTGGCACCCTGAAATTGATGTGAACTGGGGAGCGGAAACAGAATGGTTAGCACCCAGTGATTCACGTTATGGAGATCTCGAAGATCCATCAACAATGGATAATCCTCTCGCTGCAGTTCAGATGGGTTTGATTTATGTAAATCCTGAAGGAGTCAACGGAAAATCTGATCCACTCAAGACGGCTCTGCAAGTTCGCGAAACTTTTGCTCGTATGGCAATGAACGATGAAGAAACCGTAGCGCTGACAGCAGGCGGACACACTGTTGGAAAAGCTCACGGAAATGGAAGTGCAGCTCGCTTAGGTCCAGTTCCTGAAGCCGCTGATGTTCAAGAACAAGGTTTGGGCTGGATGAATCACGAAACCCGTGGCATTGGTCGCGATACGGTTTCAAGTGGGATCGAAGGCGCATGGACTACAAATCCAACTCAATGGGATAACGGCTATTTCAATTTACTCTTCTCTTACGAGTGGCAACTTACGAAATCTCCAGCAGGGGCTTCACAATGGGAACCAATCAATATTAAAGAAGAAGACAAGCCTGTTGATGTCGAAGATCCTTCAATCCGTCACAATCCAATGATGACCGACGCAGATATGGCAATGATCAAGGATCCAATTTATCGTGAGATTTCTGAGCGCTTCCACAAAGACCCTGCATACTTCAGTGAGGTCTTTGCACGCGCTTGGTTTAAATTGACTCACAGAGATCTTGGTCC
>CANCGX010000081.1 GCA_947377725.1 Actinomycetota bacterium
GCATTATCTAGAACCCTGAGCCCCACATAGTCCACACAATTTGGAAAACCTAGAAAACCTAGAAAACCTAGAAAATCTAGAGAATCTCAAGAGTGTGAAGAGCGAAAGTTGGTAGCGAGTGGGATCAAAGAATATGAGACTGGTTGAAAACAATCCGGTTGAACAGTGCAACGAAGTCACTTTGCGCGGTCGCGTGAGTTCAGCAGCAACGGAAAGAATTCTTCCAAGTGGCGACAAGGTCGTGGAGTTTCGACTGGTGGTGGATAGAGGAAACCCGCGCAGTAGAAAACGGGAAGTAGATACCTTGGATATCGCAGCATGGAGTTCATTCGCCCGACGTAAGGCTCTGCCGCTCAAAGCCGAGATGTGGGTTGAAGTTCATGGAGCGGTTCGTCGTAGGTTTTGGCAAGCTCCTACGGGTCTTGCGAGTCGTTGGCAGGTAGAAGCCAATGAAATCAAACGATTATGAGGGAAAAAATCACGGCTCATTAGATAGCCTACGAACATGGAGATTTCAGAAATTAAAGAGCGCATAGCTCACATACAGGAACTTCCGCTCGACAATCATGTTGCGGAGTTTGATCTTATTCATGGTGCTCTCGAAGGCGCTCTCTCTACGGTCGAAGGTTTATAAGCTGGAATGAAAACTCGCCTTGATGCTGAGTTAGTTCGTCGTGGGCTAGCGCGTTCGAGAGATCATGCTGCCGACCTCATCGAGTCGAGAACTGTTTTAGTTACAGGTATACCCGCATCAAAACCCGCAACGCAAGTGGATGCCGAAACATCAATTACTTTACAAGGAGAACGGAGTGACTTCGTTTCCCGAGGCGGTCACAAACTCGCAGGTGCTTTAGATGCATTTCCGCAAATCGTTGTCGCCGGGAAAAGAGCTCTAGATGCTGGTGCATCGACAGGTGGATTTACTGATGTTTTATTGAAACGCGATGTTGCTCAAGTAGTTGCAGTCGATGTCGGGTATGGGCAACTTGCTTGGGAGATTCAATCAGATCATCGCGTGACAATTCTTGACCGCACGAATGTACGTCACTTAACAATTGAACAAATTGGTGATCCAGTTGATTTAATTGTCGCAGATTTATCGTTCATTTCATTAACTCTCGTTCTGCCGGCTCTTGTTTCAGTTTCGCGGACTGCAGCAGATTTTCTTGTCATGGTTAAACCACAATTTGAAGTTGGCCGTGAGAAGTTAGGTGCTGGGGGAGTTGTGCGCGACCCATTGCTTCGAAAATCTGCCGTCAAAGATGTTGCAGACTCAGCATACGACATGGGTCTTGGATGCTATGGAGTGGTGGCAAGTTCATTGCCTGGCCCTTCCGGCAATGTGGAATATTTCTTGTGGCTGAAACGCGGTAGCGATGAAATTTCTGATGAGGCACTTAATGAGGCAATAGAAAAAGGGCCACAGTGAACACTGATATGAATCAAGAACGTAAACCAGATGGAAATAAGATTCTTTTAGTTGTTCACCCAACGCGGGAAGATGCGAAACTCTACGCATCAGAACTCGAAGGAGCTCTCACGCAGTCAGGTTTTGACGTTACACGAGAGAGCGCCGATGGTGCGGAATTGGCAATTGTTCTTGGTGGCGACGGAACAATTCTCAGAGCTGCTCAAATGTGCAGAAATACGCACGTTCCAATCCTGGGCATAAATTTGGGTAGCGTCGGCTTCATGGCTGAAATAAGAAAGCCATCCATTGAAGAGATTGTTAATGCTCTACTCAATAAGAGTTACCAATCAGAACCTCGTTTGCTCTTGAGATACATCGTAATGCGCGAAGGTAAAGAAGTAGCTGATGGCTGGGCTTTGAATGAAGTTGTCATTGAGGGACTTCCAGGCGCAATGATTAGTCTCTTTGTGCAAATTGATAATCGCCCTCTCTCGCGTTGGGGATGTGATGGAGTTATATGTTCGACCCCAACCGGATCCACTGCCTATGCATTTTCTGCCGGGGGTCCTGTTGTGTGGCCGGAAGTTCCTGCACTCGTTCTTCTGCCAATTGCAGCCCACGCACTTTTCTCACGCCCTATGGTGATTTCTCCTGATTCGACAATTGCAATCGATGTGGAATCTGATGATGCACTTCTATCGGCCGATGGGTTCCGTCGAACGGATCTCTTAGCAGGAGATCGAATTGTGATTACCCGCGATCCATCGACCGTATCGCTTGCCCATATTGAAAATTCTCCTTTCACCGATAGGTTGGTTGCAAAATTTAAGTTGCCTGTTGAAGGTTGGCGTGGCGAATAAGAAAAGCACTAGGCCGATGCTGGATGAGATTGCGATTCGAGGCCTAGGTGTAATTGAAAGTGCGAGCATCTCTTTTTCACCTGGCTTTACGGTCATATCGGGCGAGACAGGTGCCGGAAAGACAATGGTTCTTACTGCACTCGGGCTCATAACCGGGGCAAGAGCAGATGCAGATTTCGTACGGACGGGTGCCGAAAGATCAATAGTCTCGGCACAATTCACTATCAACCCAACGATTGGGCAGAAGGTTGTGGATGCAGGCGCTGAAGTTGATGGGAACACATTGACTGTCTCGCGTTCAGTCTCAAACGAAGGTAAGTCAAGAATTACGATGGGTGGGATCCTGTCAACAACATCTAAGGTTCATGAGATTTGCTCCGAGATTTTAGAGATCCACGCTCAATCGAGCTCAGTGCGATTGAGCAAGCAAAACGTACAACGCGAATTACTCGACAGTTTTGGACAAATTGAAAATCAACGCGAATCGTATACAAAAGAATTTGCCGAACATGAGGAGCTTCGAAAGAGAATAGCCCAACTCGTTGGCGAATCTTCCACTGCTCAACAGCAAATCAAATCTCTCAAAGATTTTGTCTCCGACTTCTCAGCCGTCATGCCTCGACTTGGCGAGTTGGTAGAGATAGAGAATGAAATAAACCGACTTGGTAGCGTAGAGGAGATACATACCCAGCTAACGCAAGCTTTGAATATTTTGGAAAGTGATGACTCCGGAACGTTGAATAACCTCAAGATTGCCAAAAAGGCACTAGACCAGTTGCTCTCGAAAGATGTCGCATTAGATCCTCACATTGAAAGATTTGCTGAACTGATCTTTACTGTTGAAGATGTTTCAAGTGAATTGGTCAGTTACCTGGCGCGATTAGAAGCTGATCCCAGTCGATTTGAGTATCTGCAATTGCGTAAGCAATCAATCAATTCTTTGCTGAAGAAACATGGCGTCGGCAACGATCGAGATTCTGCCTTTGTAAAAATGATAAGTGATTACGAAGAAGCGGAAGTAAAAATTCAAGATCTTGATGGCGGCGCGGAGAGAATTGCTGAATTGGAAAGTGAGCTGGTAGCAAGATTTGAAAGATTGAAAAAAGTTGCAAACGATTTACATATTGCGCGTGCTTCGGCCGCATTCACATTAGGGGAAGCTGTCACGAGCGAGCTCGATTCGTTATCAATGCCAAATGCTCTAGTTCAAGTCGACGTGGTCGCTAATGATCCGGAAAAATTCTCGAGTTACACGTCATGTGGTTACGATGAAGTTACATTTCTATTCGCTCCGCACGTCGG
>CANCGX010000082.1 GCA_947377725.1 Actinomycetota bacterium
CTCCGTTATTTCAATGTCGCCGGATCTTTGAAAACCAAAAACGGCTGGTTGAGTGAATCACACGACCCAGAGACACATTTAATTCCAAATGTGCTTAAAGCTTCTCAAGTAAACCCGCTCAAAATATTTGGTAGCGATTGGCCAACAGCGGATGGAACATGCATTCGCGACTATGTACACGTCGTTGATTTAGTCGAAGCACACATTCTCGCACTTAAGAACTTAACAACTCCTGGTCATGTTGTAATAAATCTTGGAAGCGGCCGGGGTTATAGCGTTAACGAAGTCATAGATACTGCCTCAAAAGTATTAGGCGCCAAAATCACTGTAGAGATGGCCGAACGTCGCGCTGGAGATCCCGCAGTTCTTGTTGCTTCAATAGCTAAAGCTAAGGAAGTTTTGGGCTGGACCCCTTTGCGAGATCTTGAATCAATGATTCAAGATACCTACCAAGCTCTAAATTAATATCGAGCCTTCATAAATTTAAGTGCATGGGACGCTAAGTCATCAGAGTCATCCCAAAGATTTCTCCAAATACAGAGTGCGTTAGAAAGTGCAGGATCAACTACCACTGATGAAAACGATTCAAAAGTAATAGGGCCTGCGTAATTAATTTGTTTTAGTGCCCCGAAAAATGTATCGAAATCAACATTTCCAGAACCTAAATAACCTCGATGACTTTCACCAATATGTACATAGCCGAGACGGTCACCCGCCTCTAAAACTGCGGCAGCCATCCCATCTTCCTCAATATTCATGTGATAAGTGTCCAGGTGCAAGTAAGCGTTCGGCCGATCGACAGCTTCAAGGAATTTCAAACCCTCTTTTCCGGTATTCATAATATTTGTTTCATATCTATTAACTACTTCAAAATTGATATTGATTCCTTTATCTGCAGCATAATCTGCAAGTCTTTGCATAGCCTTTATTGAATTAGTGCGATTCTCAATGGAAGCTGGCCCCGGATATTTCTGTAAACTGCAATAAATAACGCCGCAAAGTTCTGTTGCATTGATTGAGTAAAGTTTGTCTACTACTTCTCGCAATAGTTCGTCGCCTTTTTGTACGATTGCCGGATTTGTGCTTGTGACATCATTCTCAACAGATAGACCAAGTGAAGCGGTCGCGGTTAAATTGAATTCAGCCAACAAATCATTGGTCATGGCGGAATCAATTTTCCATGGTTCAATCATTAACATTTCAATATAGTCATAGCCAGCCTTGTGTGCGCTCGAGGCAGACTTTCGAGCGTTCTCTGGAGACCAATCTCCAGTCCAGACGAGGGAATGACCACCGAATTGCAATGTCTTGTTTGATGTCTTGTTTGATGTCACGTGACTCTCCAATCCTTCCAAGTAAACTTATGAAGCAGACAGTAGACCTATTGCTGTGAAATAGAAATGAATGTACTGTTTTAATAATTATTTGTAATGAAAGGTGATCAAAGGTGAAGGCCGTACTTCTGAACGGAATTAATACTTTGGAAGTTGCGGAGATTCCAACCCCAACGCCAGGACCTCATGAATTAGTAATTAGAATGCTTGCCTGTGGACTATGTGGAACTGACCGTCATATTTTAGTTGGTGAGCATCCCGCGAAAATGCCGCTCGTGCTTGGACATGAATTTGGTGGACGAGTCACTGCCGTCGGAGAAGGAGTTTCATTTCAAATAGGTGACCTCGTTTCTGTAGATCCGAATATCGTTTGCGGGAAATGCGATCACTGCCTCGCAGGAAGAACCGCCCACTGTCGAGATTTGATAGCACTAGGCGTTACGATAAATGGAGGCTTTGCAGAATATGTATTACTTCCAGATACCCAAGCTTATTTAGTCCCCCCCACAACTAATCCGTTACACCTTGGACTCGTAGAACCACTTGCATGCTGCATCAGAGGCATCGATTTGTCTGAAATAAAAAGTGGGGATCGCGTTGCAATTCTTGGCGGTGGTTCAATGGGAATGCTACTTATCCAGCTCTGTAAACTTGCTGGCGCTGCAGAAATTGTTTTAGTAACTCGCCAACAAGAACGTCGTGAGATTGCAGAAAAGATTGGTGCTACGAAAACTTTAGATCCGGCGGCTGTGGACATCACAAAAGAGTTGAGTGACATGGATATAACTTTTGAAGCTGCTGGAGTGATCGAAACTTTTAATCAAGCAGTAGCGATTACCCGTTCTGGTGGAGTTGTTTTAGTTCTTGGAGTTGCTCCTTCGCATGAACGGGCAGAAATAAGTGTTTATGAGATTGTTATTCGCGGCCTCCGAATTATTGGCTCATACATCAACCCATTCACTCAAGCAAGGGCTGTTGAACTTATTTCGAGCGGAAAATTAGATCTAGACTCCTTGATTTCACGGACCATTTCTTTGGATGAGCTCCCTAAATTTCTCACTCAAAGCCCAAGACAAGGCGATATCAAGTACCTCGTGACCGGAGAATAAAAAATGGATAATGACAATATTTTTACAAGTTCAAATATTCTTGAACGGTTCTCACTTAAGGGCAAAGTAGCTCTTGTGACTGGTGGGGCGCAAGGTATCGGTCGAGGGTTTGCGCATGCCCTTGCTGATGCTGGTGCAGACGTGGCAGTCGTTGATTTAAATCTTGATAAAGCCCTCAAAGTTGTGGATGAGATTAAAAATCGCAATCCAGAAGTAACAGCCTTGGCTCTGAAGGTCGATGTCACAAATGAAGATCAAGTTAAACAAATGGTCAAAACGGTTGTTGGAGAGCTTGGCAATTTAACAATCGCCTGCAATAACGCTGGCACGGCTCAATGGGTAGATTCTGAATCTATGTCCTATGAAGATTTTCAGCGAACCATGAAAATTAACCTGGATTCAGTATTCTTGTGTGCACAAGCCGAAGCAAATTTCATGTTCGACAATGGGTATGGCAAGATAATTAATACAGCATCGATGTCAGCTCACGTAACAAATTTTCCGCAAAATCAATCTGCATACAATATTTCTAAAGCAGGAGTTCTTTCCCTAACGAGAAATTTAGGTGCCGAATGGGCGAACAGAGGTGTGCGGGTAAATTGTATTTCCCCTGGCTATACAAGAACAGCGCTAGTCGAAGATTTGCTCCACACTGAAATTGGAACAAAAATGTGGCCAGTGTGGAAATCACGTATTCCTCAAGAGAAAATGGCAGAAGTAAGTGATTTGCAAGGAGCAATAGTTTTTCTTGCTTCATCCGTTTCTGACTATATGACAGGCGCGGATCTCGTTATAGATGGCGGATATACGGCCTGGTAATGAGGTAGACCACTTTAAGTTGGGAGATTACTCAACTTCCCAAGTATCCCCACTCGAAAGCAAGGTCGACAGATCGCCGGCTCCTTGAGCAGCGATGACTCCAGCAATTTGGTCATTTACGAGACCGGAATATTCAGCACGCTCCACATCACGGAAAACACCAATGGGGACATGCACAAGCTCAGATCCAGATAAGCGAGACAAAGCGAAGGCATATGAGGGGTCGAGATTGTTTGCATCATGAATGACGATGTC
>CANCGX010000083.1 GCA_947377725.1 Actinomycetota bacterium
GCTTGCTTGATGGTCACATACCCTTCAACTCACGGCGTATTCGAAACTGCCATCGGGAAGATATGTGGAATGGTTCACGATGCAGGGGGACAGGTGTATGTCGACGGTGCGAACCTCAACGCTCTTGTTGGTCTTGCTCAACCAGGAAAATTTGGAGCAGACGTTTCTCACTTGAATTTACATAAAACGTTTTGCATTCCTCATGGAGGTGGGGGACCAGGAGTAGGCCCTGTAATTTCCAAAGCACACCTGGCACCGTTCTTGCCTAATCACCCACTAGATGAGTTTGCAGGCCCTGCCACCGGTCCTGGCCCTGTCAGTTCTGCGCCTTTTGGATCTGCGAGCATCCTTCCAATCTCGTGGATGTACATACGAATGATGGGTGGAGCTGGTCTCACCAAAGCAACTCAGGTTGCAATCTTGTCGGCCAATTACATTGCTTCAAAGCTTGATGAACATTTCCCTGTTCTGTACAAAGGTGAGAATGGCTTTGTAGCTCATGAATGCATTCTGGACCTTCGCGAGATTACGAAGCTGACGGGCGTAACTGTCGATGATGTTGCCAAGCGACTTATGGATCATGGTTTTCACGCCCCAACAATGAGTTTTCCAGTGTCAGGAACGCTGATGGTGGAACCAACTGAATCTGAAGATGTCTCCGAATTGGACCGATTTATACAAGCAATGATTTTGATTCGTGCCGAAATCGCAGATATTGAACAAGGGGAGTTAACAGCCCTTGAATCACCTTTGCATTTTGCGCCTCACACAGATGCTGATTTGCTACGAAGCGATTGGGATAGAAAATATTCCAGAGCGGTTGGCGCATTTCCTGGTGGCCAAGAGGTTGGAATCGGTATCTCGGGTAAGTATTGGCCAACCACAGGACGAATTGATGGGGTTTACGGGGATAGGAACCTAGTTTGTGCCTGCCTGCCTATCGAAGAATTCGCGGCAGATCTCTCCTCCTGATTTCTTAGTTAACATAATGTAGATTATCGGGTATTTACTAACGCGTGAGAATTGCCCTGTTAGGACCTTGAGAAACTCCACTTAGTCGTCTGCTTTAGCGCTTCCCAAACGATCTCCTTGCTCATTTTGGACTTCCCACGTGTGCGCTCAATGAATGTAATCGGAACTTGAACAATCGATAGCCCTGCATCATGAGTTCTCATAGCGATTTCGATTTGAAAACCGTAGCCAAGTGTTTCAACAGTCTCTAATCTGATGGATTCCAGGCAAGCCCCAGTCAATACTCGGTAGCCGCCTGTGAGGTCTCGATATGGCAGCCTCAAGGCGATTTGTGCGTACTTAGTACCGATTCGGGAGATCAATCTGCGGTGTATTGGCCAATTGATTACTTTTCCGCCCGTCATCCACCGTGTACCGATAACCAAGGCTGAGCCATCTATAGCTTCCAAAAGTCTATGGAGTTCTTCCGGTTGGTGACTGCCATCTGCATCGCACTCGACGAAAAGATCGAAATTTCGCTCTAATCCCCAGGCAAAACCAGCTAAATATGCAGGCCCCAAGCCACCTTTTTCTGCTCGGGAAAGGATCTCAACATGGTCAAATCGAGCTTCGGCAACAATTTTGGCTGTTCCATCTGGTGAATTGTCATCTATAAGGAGAATTGTGAAATCGAATAGATTTTCAAGCTTCGTGATTGCAGTCTCTAGCCGATTTAATATCTCGCAGATATTTTCAGACTCGTTATAGGTAGGAACGCAGATCAAAACCTTACTTAACATAATGTCATCACCAACCTAAAGCTGCAATAAATCGATCAACGCTTGCACCAAGGTTGTGTTCTTCTTTGAGCTGATAAATGCGACTCAAATCTGGTTGCGCTTCAGGAATCTTCAATTCTACCTTTGGGATCGGAACATCTAGCGCGCAATGAACTAGCTTCTCTGCCACTTTCGCATATTCAACATCAGCAAGAAGTTTCTTTCGAAGTGCCGGTGGGAGTTTTTCATCATCGGAGTGCGCTGCACCCAGAACTTCATTCATGCTCTGGAACGCATTTGCAATCACAGCTGCACCTTTTTCACCAATCCCACGAATTCCTGGTAACCCATCAGATGCATCTCCGCGAATCATGGCAAAGAGCGCATACCTATCTCCCGGTATCTCGTATTTACTTGAAATCCATTTCTTGTCAACGAGATCATGATTTGCAATTCCACGGGCAAGATAAACAACTTTAACTTTTCTTTTGTCATCAACAAGTTGAAATAAATCGCGATCTCCTGTGACTATAAGGGTTGGTCCTGGTTCTTTGACACTGTACGTTGCTATTACATCGTCAGCTTCGTAATCATCTGCTCCTATGAGCGGAATTCCAATCGCCTCGAGCACGTCAAGCAAAATGGGAATCTGCGGAGTTAACGTTTCCGGTTCATCTTCTTCTTCATCTCCAATGACCCGATTAGCTTTGTAATCAGGAAAGAGATTTACGCGCCAGGAAGGTCTCCAATCGCCGTCAAGGCAAGCTACAAGTCGATTTGGTCGATATTGCGAAATTAAGCGCGCACTCATATCCAGAAAACCTCTAATTGCATGGACTGGCTCCCCTTGTGAATTCACAAGCGTGTCCGGCATTCCATAGTAAGCGCGGTACCAAAGTGACGCACTATCTAAAAGCATTAAAGTCATCCAACAACTCCTGCGTATGTAACCACTCCCCTGTCAACCCTTTTCAAAGCTTCTTCGGTAACAGTTGAAAGTTCTTGAGAAGCATTTCCCAGTTGACGAAGTAAATCGATAATTTGTTTCATGGATCGAACAAAGTCTCCCACGGTTGTTTCAGTACCGCGCAATATTGAAGACAGGGAATGCCCACTTGCCCACCGATATGAACCCCAACAGAAGCCCAAATCTGGTTCACGCATTGGTTCTAACCCAAGATCGAGCTCGCGTTCATGGAGTTCGTGCCAAATGTTCACAACTGTTCCTAGCGTCTCTTGGACTTTTCCATGCGGAATTTTCGGAGTTTCATCGCGCCTTGCCTCGTAAACCAAGGAGGAAAGAACCGAAACAAGCTCTGAAGCATTCAAACCAAGCAATATCTCTTTACGTACTAGTTCGGAAATGAGTAAATCTGTTTCGCCATAAATCTTTGCGAGGAGTCTGCCAGGCGGAGTGATGGTGTTTGCCTCAAGATACCCGAGCTCCTTAAGCATTATCTGGACTAAATCAAAACGTCTAGCAATGACGTCTGTGCGATTGCTTACTCTCTCTTGAAGACCCCGATTTTCTCGGATGAGGCGCGAGGCGCGATCAGCCAGACGTGCGTGCTGCTCTCTATCCGCACATCCGTGACACGCATGCGCTCGAAGTTCTCGGCGAAGTTGAATAATTCTTTCTTCGGCTGCGATCCTTTTCTTTTTTGAATTCTTTGAAAGGGATTTTTCTAAATCGCGAAGCTCTTCTTTAATCTCCGTATACTCAACAAAATCTCCTAAATG
>CANCGX010000084.1 GCA_947377725.1 Actinomycetota bacterium
AAGAAGCCCATTCTTACTAGGAAGGGTTCAGCTAGCGACTCAATCGTCTCCGCTTCCTCCCCGATTGCCATAGCCAAGGTGCTGATTCCAACCGGACCACCACCAAAACGCTTGACCAAAACTTCCAAAAGGGAGCGGTCCATCCGATCTAGGCCACTCTCATCGACTTCATACATCGCCAAGGCTTCTTGGGCATCCTTTAATCGTATGTGTCCATCGCCGCGAACCTGAGAAAAATCGCGAACTCGCCTAAGTAGGCGATTGGCTACGCGAGGCGTGCCACGCGAACGAGATCCAATCTCGTCAATTGCCTCGTCATCAATGCCTACTTCTAACAAATGCGCACTTCTACGGACAATCTGAGAAAGCGAAGAGTTGTCATAAAAATCTAACTGCGCTGTGAAGCCAAAGCGATCTCTTAAGGGACTTGGTAATAAGCCTGCTCGTGTGGTCGCTCCTACTAATGTGAAATGTGGGAGTTGCAATGGAATAGCTGTTGCTCCAGCCCCTTTACCGACAATGACATCCACTCGAAAATCTTCCATCGCGAGATATAACAACTCTTCGGCAGGTCTGGACATACGGTGAATTTCATCCAAGAAAAGTATTTCGCCCTCAACAAGTGACGAAAGAATTGACGCTAAATCTCCTGCATGAGTGATGGCCGGTCCACTTGTTATTCGAATTGGAGCGTTCATTTCTGAAGCGATAATCATGGCGAGCGTTGTCTTTCCTAAACCAGGAGGTCCCGAAAGCAAGATGTGATCAGCCGGATGGTTACGAGATTTAGCAGCGTCTAGCAGTAACTGGATTTGATTTGAAACACGTTCCTGTCCTGTGAAATCCGAAAGAGATTTCGGACGTAACGCCAGTTCTTGAAGCCGTTCAGCTTCAGCCGCTGAAGCGCTGAGAATTGATTCGCTCTCTGCGCTCATTTTCTTCCTCGCGTCTGCAGTGCAAATTTAAGCAAGGCGGAGATGTCCGTACTTACAACGTCACTACCGAAATGACTTGAAACTATATCCAGCGCATCCTCAGTGTCTCTTGATGTGAACCCAAGCCCCAATAAAGCATCGCTCACTTGATCTCGCCAGCCGGATGGTCGAGAGATGGAAGAAACATTTAGCGACTTCACTTTCTCTTTTAACTCAAGAATTAAACGTTGTGCACCCTTTTTTCCGAGCCCTGGAATACGTTCAAGTACTGATGCTTTCTCGTTTGTTATTGCAGAAACAATTTCGGCGGCGTCGTAAACTGAAAGCGCCGATTGAGCAACCTTTGGGCCTATTCCTGTCACGGATAGCAGCACTTCAAACAAATCCTTATCCGACTGACTTTCGAATCCAAATAATGTCAGCGAATCTTCCCGAACAATCAAATGTGTATGTAGATGTGCACTTGCGCCAACATTCAGGGATGCAGCAAGTCGGGGAGAAATCTGCACAAGCATTCCAACTCCCCCAACATCAACGACCGCAGAATTGAGAGTCGTTGCCTTGATGGTTCCACTCAGCATGGCGATCATTTCTTAACCAACTTTCGCGCTTTATCAACTTCTACAGCAGCCGCTAAACGAGCATTGCCCGCTCCCCGCCAATGATGACAAATAGCTAGCGCCAAAGCGTCAGTACTGTCGACAGGCTTTGGAATCTCATCAAGACCTAATAATTTTTGCACCATAAGTGCCACTTGTTTTTTATCCGCACGACCAGAGCCTGTGACTGCTGCTTTAACTTCAGTTGGCGTGTGCATCATTACGGGAATCCCTCGTCGGGCTGCAACCAACAATGCCACGCCTGCGGCTTGTCCGGTTGCCATTGCAGTCCGAACGTTAAGTTGTGAAAAAACTCGTTCCACTGCAATCACATCGGGCTTGTGAAGATCGATCCACTCAATCAGTTCTGTCTCTAATTCCAGTAACCGCATTTCCAAACCAAGGTCAGGCGAAGTTTTTATTAGCCCGACTCCGACCATACTGAGTTTTTGGGAACCGTTGCTCTCGACTACTCCCAGCCCACAGCGCGTGAGACCAGGGTCGACACCCAATACCTTCATGACTACCAGCCTATCTAGGCTACGTAATAACTACTCGAGGCTCGCCATTACTTCATCGGATACATCAAAGTTTGCGAAGACATTTTGAACGTCGTCCAACTCTTCAATCGCATCAATCAATTCGAAGACCTTTTTAGCGTTCTCCGCATCTAGCGGAACTGTCACGGTTGGGAGGAATGAGCTATCTGCCGATTCATAATCGATTCCAGCAGCTTGTAACGCAGTTCGCACTCCAACGAGATCTGAAGATTCGCAAACTACTTGGAAGTTATCTCCGAAATCATTCACATCTTCCAAGCCCGCATCAAGGGCAGCTTCCATAATCTTATCTTCGTTAACTCCGCCTTCTTTGGAGACCATGATGACGCCTTTTCGGTTAAACATATAAGCCACTGAACCAGGGTCGGCCATGTTGCCACCATTGCGAGTTACCGCAACGCGCACTTCAGATGCTGCTCGATTTCGATTATCAGAAAGACATTCAATCATTATTGCAGTGCCACCAGGTCCGTAACCTTCGTACATAATCGTTACGTATTCAGCGCCACCCGATTCCAACCCAGCTCCACGCTTGATTGCTCGCTCGATGTTATCTGCCGGTACCGAATTACGTTTGGCTTTCGTTACGGCGTCATAGAGTGCGGGGTTTCCTGCAAGATCGGCTCCACCAAGGCGCGCAGTAACTTCAATACCTTTGATGTACTTTGCAAAACTTTTCGCGCGACGAGAATCAAGAATTGCCTTCTTGTGTTTGATGGTCGCCCATTTGGAATGGCCTGACATTCTTATCTACCCCTGTCTGACTTTTGGTTGATCTAAGATTTCTGACAAATTTCAGAGACAAAGTATCTATGAACCCTGTTATCCCCTGTCAATTCAGGGTGAAATGATGTTGCCAAGATATTGCCTTGGCGAACAGCGACAGGATGAGACACGCCGTCTATTTCTACTGCCGCCATGACATCCACGCGTGGATTCGTCGTTTCCACCCATGGTGCTCGGATGAAAACAGCATGCACCGATCCAATCCCAAGTACGTCTAGGTCAGTTTCAAATGAGTCCACTTGGCGGCCAAAGGCATTTCGTCGAACTTTTACATCAAGGCCACCGAAAGTTTCTTGGCCTTTGGCGCCATCTACAAGCTCATTTGCAAGAAGGATCATTCCTGCACAGGAACCATAGGTGGGTAATCCAGCCTTGATTCGTCCAGAAATGAGGTCGAATAAATCAAAACTTCTTGCGAGTTTGGCGATTGTGGTCGATTCACCTCCGGGAAGAATTAATCCATC
>CANCGX010000085.1 GCA_947377725.1 Actinomycetota bacterium
AGGTAAAGATTGCCAATCGATTGGATGAGCAGGAGAAAAATGACAACCCAGACGGTGCGCTTGTAAGGGCGCAGGAATTCGCGAAGGGTCTGAACTAACAAGTAAGTACTCCGATTTTCTGTTAAGCCCAGTATTCCACTAAAGTTTCAACATGTCCGATTTTCAGGTGAGTGAAGAAGAACTCAAGGCCCGCTTAGATCCCTTGTCATATGAGGTTCTCCGTAAGGGTGCTACCGAACGACCTTTCACAGGTGAATACACCGATACCGACAAAGTTGGAAGTTACCGATGCAAGGCATGCGGGAACGAACTATTCAAAAGCGAAACAAAGTTTCACTCAGGATGCGGATGGCCTTCTTTCTACGCACCGACTTCTGATGATGCTGTCATTTTGCTTGAGGATGACTCACTAGCTCCTCGCATTCGCACTGAAGTGCGGTGTGCAAAATGTGATTCACATCTTGGCCACGTATTTAAAGGCGAAGGTTATGACGTCCCAACTGATGAGCGTTGGTGCATCAACTCGGTTTCGTTAATTCTTGAAGATCGCTAACGAACGTATTTTTCGAATTCAACTTTCAAGCAAAGATTCTGCACAACATCCATCCCTGCTTGAACACCACGTTCTGCCTGGGTTGCTTCGCTAATACCTAGTTGCATCCAGAACGCTTTCGCACCAACTTCGATTGCTTCATCCATAACCGCTTCCATATCTGACGGTTTGCGGAAGACATCGACTAAATCAATCTTCTCTGGAATTTCGGCGAGGGATTTATAGGACTTTTCCCCTAGGACGGTTTCGAGAAGTGGATTTACAAAATAGAGCTTGTAAGACGAATGGTCTTGCAAATACTTTGCGACTCCATTGCTAGCGCGATCTGGCTTATCTGAAACCCCAACGATTGCCACAACCTTTACGCTGTTGACCAGCGCAGAAACTTCATCTGAAGTCGTAAGTAACTTGCTCATGAACAGACTATAGATGAGAGAATTCGCAGATGAAACGGTTCTTTAAGAAGGTATTTAAACCCTTCTTAACTCGAAAAATTTGGCTCCGCCAGATTTCGGTGGCCGCTATTGCCTCAGCAACAGCATGGCTGGTGGGCGACTCCTTACTGAAACATGGTGGAGTAGTTGCTGCAATCGTATGTTCGCTCACTATTCGAATCAGTATTCACAAATCAGTCCGAGAGGGCTTTGGCCAGATAATTGGTACAGCTATCGGAGCGATTATTGCTCTCATCACGGTCAATCTCTTTAACTTTGGATTCATCTCCATCGCCTCAACCATGCTCCTTTGCGCCGTGATTGCTCGCGCCCTTCGCCTTGATGAAGTTGCCTCAATAAATGTTCCGGTCACCGCACTCATTGTTATGGGACCTGGAATAAGTGAGAGCACAGCAACTAGTCGCTTGCTTTCCACTCTTATCGGCGCTGCAGTTGGAATCACATTTTCATATTTTTCTCATCCATCAACTCCAGCAGGTCGAACCATTGAACAAATCGGTTCAATCGGTCGCAAGAGTTCTAAATTGCTTTCCGATATGTCAGCGGGGCTTCGTTTGGATTACACCCAACAAGAAGCAGGTAAGTGGCTCGCACGTGGGCGCATGCTTATTGAGATGATCCCAACTATTCGCTCACAAGCTGATGAAGCAAAGAGTTATGCAAAGTGGTCACCGCTTGCTGAATTAGATGAAGCACAATTGTTGGCACTTCGCGCGACAGCAATGGAACATACTGTTGTTCAAGTCCGCGGAATTGCCCGCGCACTCTTCGATGCAGCAATTGAAGGCGATCTCCCCCAAGATATTCGGCTTGAGATTAGTGATGCGCTTCGAGCGGCAAGTAACGCCATTACTTCAAAAATTGATTCAGTAAACGAACAATTCCAATTCGTTGATGTGACTATTGCCGACGATCTTCGAATTCAAGCTAAAACTTTGAGCAATTCGCTTTTGGAACATAACGAAAAGATTTCCCATGAACAAATGCTTCGATGCATGACTATCGCTTCTAACATTAAAATCATTTCAGACTCTCTTGATGAATCCTCACCCGCGCTAGGCGAAATCGAATCTGAAGATAATTAAGATTAAGTCAGAATTCCCATCAGCTCGTGAAGTCGGTCTTGTAAGAGCGAATCAGCACCGCTCAAGGTAAGGCGCTTATCTCTCGCTAGTTCCCCGTGAACAATAGAAATGTCGCGGGCTCGAAGATCAAATGCTTTAGCTACAACCTTTAACACGGCCTCATTTGCTTTGCCATCAACCGCTGGGGCTTGCACGGCAACCACTAAGCGGGCCGGATCCCCAACTACCCCGCCGACCCGATTGCTCTTGGCATTGGGTCGTACCCGGATTTCGATTGTGATCACGGGTTCATTCTATTTTGTGCACGCAAGCCCAACTACACTTCTGAAATGCCTCTAGATACCTCTAATCCTTTTGCCACCCGCAGCGACCTTGAGTACGAACTGCCTCGTTTTGCTCTCATCAAAGATGAGCACTACCTGCCTGCTTTCTATGCAGGATGCGAGGAACAGTTGGCTGAAGTGGAAGCAATCATCGCTTCTGGCGAGCCAACATTTGAGAACACGCTCGTTGCGATGGAGAAGAGCGGACAACTTCTCACTCGCATGCTCATGGTTTTTTATAACAAATCATCGAGTGACACAAGTGATGCACTGATTGCAATCGAAGAGGAAATGGCGCCGAAGTTATCTGCTCACTCCGATTCCATTCGCTTAAACCCGGCACTCTTTGCTCGAATTAAGAGTTTGCATGAGAAGCGTGAGTCCCTGGGGCTAAACGAAGAGGATGCCAACCTTCTTGAGAAGTATTACACCGATTTCATTCATGCCGGTGCCCATCTTTCAGAAGCTCAACGCGAAACCCTCAAGGGGTTAAATGAAGTACTTTCCAAACTTCAAACTCAGTTCGATAAGAGTTTGCTTGCTGATACAAATGATTTGGCGATCGTTGTTGATGACGTAAAAGATTTAGACGGTTTAAGCGAAAATGAAATTGCTGCATGTGCTGCCGCAGCGAAAGATCGAGACCTTGATGGAAAATATTTAATTACAGCCGTGAACTTCAGCGGACATCCACTTCTTGCGTCTCTGAAGAACCGTGAACTTCGTAAGAAGGTTATGGAAAATTCCTTGATGAAAGCCAACCGCGACAACGAGCATGACACCAAGAAAATATTGGTTGAAATGTCGATGCTTCGTGCCAAGCGTGCAAAGCTTTTTGG
>CANCGX010000086.1 GCA_947377725.1 Actinomycetota bacterium
GCATTTGCAGTTAGCCCAACCCTCAGCAAGCCTCGGCAGACCGGGGTAATTATTCGGGTGACAGGCGCCCTTAAAGAGTTCTGAAGCATCAGTCTCATCGTAGGCTTTCGCCCTGTGAGCAACCTAATTTCGGTCTCTGTCATCGGCAAGTCTTCCCTCGATTTGGCGAGTTCGCTCGGTTTAACCCCGGAGCCGCTAGAAGGCTCGGATTTGGCCATATTTATTGTGAGCGCGGTCGATGGGATTGTCAGAGCCGATATCGATTCATGGCTCTTCGCCCGGGAAATGTATATCCCTTCCATCGTTGTCATCTCCGAAACAGATAGCGCAGATCTGGACTTTGATGACATGACTGCAATTGCATCAAAAATGTTGGACCCGGTAGCAACCCGATACCTCGTTCTCCATAGTGATGATGGAAAGCCAACTGCCCTCATAGATTTAATCTCACTTAAAATCGTGGACTACACGGATGGTTCACCGAAACTTATGGAGAGCGATGACGAACACAAAGAGCTCGTCGGTGAATACGTTTTAGAGTATCAAGAACTGTTAGAACAATCCGGTGAGGACGGTTTTATCGAGGGACTTTTATTTCCCGCACTACCGTGGATTCAAGGGTCCAATCTAGGGTTAGATCAAATGAAAGAATTAATCTCTCAGGTTCCATCCAGCAGATAGCGCTTTTCTCGTTTCGCTCAACAATTGCGGTAATACTTTTGTCTGCCCAATAATCGGCATGAAGTTTGCGTCACCTGCCCACCTCGGTACAACGTGTTGATGAATGTGCGCAGCAACCCCAGCGCCAGATACCGCGCCTTGATTCATTCCCAAATTGAAACCACTTGCACCTGAAACTTTACGAAGTACCGCCATAGAGTGAGCAGTTAATTCTGATATCTCACTTCGTTCCGATTGTGTAAGGTCGGTTAAATCCGCAACATGTCGATATGCGCACACAAGGAGATGTCCGGCGTTATAGGGATAGAGATTCATAACAACGTACGCTTCAATTCCGCGATGAACAATCAATCCTTCTTCGTCATTCATGTGCGGAACAGCGCAGAACGGGCACGGAACGTCATTGCCAGGTAGCGGGCGATTTTCACCGGATAAATAATCCATTCGGTGAGGAGCCCATAGCCGCGACCAACTATCAGGCATGCCAGCACCGCCCGTTAGTTGAGACATCTTTAAATCTGCTTGCGGTCTTTTACAGCAGCAAGAACTTCTTCCATCGCATCCTCAATCGAGATTCCATTTTTCTGTTCACCGTTGCGGTATCTGAATGAGACAGTATTGGCTGCCTGATCCTCTTCGCCGGCAATTAACATAAAAGGAATCTTTTCGAGTTGGGCGTTACGGATTTTCTTCTGCATTCTTTCGTCTGCAGTATCAACATCTATGCGGATACCCGACTTTCGCATTTTGGATGCAATCTCTTGAAGGTATGGAAGAAATGCATCCGCAACTGGAATTGCTCGAACCTGAACGGGTGAGAGCCACGGAGGGAACGCTCCTGCATAATGTTCAGTAAGTACTCCAAAAAAGCGTTCAATGGAACCAAAGAGTGCGCGATGAATCATCACTGGTTGTTGGCGCGATCCATCACTTGACTGGTATTCCAAATCAAAACGTTGAGGCAATTGGAAATCCACTTGAATCGTGGACATTTGCCACGTGCGTCCAATCGCATCTTTTGCCTGCACGGAAATCTTTGGTCCGTAAAAAGCCGCGCCACCTGGATCTAGAACGAGTTCTAAATTCTGTTTCTCTGCAGCCAATCGGAGCGCTTCTGTAGCAGCTTCCCAATCCTTATCCTCACCAACTGATTTTTCGGGATTGCGCGTGGAAAGTTCGAGGTAGAAATCATCCAAGCCATAGTCGCGCAGTAAATTCAGAACGAAGGTCAGAAGTGAATCCAATTCACCCGGCATTTGATCTTTAGTGCAGTAGATGTGGGCATCGTCTTGAGTGAATCCCCGCGCACGAGTCAAACCATGAATAACGCCAGATTTTTCATACCGGTAAACAGTTCCAAATTCGAAGAGTCGAAGCGGGAGCTGGCGATAAGAACGACTACTAGATTTGTAAATCAAATTGTGGAACGGGCAATTCATTGGCTTCATGTAATACTTTTGACCAGCTTTTTTAACCGTGCCGTCAGCATGAAGTTCTTCATCCATGATCATGGGTGGATACATTCCCTCTGAATACCAATCCAGATGTCCAGAAGTTTCAAAAAGTGCGGCTTTGGTTAAGTGAGGGGAATATACAAACTCGTAACCCTCTTCTTCGTGGCGGTGACGAGAATAATCTTCCATCGCTCTTCTAATAATGCCGCCCTTTGGATGGAACACAGCAAGGCCGCTTCCAATTTCATCAGGGAATGAGAATAAATCCAGTTCAGTGCCAAGGCGTCTGTGATCGCGCTTTTCTGCTTCAATCAACAGAGCTAAATGTGCATCAAGATCTTCTTGAGAAGCCCATGCTGTTCCATAAATACGTTGAAGCATTGGGTTTTTTTCAGATCCGCGCCAGTATGCAGCTGCAGTGCGCATAAGTTTAAATGCGGGTATCAACTTCGTTGATGGCAAATGTGGTCCTCGGCATAAATCTGACCATACGGGCTGGCCGTCTCTTCCCAGATTGTCGTAAATCGTTAGCTCGGCGCCGCCTACTTCAACATTGGACTCATCATCACTTCCTGATTTCAATCCAATGAGTTCACATTTAAAAGGTTCTGCCGCTAACTCTTTGAGAGCATCGGCTTCAGAGGTAACGCGCCTTCGGAAACGTTGACCCGCCTTAATGATTTTACGCATTGAAGCTTCAAGTTTTGCCAAATCGTCCGGCGTGAAAGGTTTTTCTGGATCAAAGTCATAGTAGAAACCATCGGTAATAGGAGGTCCGATTCCAAGTTTTGTCTCGGGAAAGACTTCTTGAACCGCTTGAGCCAATACGTGGGCAGTTGAATGTCGGAGCACGGCCAAACCTTCGGCCGAAGAAATCAAAACCGATTCAATAACGTCGCCATCCTTGAGGTCAGTCCAAAGATCGCGAAGTTCGCCATTGATCTTGCAGACAACCACATCGCCCATAGGCGCAAAAATATGTGTAGGCCGGGTCTCTAGATCTATGAGTTCTTGAGAGCCATTAACGGTTACAGATATCTGAGACATGGGTGAAATCTATCAAGAATTTGGGATGGAACGACTGTTAATAAGGTAATCCGTCCTCAACTTTTCGGCTA
>CANCGX010000087.1 GCA_947377725.1 Actinomycetota bacterium
CACTCCATAAGAATCGCCACTCCATTAATTCAGATTTGCTGATTTGGAGGGCCTTGCACGCCTCCTTCGAAGTTTTATCTCGAAGTTCACGCTTGATTGGCTTTTTCTCACAGCGAAATGAGCGCGTATTTCCCTGTAATGCCCCCTGTCCTTACCTAAACTTTGGACTGTATCGAGGGGCTTGCCGCTCGTGATGAAAGTTGATCCGCACGCAGAGTATGGGTCTGCAGCAAGAATTAAGGAGTAGATGTGATTCGTTTTGAGAGCGTTACAAAGCTTTACCCGAAGCAGGAGAAGCCTGCCCTCGACAAGGTGAGCATTGATATTGCCAAAGGCGAGTTTGTCTTCCTAGTGGGTCTTTCTGGTTCCGGTAAATCAACGTTTCTGCGCCTCTGTTTGCGTGAAGAGACCCCAACAGCCGGAACAATTACTGTTGCAGGCAAGGATTTAGGAACACTCGCAAGCCACAAGGTTCCTGAGCTTCGCCGACAAGTTGGAACGGTCTTCCAGGATTTCCGCCTTCTTCCAAATAAAACTGTTTTTGAAAACGTCGCCTTCACACTTCATGTCCTTGGTTACTCTCAAAAGGAAATTAATCGTGAAGTCCCTGAAGTACTTGAGCTAGTTGGTCTTGAGGAGAAATCAGATCGCAAACCTTCCGAGCTTTCAGGTGGAGAGCAGCAACGTGTTGCAATTGCTCGCGCTTATGTTTCTCGCCCAATGATTTTGATCGCCGATGAACCGACAGGAAACCTTGATCCCGCTACATCGGTTGGAATCATGAAGTTGCTCGACAGAATTAATCGCGAAGGCACAACGGTCCTTATGGCTACCCACGATTCTGGAATTGTGGATCAAATGCGAAAGCGCGTTATTGAGCTCGATGGCGGACAAGTTGTTCGTGATCAGGTTCGCGGCGTTTATGGATACACGGGTTGATTCAAGAAAAGTAAATTTCGGCACCTTTCGGTGTGAAAATGCAAGACCAGAGAGTTTGAAAATGCAAGACCAGAGAGTTTGAAAATGCAAGACCAGAGAGAAAGCGGTAAGTGAAAATGCGCGCAGCGTTTGTAGCGAGTGAAGTAAGAATTGGCATCCGCCGAAATCTCACCATGACTTTTGCAGTGATGGTCACCATCGCTATTTCGCTGACCCTTCTCGGAATCGGACTTCTTGCCAACTCACAAGTTCGCGTGATGAAGGATTATTGGTATGACAAAATTGAAGTATCAGTATTCCTCTGTGGTTCCCTTTCAGAATCTCCATCTTGCTCGGGCGGCCCGATTACAGCTGGGCAACGTCTAGCAATTCAACAAGATTTGCAAGCTCTTCCGGTTGTGCAGAATGTTTTCTATGAGTCACAAGCGCAGGCTTATCAGCACTTCCAAGAGAGATTTAAGAATTCTGCAATTGCACAAAACGTAACTCCTGATCAACTTCCAGAGTCATTCAGGGTGAAGTTGAAGGATCCGACGAAATTTAATGTCATTCAGTCTGCATTCTCTGGTCGTCCAGGAGTGGACACGGTTCAAGATCAACGAGCAATTCTCGACAAGTTCTTCAAGTTGTTAAACGTGCTTCGTGATGGCGCGTTAGCAATTGGTGTTGCCTCGATAGGCACGGCGATGTTATTGATCTCAAATACGCTTCGTATCGCTGCATTCAACCGCCGCCGCGAAACAGGTGTGATGAAACTTGTGGGAGCTACGTCATTCTCGATTCAATTGCCGTTCCTCCTCGAAGGCGTCTTCTCAGCAATCATCGGATGGCTGGTATCCACGGGACTGTTATCTTTGTTTAAGCTTTTGATTTCCTCAAAGGTTGCACCGCTGCTCTCATTTACGCGATTCTTCACGTGGTCAGATGTCTGGGTAGCTTCAGGGGAACTCCTCGGAATCGGCCTCTTGATCTCCTCAGTTTCTTCAATAATCACTCTTCGTCGCCACTTAAAGGTCTGATTTGAGCCCCAACTGGGGCGGTTGGCGAATCAAGGGCAACATTTTGCGAGAGAATGTGTCTATACATATGTACCCACGTTTAATCCCCATGATTAATTCCCATGATTACTACCTATGATTTATAACTAGGAAGGTTTTGCCTGCCACGCGCGGGTGGATCCCAAACTCATTACGCAAACGAATAAAGCAAACGAATAAAGCAAACGAAATGGAGGTGACGAAATGGTTAAAGAGACAGGCAAGAAAATGATTGCCCAAAACAAGGCTGCTCGTCACGACTATTTCATTGAAGATGTCTACGAATGCGGTTTAGTGCTTTCAGGAACTGAAGTGAAATCACTTCGCGCAGGACGTGCCTCTCTGATTGATGGTTTCGCAACGATCGATAAAGGGGAAGCCTGGTTAGAAGGAATTCACATTCCGGAATACAACGAAGGAAGCTGGACCAACCACACTCCTCGGCGTAAGCGAAAGCTCTTGATGCATCGTCGTGAAATCGACAAGCTTCACTCAATAATTAAGCAGGGTGGATTAACACTCGTGCCACTTTCTTTGTATTTCAAGGATGGTCGAGCCAAGGTTGAAATCGCACTGGCCAAAGGAAAGAAAGCGCATGACAAGCGCCAAGCTTTGCTTGAGCGGCAGGCTACGCGTGAAGTTTCTCGCAATTTCTCACGTAATAATTCTGGCAAGGATTACTAGCCCGGTTTTAGGCGATGAGCTTGGCAAATCCATTGGGATTAGGACACGTTAGAATTAAGTCGCAAGACCGCAGGAATGAAAACTACATATGGATGCGTTACATAAATGCTAACTCAGTAATCATTTTTACCCATAATTTTCGACTTCATAGTTAGATGCCGAAGCAGGCGTTTAATCGAAGTCGAGTAACTACGGGGGTGATCGGTTTCGACTTTAGTTGTTGGGACAGAGGAAGCGGGCCGAGGAAGCTTGGATGATCTCGTTAACCAAAAACCAAGCAAAACTATAACTGCAGATAAAACTACAGTTGATTTCGCTCTAGCTGCATAAGCTAGCCCGATAATCCGTCAGCCCCAGCGCGCTCTCGTCTGGGAATCTGGCGTCGACTAGAGAGCTGTTCTGATTGCAGTGTTGCAGATGTAATCGGAGAGACTTTCTGCAAATGAGTTCGTTGACTACATGTGTGCGTGAGAGTCTGGACTGAGAAAACGATTAGCACACTACGCCCGTAGAAGCTCCGTGTCAGTGCTAGAGGACCCGGGTTCAATTCCCGGCACCTCCACGTGTTTA
>CANCGX010000088.1 GCA_947377725.1 Actinomycetota bacterium
CTTGAAACTTAGTTATTGCGAAGATCCTGAAACATTTGGACTTCACCTAAACAATGCAGGATACGAAAAGTGGTTTGAAACTCTTGGACCGCTAATACGAAGTCAACTAGATATGAACTATACCGAAGAGGAAAGTGGCGCAAAATGAGCACATTAAACCAAGGCGATCAGACAATCGACCGGAGAAGCCTCTTCAAAGTTGGAGGAATTGGAATCGCAGCAGCGTTCGCTCCAAACGTCCTTACCTCACAACATGCGGAAGCAGCCGCAATATCTAACAAGCTCTGGATTCCACCGAAGATTTCAGGAAAGACTTTCAATTTAAAACTTGCTAATGGCACGAAGCAGATAGCTAAAGGTGCGCTGACAAAGACTTATGGCTACAACGGAACCGGCTTCTGGGGTCCATCTTTGTTTATGAATAAGGGCGATGAAGTCACTCTGAATGTTACGAATGGTCTTTCTGAATCAACGACCACCCACTGGCACGGAATGCACCTTCCGGCTGAGATGGATGGGGGACCAATGCAAGAAATACTTGCGGGAAAGACCTGGTCACCCAAGTTCAAAGTGATGAACAACGCGGCTACTTTTTGGTACCACCCTCACATGCACAAGACGACTCAAAAGCAGTTGGCCTTAGGCGCAGGAGGATTTATTTTCGTTCGTGACTCTATTGAATCGGCTCTTGCTCTTCCTCGAACCTATGGAATAGATGACATTCCACTAGCTCTCGGAAGTAGAACGCTTTCTTCAAGTAATCAAATTGGCACGACCACTATTTACGGTGACACGATGCTTACGAATGGCGTCGCAAACGCCCAGGTAGATCTACCAGCCCAATATGTTCGCCTTCGTCTTCTTAACATTGAATCTGAGCGCGCTTACAATCTAGGAATATCAGATGGACGAAAGTTCTACGTCATTTCAACTGACGGTGGTCTGGTTGATAAGCCAATTCCTGTCAAAAAGTTGCTAATGGTTCCTGGAGAACGTTACGAAATACTAGTCGACTTATCGAATGACAAGATCGGATCAACTATCTCTCTTCGAGCCTTTAATAAAGGGCTTACTTTTGGATATGGTGGAAGCGAGCCTGCCAAGTCTGGCGATTTCGGCAGTTTGCTCAACAACGTTGATTTTGATGTTTTGAAGATTAAAGTGACCAAGCCAATCTCGACTGGGATCTCATCGCTGCCTGCACTACTTACCAAGAATGTCTTTCCCGTTAAATCTCAGGCATCGAAAGCACGTGCCATTGCCATTACAGACAATGGGCCTGGAACCCCGTTTACATTTGATGGCAAGAGCTATTCAATGGATTACATCAATCAACACGTCAAGCTTGGAGCAACTGAGACTTGGACAATTACCAATGACCGAGTATTTGGCCATTCATTCCACATTCACGATGTTCAATTCAAAATAATTTCTCGAAGCACTGGCCCGATTCCTGCTCATGAAAACGGCTGGAAAGACACATTCTCAATTCAACCAAGCGAGAAGGTAACCTTCATCGCAAAATTCGAGGATTACGCAAGTTCAGAGTGGGCTTTCATGTATCACTGTCACATGGCTAACCACGAGGATGGCGGACTCATGGGGCAATTCTTAGTCGAAAAATAAATGCTCGGGTAGCTCGAAAATACATGGCCATTCTTTTATAGTTGGAGCATGGCCAAACAATTTATTATCTTTGTCATTGATGATTCAAGTGGCATGGCATCATCAGATGAAATGAGCGCCATTGATGCCTTCAATGATGGACTTAGGGCAAATGGGCAGTGGATTTTCGCTGGCGGTCTATCTTCTCCAAAATTTGGCAATCTGATTGATAACCGACAGGGTGCCAACATCTCAACGGGGGAGCCTTTATTTGATGGCCCTGAAAACTACAGCGGATTTTGGTTGATAAAAGCCGACGACCTTGCTGCAGCAGAAAAGTTAGCGTTTGCTGGATCGAAGGCGTGCAACCGTAAAGTGGAGTTACGCCCTCTTCTTGGTTAACAAAATATTATTTTGTCTGACTGACAAAGCTCCACACGTCTAACGCATCAAGGTCGATGTGAAACCCATGTGCTTTGAGAATTGTGGCAATTTGTCCTTTATGCTCGGCAGCATGCATTACGGCTTGCGAAAGAATAAGCGACCGAGTGGCATGAATGATTTCATTATCGCCTTGAATAGTTAGTTCTTCATCAGGCAGCAAGAGTTGCTCAATAAGAACTTTGTCTAGTTCGGCAATTATTGGTAGATATTCGAGCGCGACTGCTCCGTTCGTAATTCGTTTCAGATCCGTCCACTCAGTTCCATTTAAGCAATATCTGTACCACTCGCCACTTCCAGCAAGATGGTTAAGAATCTTTCCAACAGGCCATTCACCCTCAGCTGCGCGTAAGCCGAATACCTCATCGGGCATATCTGCGAAGAGCGCAAAGAATTTCTGATTTGACCATGCAAGATGCTTCAGTGACATTTCAAGTGAAATCATCTGAGAATTCTACTCAAGAGAGATTCAAGATAAACTGAAGGCATGAGCGAATTTCCCCCTTGTCCTGAATGTAAATCTGAATACACCTACGAGATGGGAGCTCTCTTAGTTTGCCCAGAGTGTGCACACGAATGGAACCCAGCTGAGGTCAGTTCGGATTCGGAAACCGCCAAAGTCATCAAGGATTCGGCTGGAAATGTTTTAGCCGATGGGGACACGGTGACCATCATTAAAGATATGAAAGTTAAGGGAAGTTCGACAACGCTCAAGGTTGGCACCAAGGTGCGCAACATTCGCCTTGTTGATGGTCCAGGGGATCACGATATCGATGCCAAGATGGATGGTTTTGGCCCAATGAATCTGAAATCGAGCATCGTCAAGAAAGCCTAAATTGCCATCTCCTTCCGCATGTATAGGATGGATGTTATGAAGAGCGTGGTTGCAGAAAATCTAGTCAAGACTTACAACAAGGGGTCAGTTAAAGCCCTTGATGATTTGAGTCTGGACATTGAAGAAGGAACAGTTCTTGGCGTACTTGGGCCAAATGGTGCCGGCAAAACCACGACTGTTCGAATTCTTGCAACACTCCTTAAGCCTGATTCTGGGCATGCGACTGTCGGCGGAATTGATGTATTCAAGAATCCGAAAGCTGTTCGCGAAATCATCGGTCTCTCAGGGCAATATGCAGCAGTCGATGAAACTTTAA
>CANCGX010000089.1 GCA_947377725.1 Actinomycetota bacterium
TCGCATTCAAGTATCTGGCTCACGAGAGTGAAAGATACCCGGATAAATCGATTATGACCCTAAAATGCTCTCATGGACAAGCAAGTTTCTCATCACTCAACGTTTACTGGCTTGATTCTCCTCTCGGGAGCCGATGCGCCCGGCGTAACACAGTCACTCTTCGAAAGCCTCTCGCCTTTTGCCATCACTATTTTGGACATGGAACAAGTAGTTATACGAGGCAGACTGATCCTCACAGCCCTGATCGAGCTCGATCCAGCACATGCCGATGGAATCGAAGACGACCTTGTCGAACTCGGCGCAAAACTTGGTCTGGATGTGGCAATAGACTTCACAGATATCGATCGTCTTGAGTCAACTGGGCCATCACAAAGCAAGGCGTTGCAACTTGTCGTGCTAGCAAAAGAGCTCAAACCTCACGCTATTGCAAAGATTGCAGCGGTTATCAACGGTCATAAAGGAAATGTCGAAAGATTCCGTCGTACCGCGGCTTATCCGCTTACAGCAATCGAATTTGATATCTCAATTCCACATGGTGAATCAGAGTCAGATCTTCAGAGGGATCTTGCCGAACTAGCTTTGGCTGAAGGCATTGATTTAGCTATCGAGGCAGGCGGTCTCAACCGTCGTTCAAAGCGCATAGTTTTGCTTGATATGGATTCTACTTTCATTCAGCAAGAGGTAATTGATCTACTTGCAGAGGATGCAGGTGTTGGTGCGCAGGTAAAGGCAATCACCGAACGTGCAATGCGTGGTGAGCTGGATTTCACTCAATCATTAACCGCTCGCACAGAACTACTTGCTGGGTTAACTGAAGAGGCTTTAGTTGGAATACGTTCTCGAATAACCCTCACTCCCGGGGCACGAACGCTTGTAAGAACTTTGCATCGTTTGGGACATAAGGTAGGAATCGTTTCTGGTGGATTCACCAACGTAATTGCTGATCTCGTAGAGGAGATGGGACTCGATTATTTCCAAGCAAATACTTTAGAAGTTGTTAATGGAAAGTTATCGGGCAAAATTGTCGGCGAGGTCGTTGACAGGGCTGCTAAGGCGCGCTTCTTGAAGGAATTTGCAGATAAAGAAGGCGTTCCACTTTCTCAAACCATCGCAGTTGGCGACGGGGCAAATGACCTAGACATGTTGAAGGCCGCAGGATTGGGAATTGCATTTAATGCAAAACCAGCAGTTAAGGCCGAAGCTAGCGCTTCGATCAACACTCCGTATCTTGATGCCATCCTCTATTTGATGGGCATCCCACGAGAGGAAATTGAAGCAGCCGACCGAGAGGCTCTTTAGAGACGACTTGCGTGAATATCTGTAACTAGAATTCCTCGTGCTCCAACTTTATAAAGATCATCCATTATTTTATTAACCTCATTGCTCTTAACCATGGCTCGCACGGCGCTCCAGCCTGGCTTTTGCAAGGGCGAGATGGTTGGCGATTCAATTCCCGGTGTAATTGCAGTAGCCGAAGATAAATTCTCAGTCTCAATGTCGTAATCAACTAGAACGTATTGCCTGGCTATCACAACACCATTGATTCTCCTGATAAGTGTTTCAACTGCGTCAACGCGATCTGCACCTACACGTTCAATCATGATCGCTTCAGACTCTAAAATGGGCTTTCCAAATACCTGTAATCCCGCTTGTCGTAGCGTTCCACCGGTCGAAACAACATCGGCGATAACATCTGCCACTCCGAGTCGCACAGAAGATTCGACTGCGCCGTCAAGTCTCACTACTGTCGCAACTATTCCCAATTCATTCAAATATGACTCAACTAATCCAGGATAGGCAGTTGCGATTCTTTTACCCTGCAAACTGGTCTCTTCTTTAGCTGCAAAACGAAAAGTACTCTTGCCAAAATTAAGCGAGAGAATCTCCCTAGCTAGCACGCCACTGTCCAAGAGCAAATCTCGGCCAGTTATGCCGATATCAAGCTCACCTGATCCAACATAGACGGCAATATCTCTTGGGCGAAGATAATAGAACTCGATATCGTTCTCTGGATCGTAAAGTGTCAAATCTCTTAAATCAGTTCTTTGTCTATAACCTGCTTCTTTGAGAATGATGCTTGCGCTCTCCGCTAAAGAACCTTTATTAGGCACGGCAACTTTAATCATGTTTTTCTACAACTCCTTGTAAACATCGTCTAGGGAAATACCTCGTGCGATCATCAGTACTTGCAAGCGATAAATGAGTTGACTGATTTCAAGAGCAAGTGACTCATTGGATTCATGCTCAGCCGCTAGCCACACCTCCCCAGCTTCTTCAATTATTTTCTTTCCCATCGCATGGATTCCTGCGTCAAGAGATGCGACTGTTCCTGAGCCATCCGGACGATTTTCTGCAATAGCGTTCAACTCTGCCCACAGTGCCTCAAATGACTTCATGGAGTTACTTTACAGGAACGATCAACGCTCTTGCTTTTCATTCTTAGAGATCTTCAACCATGAAGCAAAACCCCAGATAACAAAGGGTAGATAGATTGCATACAACGTTCCGGTTGGGTAATACCCATTTTTGAATGCAAACGGAACGCCCACAAAGTCGACTGCAACCCAAACTAGCCAAAACTCAACATAACCGCGGCTCATTCCATATGTTGCTAGAGCTGTTCCAGTGAAGATCCACGTATCAACAAGGAGCCAAGTGCCACTCTCCCCTAGTGCAACGAATATTCTTGAAGAAACTACGAAAAAGCCAACAATGATTGGAACGAGAATCAACTTCTCTCGAACTGTTGTCCAACGCGGAATAACCACTGGAGAAGTGGCATGAGATTTTCTCTGATTCGCCCATCGAATCCATCCATAAACGCTGACGATGATGAGTAGGAGATTTCGACCAGCCTGGCCATAGAAATTTGCGTGTTGAGCCTTATCTCCGAAAGAGAATACAGCTCCAAGAAAGACGGTGAAAAGAAGGCCGTCGCCAAGTATTCCTATTGGCCACGCAGAAACCTTTCGCCGTGCTCCGAGGATCGCGCTGGTTAAGCCAAGTATTCCACCAATCAGCTCTCGAACTGCAATCGATTTCGTTCCAAAATGGAGATTGGTTTCAAAAAGCCACTTAAGTAGTGCCACGATTAACTCTTAAATGACATTGTCGCGAGTCGTTTCAAATCTTCCACCATAATTCCGGGATTCGATGACTTGTAAACGGCGCTACCGGCTACGAAAGTATC
>CANCGX010000090.1 GCA_947377725.1 Actinomycetota bacterium
GAATGTGCTTGGCATTCAAGATCAACAAGAATGAGGGCGTCATCAAATTGTGGCGCTCGGGCAATAATTTCTCCAGAGGCATCCACCACAATGCTGTCGCCATCAAAAACTAAGTCGTCTTGGCCGCCAGTCATATTTACATAAACCAGTGGAGCCCCAATTTCGGTAGCGCGCTTGCAGACAAGTGCTGCCCGTACGTCATCTTTATTTCTTTCAAAAGGTGAACCGTTTGGTACAACTACAAGTCCTGGAGTGCGAGCAGCAAGATCAGCAACCGGTCCTTCGAAGCGCCAAATGTCTTCGCAAATGGCGATGCCGATATCTATTCCATGAACTCTGAAAACTAAGGATTGCGTCCCTGCAACAAAGTTTCGAAATTCATCGAAGACTCCGTAATTTGGGAGATGGTGTTTTATATACGTGCCAAGAATTTTCTTATCGTGGATTACTGCCACTGCATTTTGAGGTTTCCCATCAGCGCTCTCCTCGAGATAGCCAACCACTGCGACAAGATCCACAGGCAACAAGGGAATTAAATCTGTGAGTGCCTTTTTGGATGCACTCCTAAAAGTAGAGCGAAGTGCTAGATCCTCGACGGGATAGCCAGTAAGAACCATCTCTGGATAGAGAATTAAATGGGCACCTGCAGCGTGAGCAAGTTGGGCTTGATCAAGTATCTGGGCGCTATTGCCTACGAGATCCCCGACCGTTGGATTGATTTGAGCAAGGGCCACTCTCAGCTGGGTTTGGCTGGCGCTCATTAGGTAACAGTAGCGAAATTGGGTCTAGAATTTACTTATCCACTAGACGGGGACCGGCAACGGCACCGATCGAAAAGAAATGTAGGTACGCGATGTCCCGCACAACAATCTCTGATTTGGCTGCCAAAAAGAAGCGCGGCGAAAAATGGGCGATGCTCACGTGTTATGAGCAGATGACTGCATCAGTGTTCGAGGATGCTGGAATTCCGGTTCTGCTCGTCGGCGACTCAGCTGGCAATAATTTTCTCGGTGAAGAGAACACGATTCCGGTGACCGTTGATGAATTGATTCCTTTGGCACGAGCAGTGGTTCGCGGAAATTCCACGGCTTTGGTCGTGGCTGATTTTCCATTCGGATCCTATGAAACTTCTTCGGCTCAGGCTCTTGAAACCGGCGTGCGCTTTTTTAAGGAGGCGAAAGTTCAGGCAGTAAAGCTAGAGGGCGGGAAGAGAATTGTTCCGCAAATACAAGCTCTTATTGCTGCAGGAATTCCCGTGATGGGCCACCTTGGATTAACTCCTCAATCCGTTCACGCACTTGGTGGATTTAAAGTTCAAGGCCGTGGCGATGATGCCGAGCGAATTAAGGAAGATGCGCAAGCTTTGCAAGCAGCAGGGGTTTTTGGGATTGTCTTAGAACTAGTGCCAGCAGAATTAGCAACAGAAATCGCTCAAGAACTTGAGATTCCGATTATTGGAATCGGAGCAGGCTCGGGCACTGATGCTCAAGTCTTGGTATGGACTGACTTGATGGGGCTTACCAAGAGTGCGCCGAAATTCGCCCGTGCATATGTTGATCTGCGAAGTGCCATGAAATCAGCTGCACAATCATGGCAGGGCGATGTTGAAAATGGCACCTTCCCTGGCGAGGCAGAAACATTTCACTAACAATTTCCGCCGCTAAATACAGGTAGGTTTCACCAATGCGTAAATTCGCCCTGGACATCACGCCACTTCGAAAGTACCGAGAACTTCGCCTGCTCTTTGCATCAGGGATGATTACCCGACTTGGCTCGGCGATGACGATGGTCGCTCTTCCATTTCAAATCAAAGAATTAACCAATTCTTACGTCGCGGTCGGATTGATGGGCATCGTTCAGCTCGTGCCACTGATTGTGTTTGGCCTCTACGGTGGAGTGTTGGCCGATGCCGTTGACCGCAAGAAAATGATTTTGCTGGCTGAAAGTGCATCGCTTCTGATGACAGTGATTCTCTTTTGCAATGCGCTATTACCAAATCCGCACATCGTGATTCTTTATTTCGTGGGTGCAGCTTTTGCGGCACTCGGTGGCCTATCCGCGCCAAGTCTCGGGGCTATCTTGCCTCGGGTTGTATCGAGTGAAGATATGTCTGCATCGAATGCTCTTATGGGATTGCGCTGGCAAGTCGGTGCGCTGATTGGTCCATCCGTTGGTGGCTTAATTGTTTCGACAGCAGGAGTTGCAACGGGGTATGCCCTCGACGTCACAAGCTATGTGCTTTCGCTTATTTTTATTTCATTACTAAAACCCGTTCCACCCGGAGAAAAGAGTGTGCCGCCAAGCATCAAGAGCCTGGTAGATGGCCTGCAATACGCCATTTCACGAAAGGATCTGCTGGGAACATATTTAGTGGACCTTGCAGCCATGTTCTTTGCAATGCCCACGGCTCTCTTTCCATTTTGGGCTGATTCATTGCATGCACGATGGGCGCTAGGACTCTTTTATTCTGCCGGAACGGTCGGCGCAATTATCAGCACAATTACTTCTGGCTGGATGAAACATTATTCTCACCATGGTCGGGCCGTAATGTGGGCAGCAATCGGTTGGGGCGCTTCCATTTCGCTTGCAGGAACCTTCAATTCCCTCTTTACAGTTCTGCTATTTCTCACTCTCGCCGGTGCTTTCGATGAAGTCAGTGCGCTATTTCGATCTTTGATATGGAATCAATCAATTGCCGATGAGTATCGGGGCCGCCTTGGTGGAATCGAAGTACTTTCATATTCGGTTGGACCTCTTGGTGGACAAATGCGGGCTGGATCAATGGCTGCATGGACAAATTTGAGGACTTCTGTCGTTGGAGGAGGCCTTTTATGCATCGGATTTGTGGTTTTAGCAGCTGCTTCGCTTCCAAAATTTAGAAAATATGATGTCAAAACCAATAAATTTGTTATCGAAAAAGAAAACGCAGCAAATAATTCGCAAGAAAATTAATAAAAAATCAGATATCTGCATAAAAAAAATAAAAAATAAAGTTGCGACACGCACATGTTTTTTTGTCGAAAATAGTGGAATGTTTCTGTAATTGCTGTCACGATTCTCCTTGAACAGGTTCGGT
>CANCGX010000091.1 GCA_947377725.1 Actinomycetota bacterium
ACACCTAACATGCGTTGGGCTTGGTCATACCAAGGAGCTAACTCCTCTTTCCAATTCGTTATATGTCGCCATTGCTCATCATTAAAGTACGTATCAGGCGGGGTATATAAAGTGTTCGCATAAACGAGGGAACCTCCACCCACCCCAGCACCAGCCAATATAAGTACATTCGGTAGGGCGTGGATTCGTTGGATTCCGTTAAGCCCAAATCTAGGTGCATAGAGAAAACGACGTATGCGCCAGGAAGTCTTCGGGAAATCCTTTTCGGAGAATCTGCGTCCAGCTTCGATGACGGCGACTTTGTAGCCCTTTTCGCTCAACCGCAGGGCTGCTACCGATCCTCCGAAGCCTGAGCCAATGATGACAACATCAAAATCCTGGTTATTTCCCACACACCAGTTGTAGCACTAACTACAACCAGAGGAAACGATTTCTGTCAGATTTTTCCCCGGCTAAATTCTCGATATCGAATTCTCCGCTGCGGCGCTGCCAATCATTGGCTGCGAGCAACCGGGACAATCCGGCAAGATTAACTGGGCTATCGAGATTGCTTGTTGCCTCGTCAAGAGATACGGGACTTTGGTGATCAAAGACTGATGTTGCAATAACAACTTTTTCTCCGTCCTGAAGGATTTCAACTAAGCGACCTTGTTGTGGCCAATCAATATTCGATGCCGTTTGAATGTGCCAAAATCCTTTGAACTCATCGCCATATCGTTCAATTTTGTGCTGATGATTATGACCCGCAAGCCAAAGAATGACACGGGGTTCATCCATCAGAAGCTCAACAACTTCGCTCTCGCCAACTCTTCGATCGGCGCCCTGTGGTTGATACAAATTAAATAGCGTTGACGATGGATGATGCGAGAGGATGACAAAGTAATCAACGTCGGTGTCTGCCAAAATCTTTTTCAACCAATCGAATTGTGCCTGGTCGAGAGATCCTTGCCATCCACCGTGATGATTTACAGTGTCAAGGGATACGAGTCGAACTCCGTTGATATCTCTAAACCAATATTTGGTACCTCGTAAAGAGTTCTCCTCATTTAATCCATGATCGTGATTACACACCTGATGAACTTTTGCCCATGTGTCCGGCTCATTAATCCGTCGACGAGGATCTGATGTGATTTCTCTAAAAACTGCTCCGTGTGGATCTGGGTAGGTCACTGGACCAACTTGGTTGAAGTTTGCAAAGAGTTCGGATAGATCTGTATCTGGTGCAAGCGCAATTTGTTTCTCCGAACCTACTGCGTGATTGCGAACAGCTTCATCTCCTGGAAGTGTGCCTTGAATCAGCGCGTCATGATTTCCATGAGTGGCAAGCCACTTATGTCTCAATCCTGTTGCAGCAAAACTTTTTCTGACCGCATCATGCAATCCTGGGACGACAGGAAATCCGTATAAAGACCTTGGAAAATCATCCTCGCAGCCTTCGGGTGTCCCATCCGGATTCCAATACGATCTGTCGTAGGTTGCAGGTTCGGCGGAGGACAAACCTTCCCATCTCGAAGAATCACCGCTATCTGGATGCAGTTCACCGCCATCCATCAAAGTGAAATACCAATCGAGCTCGTTGCCTTGTGCGTTGTCGGTGACGTCTCCGGTGATGACCACTGCATCGATAGGGCGATTAGTGACCACACCGTGCTCAATACGGTTGATGGTTTGAACCATTGCTTCAAGGGTTTGTGTCGTCAGCATTTCATTTGGCCGATATGTGCCAACTAACGTCACAATCTCAGACATTGGATTGTGTGGGTCGGCCAATCGATCTAAAAGTTCAAGGCGAGCAGGTGATTGCGCATCACAGATATGTAAATCAGAAATATGAACAAGACTCAAAAGTGATTCAGCATTGGACGAAGGTGAAGTTCCCTCAATAACTTCACCTTCACCCAACTCGAGGTTGCGCCACCCTTTGCTATCCGCTGTCCCGCGAACAACTTTTTCTATGCGCGTATCACTTTCAGACATTTTGAGCCATGATTTCATCTGCAACTATCTTGAATGAAATCCGATCGCCAATTTCCAAACTCTTGACATCCTTACTCTGAGAATTAATATGAATAATGGGCAGCCCTTCTAATGCAACTCCCAATTTTGTTAATGGACCCAAAAATGATTTAGATACCAACAGCCCCTGTGTAGCTTCATCATCATTCTCAGTTGTCAAAGTAATTGACTCTGGTCGAATGAGGGCCTCTACAGGAAGACCGTCACGGAGATCTGTCGAATGACGCGAAAGGGATATTTTTTGGTGAAGAACTTTTACATTTCCTTTGCCTGTAATAGTGGCCGGAAGGCGATTGGCCTGACCAACAAATGACGCGACAAATGGCGTAGCAGGTTCGTTATACAAAACTGTTGGCTTGTCTATCTGTTCCAACTTCCCTTTATTCATTACTCCCACACGATCAGCGATTGCCATAGCTTCTTCTTGGTCATGGGTTACAAACAAAGTTGTGATTCCTAGCTCCAATTGGATTGCGCGAATCTCCTCGCGAATCTGTGAACGTACTTGAGCATCAAGAGCTGAGAGTGGTTCATCAAGAAGAAGAACGGTTGGTTCGATAGCTAGCGCTCTTGCCAGAGCTACACGTTGCTGCTGCCCGCCCGAAAGTTGATGAGGATATCTCGTGCTCTTTTCTTCCAGATCGACAAGCTGAAGCATCTTGCGAACTTGCTTCATCCTCTTAGGTAGATCCATTTTGCGCGCACGAAGACCGTAATCGATATTTTCAGCCACAGTCATATTCGGAAAGAGTGAATACGCTTGAAAGACCATGCCCATATCGCGATCATTTACCGCAGTGTCGTTGTAGCGGACATCATTAACTAGTAGCGAGCCACTATCTGCTGTTTCTAATCCTGCCACGATGCGGAGTGCTGTCGTTTTGCCACATCCGGAAGGCCCCAGAAGTGCGACTAGCTCTCCCGGCTGGACTGTGAGATTCAAGCCATCCAAGGCAACTGTCGTTCCGAATGAGCGAGTTACATTCTCAAGTTTGAGAGTGCTGCTAGCGCGTTGTTTGGCCATCTTCATTCCACCTCTTCATTTTCGAGAACTAAGTTTTGGTTCTTCTTCCGTGCTGCCAAGATTCCTACTAATGTCAAGGCAAAAATCGCGAGAGCGAACGAGAAAACTGAAATCGCAATAGCTCCAAGAATGTTCTGCTGTGCTGCAACAACTGTCCATGTTGGGAATGTGTCCCAATGAAGAAGAGATGTAAGAGTAAATTCACCGATTGCGAGTGCGAATGAAAGAAAGAGTGAGCCAATAATTCCGCTACGGATGGCCGGAATGATCACTTTAATAATCGTCGCAAACCAGGTTGCACCAAGACTTCGCGAAGCTTCGACCAAAACCTTTATGTCTACAGCGCTGATAGCAGAATCAAGTGCTCGATACGTGTATGGAAGTGCCACAATCACAAAAAAGAAAACAAGCTCATATTCGGTATTCTGTAAAAATTCTGGCATCGAAACTTGCGCACCAATTGCAAGTGAGACTACGGGAATGATCAATGGAAGTATGCAAATGAAATCAACAATCGATTTGTAACGTTTAGCTTTCAAGTTCAAGACAACCATTGTTGGAACCATAAGTATCAGATTCAAAGCCCCTGACAACACTGCCAAACGTAAAGATGTGCCCAACGCTGGGAGAAAACCTTCTTGTTGTAACAACCAGCTGTAGTTAGTGAAAGAGTGTCCCTTTCCACCAGGCTTCCTGAAACTAAATTCGGCAGCAGCTAAGAGTGGGAGAAAGAAAATTGTTCCTGCAAGAAAAATTGTGAATGCATTTAATGAATATCTACCTATTTTCATGATTGTCGCCATTTCGCAGCCGAACGCTGAGCCCATATGTAGCCAATCATTGCTACGCCTGCGACGACAATCATGCCAACTGCAAGAGCATCTCCAAGATTGGCTTGATCTGAAATCACGTTTCCATCTACGAGCGTTCCAATGATGATAGGAACAAGAGGAACTGTTCCAACAGTCAGCGCTCGGGCGGTGGCGTAGGCAGAAAAGGCACCTGCGAACAAAAGAAAAAAGGAGCCGATAAATGACGGCGTTAGGATCGGGATTGCCACCCGACGCCAATATGTAAGTGTATTTGCCCCAAGATTTAGGCTCGCTTCAGACCATTCTTTACGAAGGCCAAGAATGGCTGGTCTAAAAACAATCACCATGAGAGGAGTCATAAAGAAGGTGTAAACCAAAACAACTCCTGTGAAAGAGAAAAGTGTGAAACGACCAGCGTAGATGTTCCAGCCAAAAAATTTTAGAATTTTAGTAAACATACCTTCGGCACCGAATGCAGCTATATACATAAATGCAAGTGGTACACCGCCGGAATTTGCAAAAACTGCAGCGATACTTTCGATAATCGATGTGAGACGCGAGCCCGCATTCTTCACAATTACAAGAGTAAAAAATGCTCCGAGGACTGAGCTTATAACTGATGTGATGATGCTCAATCTAATGCTTGTGGCGAATGCATGACGATAAGCGCCTGAAATGAGTGGTGTGTAATTAGAAAGAGACCATTCTCCAGCATTGTTATGAAACGACTTGAGAGTTACTCCAAGAATTGGCCAAAGAAGAAAGTACCCAGTGAAGAGAAAAAAAGGAAGAAGTGGAAGCCATGAATATCTTTTCAGTTTCATGTCTCCCACTTCCTCAATTAGCTACTTAGATTTAAACCGAACTACTAACTTATAAGTTAGAGGTTTGGCCACTGTGTCTTTAGAAGTTCCTTAGCAGCTGTTTGCTGATCTGGTGTTGGTTGAACAATCTTCGCACCAGCTGGTGTTTCAAATCCTGCTGGAGGATTGATTGCCAAGCCCTTTGTGCGCATTGCTTCTTCTGTAATTGGGTGAGCAGCGCCTGAAATCCAAATGTTTTGTCCGCCTTGGATTTTTGCGAATACCTTGCTGCCAGATAGTCCCTTGACTGAACCTAGATTTGCAGAAGTCTTGCCCTTGTTCTGTGAGTACAAGAACTCAGTCCATAGACGTGCTGCTGCTGGGTGTGGAGCATTGAATGGAATCGCCATAATGTAAGGAGTTCCCTTGATAACAGCATCAGAAGGAATTACATACCTGATGGTCTTGCCAATCTTTGCAGCAGACGCGATTGCTCCAGGACCATTGAAGTCCCATGAGAATGAAACTTTGTAAGCACCAGCAGCGAGGTTTTGTCCGTTAGCAAGAACTGAAACGAAGTTTCCTGAAGCCTTAAGCCCCTTGAAGTAGTCAATTCCAGCTTGAATGTTTGTTACTGAACCACCTGAAGCTTGGTTTGCAGCGAATACTGACATTAAAGCTTCTTGAGCACCTGTTGGATCTCCGCCAATAGCTACCTGACCCTTGAAAGCAGGATCTTTCAAATCAGCGAAAGACTTTGGAGCCTTCGCTACTGATGTGTCGTATGCAAGAGCAATCTGACCGTAGTAGTCGCCAGCCCAACGTCCTGAAGCTTCCTTCCATTGTGCAGGAATGTCGTTCCATGTTTGAACTTTGTAAGGTGCAAAGAGGTTTACGTTATCTGCGCCGTAAGTGATACCTACGTCAACAGCATCTGGAGCCTTTGACTTTGGAGCTGTTTTAACTGTTTGAATTTCATACGCTGATGATCCATCTGGGTTGTCATCAGAAATCTTAATTCCAAAAGCCTTTGTAAAGAGGTCCATTGCTTCGCCGTAGTTTGCCCAATCGCGTGGCAAAGTAATTACATTTAGCTTGCCTTCTTTTTGTGCTGCCTTAACTAGAGCATCCATTCCACCACAAGACTTAATGTCTTTGCACTTGGAATAATCAATTGATGCTGCTTGTGAACTTGATACTGCTACCAAAGAAGTAACGGCCACGGTGGCTGCGATAACTCCTGTAAGTAAACGCTTGCGCATAAATCCCCCTTATGAGATTGGTAGATGTAGCAAAGTCCCACAAGTTAACCGTGAGGTAATAAGCAAGGTTGATTTGGACGACTAGTTGGTTAATTCTTGGGGGCTAGGTAAATTAATCGTTAACGAGAGATAACAACTGTGCCGCTCCGGCAAATACATGGGTGGCACCTGCTGTCTTAAGTTGTGATTCGTTGTGTGCCCCAGAAGTAACGCCGACAACGAAACGCGCTCCCGCAGCAACGCCACTTTCCATATCCGATTGAGTATCACCAACAACAATCACGTTGTTCGGTTCTATCTCTTGATTTGAAAGATTGCGATATAAATCAATGGAACGAAAAATCATGTCTGGGGCGGGACGGCCAGCGGAGACTTCATCAGATGCGACGCTGAGATCAATTGCATCTCGCCATTCCAGGTCATCCAGAATTGAGGTCAATAACTGGCGAGGAAAGCCCGTTGTGATTGCAACACCTATATTTGCTGCACGCAAAGTTGCAAAAAGTTGTGATGTGCCATCGAACTCTTCTAGCTCCCCATTTGCGACAAGGTTGTTGTATTGCTCAATGAAGATTTCGTGAGTTGCTTCAGCAGCTACGGAGTCGCCTTCGCATAGATGCATAAATACATCCATTTTCCGCTGTCCCATTGTGTCAATGACATATTTTTCCATTGTGGCTAATTCATCAGAATTTCTTTCCACGCCTTGCTCAATCATGGACTCCCGGAAAGCCTTCACAACCAAGCCATCATCCTTCGCCGTTGTTCCTGCAACATCAAAAACTACTAGTTTTATAACGCCCATGATGTGATTGTCTCCTCTGCTATTGCTGGTGAAAGTGTGTTTCCGCGTCCGCCTGCTCCGGTAACAATGACAGCCCCCGGCGCAACTTCACGGCGAAAATAGATATCCGAACTCGTCGATTGACTATAAATTCCACTCCAACGTTTTGCTATTTTGAACTTCTGTCCAAAAATATTGGAGATGACATTAGTGAGGTGCTCATAAGGCTCTTCAATTATTTCATGTGAGAATGGTTCTTCATATAGGTGTGTATCACCGATAGTGAACGAGCCATCAAAACGAGGAGCAAGCAATAATTGCATGTGATGCTCCTTAGCTAACTTGGATTGTGGTGGAAGTTGATCCAGCGAAAGATTTTTAAATGCTGGGTAATATCGCATGGAGTCAGCGTCCGCGATTGAATGACCCAATTTCTCGGCAATAGGAGCGGTTGCTCCCATTTGTAAGAAAACCTTGCGAATTGGTGCTTCTTGAAAATATTCTGAAAGGAAACCTGCGTGCGCAGCGCCCGGACATAGTGCCAGAAAATCCGCAGATAGTTTCTCGCCGTTTGCGTCGACAATATGATTTCCTGTATCGCTATGCGCGAAATTAACTACGTCAAAGTCTGGTCTCCACTCGTAGCGAGCATTCTTTGACATCTCATTTCTAAGGCCGGATAAAAGAAGATTTGGTTCTACAGCTGCATCTGTTGTGCATTGAAGTCCCCCAATAAAGTTGCCTCCAAGCAAAGGCTCTAATTCTTGAACTTCTCGTTTATGAAGGATGCGAAAACCTCTGAGAACTGCATCATCCATAGCCGCTGCTTCTTGCATGACAGCAAATTCGGAATCTGTTTGCGCAATGGTAAGTGAGCCGTTAGGTCTAAATCCGATGGATGCTTCAGAACCGATTTCGCCCCACAGTTGGCGAGCTCGGATTGCTAAATCCAGTTCGGCCCCAGCTTCACGTCCGCTGACCCAAACCAGCCCGAAATTGCGAACTGACGCAGAACTTGGGATGGAATCTCTCTCTACGTGAATGACTTCAAGGCCAGCTTTAAGTGCCAAATAAGCATGCATGGTGCCAATAACCCCGCCGCCAACCACGAGAATTCTCTTCATGGTGAGGGATTTAACGCCTATTTTGTTAAAAGAAGGTGCGCTCCCCTGAGGTTTTAGGTGATGATTGGGTGAACATTTTGCGACTAAAGACAGGAAAATTGTGGACCCGTTAATCACCGACCCAACACTTGATCAGACGTCCATCGTCTCCATAGAGCGCGCTCGCGAGTTAATTCAATCCTCAGAGAAACTTCGTACCCGCCGCGAAAATGCGAATCGCAAGCGCTTCGGTCGCCTCTTCAAAGATCCTAAAGCTATCGAAGTAACTATCACTTTGACCGATGAAGTTATGCGCATTCACTCAATGCGGGAAGCCATCACTATTTTTAATCATGCCGCTAAGAAAGCATCCGTGAAGGGATTTGGTCCCT
>CANCGX010000092.1 GCA_947377725.1 Actinomycetota bacterium
ACTTATTTATAAGCCTGCAGATCACTTGAATCCTATTGAAATATCAGCTACTGATATTTCTCAAAAAGTGAATGAGTGGTGGGGCAATAAATCTTCTTACAACAGTGGCAAAACCAATTTTAGAACTTTTTTGATAAATTCCATAAACGAGCAAATTCTAAGTATGAATGATGGCAAAAGTAGAGCTGAATTATTCGCTACCGAATCTAGTGTTGAATCAATGGTTAATCAGGTTTGGCCAAGCATTTCTTCAGATTCCGTGTTAAAAGGATTGATCTCAAATCAAGCGCGTCTAATATCAGCCGCAGCGAGTTCAAAATTCCTAGTCAACGAAATCAGCCAACTTATCCGGAAATTCGAAGGTTCTACTAGAGAAGCGAATTGGACAGCTTTCGATATACCTCTTTTGGACTATCTTGACTTCTTAATTGATGGAAATCGCGAAACATTTGACTTAATTATTGTCGATGAGGCTCAAGATTTATCACCAATGCAATTGGATGCTATTCGTCGCCGTAGCGCTTCAGGCGATGTTCTTCTTTTGGGTGATCTTGCCCAGGCGACCGGGATCTGGAACTATCAAAATTGGGACGAAATTAGTGATTATCTTGGTATTCCTGTCGCACGACTTGACGAACTGTTATATGGGTATCGGGTACCTGCAGAGGTGTTTTCTTATGCTGCCAATGTTCTGAGTCACATCGACTCAACACATAAACCCCCAATCCTAATCAGGCACGTAGCCGAAGTACCCATGTTTGAAACATTTAGCGATTCGGAAAGTCTATTAAAAGCACTCTCCGAAAATTTAAAAACATTTGAATTGGTTGACGGCGTTCTCGGCATTATCGCAACGGAGGGGGTAATTGCCGTAATAGAAAAATATTTCCTAAAATGCAACATCGACTTTACAATCGTTTCGCACGAAGGTCTGAAACCTGGAATAAATCTTATTTCAATCACCGATCAAAAGGGCTTAGAGTGCGACCGAGTTATCATTGTTGACCCGCAATCAATTATCGATAGTTCTGAGGCTGGTTTGAAGCAACTTTATGTAGCCATTACTCGTTCGCTCAAAACCTTAGCCATATACGCATTGCAGCGGATTCCTTTTCAATTGATTTCACGCTCAGGAACCACAAGTTCGATTGCAATTGAAAAAGTGCACCAATCTTTAGGACTTTCGCCTGAAGAAGATATCATTTTGAAGGAATTTCAGGGTTATTTAGATTTTCGAGGTTTAACTTTGGATCAATTTCAGAAAATAATTCAAGAGGGATTTAACGAGTGATATCAAATCTTCTTTCACCTACGTTGAAACGTTCAAAACTAGAATTATGTGACGGCATATCGTAGGGCTCCCAGGCAAATATTTGACTGACAATAATCCCCTCGGCAGTCCTACCTTGAAATTGAAATTTTTGCCTACATCTATCGACAGATACGTCTTCGACTCTACCTTGGGTATCAACTGCAAAAGTATTGAACTTGGATTTTTTGATTCGTAGAGTTTTGGAATTTTCTGGACCCCATAAAAGAAAACCTTCATCAAAGCTGAAGTTGCCCCTTAGAGTGAATTCGATATTCGTCTTGGAATTCTTAAACATCAGATGAGGATGCAATTTGAAAGTCAGGAAACTTTCAGGGCCTTTTGGAAATATTTTTTGTAAAACCATTTTTTCTCGATTGGTGACGACATGTTTGCTGCCACACTTACACGGACCGGAGTAGCTATATTTCTCAGATGGGCAATTTGTGCACTTAAAAATGAACACGATTTGCGCCCCTTCCCGCAACTTATACTTTTCTAAAGAATACATGAATGAACATTCTTTGTAAGTCCCATAAAATGGATCGAACTCAGTGGAACGACACGTCGAAAGCATAAATGTCTGGTCAGTTCTCACCTCAGCCGAAATCTACTGAGAGTATTCGCTCATGCCGCCCCGCATCTGGCCACCAAATCCTGACTTTAAGTCCGGAGGAGAGCGCGACCTTTTCGAGGCGTTGCAGAAAGTTCTCACCGACAAAGATGCTCTGCTTGCGAACGTTCGCTTTACTGATCCTTCGGAGGGCGACGTTGAGGTCGATCTCATTGCGCTCATTGATGGCCTTGGCGCAATTGTCTTTGAAAACAAGGGCGGTCACATAGCCTTTAATGGTCAGAACTGGATGCAAACGGACAAGGAAGGCACTCGCAAGATTGATCCGCATGCCCAGGCTCTTCGGGGAGTTCACACCTTTAGAAACTTCGTTAGAAATAATTGGAACTACGGAAATCTCAAAGCTGAATGGCTGATTGCTTTTCCTGGAAGTCTTTTTGGAAATACGCAGATACCCGGCGTCCCACGTGATCGAATTCTAGACAAGGCTGAAATTCCAGAAGCGCTAGATCGTTCAATCAACACTTTGCGTAACAGTGCAAATAAAGGAGCCCCACCACAGACGGATTGGGTAGAAAAAGCATTCGAAGTGGTTCGCGGTCAATCGCTTTTTGAATCGGATCGCGAGGTTGCTCTTTATAACAACTTCCACTTCATCAAAAACCAAACCCACGAACGCAAGAATATTCTTGGCATGATTCAAGAGAACAAAAGAATATATGTTAAAGGTCCGGCAGGATCAGGAAAGACATGGCTGGCCTTTGAACAATCTGCTTTGTGGGCTCAAGAGGGTCTCAAAGTTGGAATCATGGTTTTCAATCGAGGTCTTGAAAGCTATCTGGTTCGAAAGAATGCCGAACTTGGAGGCAAGCGAAAGGCTGCATGGGTCGGTACGTTTCATAATTACATGAAGCAGATTGGTAGTAGTGCACCTACGATGCAGATGTATGAAACCGATCGAGAAAAATACGACGTGGAGATGCTTAAGGCGATAGATGGACTTGCGGAAAACCAAAAGTTTGATGCTTGGATCGTGGATGAAGCTCAGGACTTTCACGATGTGTGGTGGCAGATTCTTGAAAAGTCTTTGAAGAGTCCCGCAGAAGGTCGACTGGCAATTTACGGCGACCCGAATCAGTCGGTTTATGGCAAACGTGGTATCCCAACAGGAAATTTCACGATCATAAATCTCAATGAAAATTTACGAAACAGTCAACAGATTGCAAAAGGTGTAGAGAAATTCGTTGATGGTCAGGTCATTATGCGCGGCCCTCAAAGTTACGAAATTGAATTCATTGAGGTTGAAAACGTCGAAGATGTCATCTCGGCAGCTGATGATGCAGTCGCAAGATTGGCGGATGAAGAGATTTGGAATCTTGGAGAAATTGCACTTCTTACAACCAAACACCAGCACCCTGTTCACAAATCCAAATCCGAGGATGTTGAGGCATACTGGAAAGAGTTATGGACTCAAGAAGATGTTTTTTACTCCACGGTGGCAGGCTTTAAAGGTCTTGAGCGTTCTGTAGTGGTCTTGGCGATTGATGGTTTTCACGAAGAAAGGGATCCGGAAGACGTAGTTTATGTAGGGATGACAAGAGCGAGGGATCGATTAGTTGTCGTCGGCACAAGAGCTCACTTATTTCCTCTGGTAACTCAAATCTAATTAACGTCCCAAAACAAACTCGCACAGGTGCAACGTTTCTAAACATCGCCCGTATCGAAACCGAACACCCAGACCTATTCGCTCAATATCTAGAAACTGAATACAAGTTCTCACAACGGTTCGTGGTAAAGGCTATTCCTTGGGGCGAGTTTGGAATCGATCAAACCGATCCCGGTGACTTTGGCCTTCTCGATGTCTTTGATGACATGACTTACTATCCACCTACGAGCCAAACGGAACAAGAGGAGCTACGCGAGTATTACCTTCTTGTCCTCGCCGCTGAATCCAAAGCGCTTTGGAACAAGCAGATAGCGCAGGCACAAATCAAAACTCCGTGTGGCGAAAACGAATCTATTGAGGGCGTTTACAACTGGGCCCGCGAAAACAAGGAAAAGTTCGTTTTCAATCAAGAAAAATTCGAAACCGAGCACCTAGATCTTTTCGAGCAGTTCACCGAGAGACGAGCTGACGTTGAGGCGACCATTGTTGATCCAAAACGAGGGCACTAAGCACGACTCTCTTGGGAGGTTACTTGGTCGCGAGATTCCATGTTCGATTGGATTGATCCTGAACGATTAATCCCTTTTTCTTTGCTCGAGTCCGCGCCCAAGCTAAACGATACGCAAGTTCCGTACGATTACCGGAATGGATAAGTTGGCGAACTTCTTCTGACAATTTAAGAGTGTCTGAGACAATCGAATCCATCATTGCGGAAGAAATGTTTGGATTCTTCTCAAGAACATTCAAAACTGCAGATTCAAGTTGTGGAGATGTTGGAAAATCCATTCGTGGCCCTCTCTTTAAAGCAATAAAAATCTAAACTAGCCCTAAACGATTATGACACTGGGTAAGTTATCACACCCAAATATTTTGTTCGATATCCTCAAACGGAATCTCGAACTTTGCATTCTGCCACATTGCTTGATTCGAAATATCGACAGGTGCATTATCAAAAATGTATTGTCGGTTCACAAATCCGCAGATATCATGCCTACCGTTCCTTTTCAAGATTGCGACAAGTTTCCAGTTGTTTTGAACTTTTGCAATATTGTATTCATTTCTTGAAAGGTAGAATTGAAATGTCTTTCCTGGGCGAACGGTTGTCTTAACTTCAAGCAACAATGATATTTCTAAATTTGCAGGATCAGGAGTCTTAATATCAAACCCCGCAGTATCATCAAATAATGAAATGTGAATTACATGCTTCAGTTTCTCCTCGGGCATCCTGTCGCATAAGAAATTGTAAAGGAAAGTTTCACCTTGTAGACCAATTTCTGAAAGTCGTTCAGAGTCAAATTTCTTATTACTTGGGAAAAAATCTTGCAAGAGCTCGAGAAGTTGTAATCCGTTTTCCTCACCGGATATTATTTCCTCCTTTAACCAAGGTGGCAGTATCGGCTGATTGGCCAAAAAAAAGCGGTCGTCCTTAATCTCTATTAATCCGTCGGATATCATTTTTTCAGCAACTCTAATTCGATCGTAATAAGACATTCCAGGAATGGGAACTTGCATTTCGCAAAAACGTTTGTATTCCTTTACAAAACGATGTGCTTTAGCCGTTCTCAATACGTCCGTGGCCATCAAATTCCACTCGGGAGTTTGCATCTTAATTCTGTGTTTTCAAGTGGTTAAAAAGATCGTGATAGTCGGCTGCGTCTAGTCCCGTTATATACAACTCAGCATCTTCATCGGCATTTGGAATTGTGCCTGGCACTAAACCGTGATCGCCCATAATTCTCCCCAAGCGCTCAATTTTTGCTTGGAGTCTAAGCTGTACGCGTTCATCAATGGAGCGTTCCGAAACTAAAAAATGAATTGTGGTGGTTTGTTCCTGAGCTAAACCAAGTCTGTGAATACGATCAACGGATTGTAAATAGTGTCCTGCATTGTAGCTGCGATCCATGTAGACCGCTTCATGACAAACTTGATGCAAGCTTATGCCTTCACCAAGCGTTTGGGGATTGGTGATGAGCACATGACAATCTGCAGAATTTCTAAAACGTGAAAGTTCTGCGACTCGATCATCGGCTGAAGTTGCACCAAAAATGACTGCAGGGTTGTATGGCTTCAGGAGTCGATCGAGCGCCGTTAAATTTCCAATAAAATTCGACCAAATAATAATTTTCTTTTTCTCTACTGCGCGAATTTTAACCAGGTTTGCTATCCAAGTGTATTTTGCAGGTACTTCATGCTTAACATAGTTCTCAAGCACACTCTTTAGCCAAGCGTCATTAGCCACGGCTTTGGGAGGCCATTCAAAGTTGAGATATGAATCGACCCCTTCTTTCCCCATCAACAAGCCCGGATTGGATGCAGCCGCTAAGAGAGTGAAAACAGCCTTGCCTCGACGTCTAAATTCAACCGTATCGGCAGCAGAAAGGTTAAGTTGTCCAATATACGCACGGCCTAAGGCGCTATAGATTTGGGATTGCAACGGACTCATTCCCAGTGGAACTTCTCTAATCGTTATTGGTGGTAGCCCCAGATCACTCTTCGTAGTGCGAACAAAAATGCCGTTTACTCTTAATTGGTGAAGGTTTGCCACAGAGGTAGTTGCTTCAGGTAAATGATTCCAAGAAAGTTTTAATAAATTTCGCAAATCTTCGTACCCTTGTGGCAAGGGAGTGCCTGTCAATAAATCGGTTCGAACAGCAAGCGCTGCCAATTTGGAACACGCTCTCCAGCGCGTCGAACCGCCCCCTCCTTTAACACGATGTGCTTCATCGAGAACCAGACAAGATTTCGTATCCGTCATCCACTTCGTCACTCTCGATAATTTGTTTGCATTTTCGAGTTGTTCATAATTTACAAGTAATATGGTCGCTTTAGAGTCGATGGATTCGTCAGTCAACACGCTCAAGATTGGAGGTTTTTCGAATAACGTAATTGTTTCCGATCGCCAAGCTTCGAAAGAAGACTTTGGACAAACGACAACCATTCGCTCTAAATGGTGTCCATTGACAAGTTCTTGAAAGACTGAAAGTTGTGTCGCAGTTTTGCCTGCTCCTGGAACTGAAAAATTTGCACCGTGAGGCATTCTCAATAACGTAAGAACATTGGACTTTTGAAAGTCTTTTAACGGCCGCAGTAGATTAGGTGAAAAGGAGTCGATATCTGATTTGTTGGGCCTGTATTCGTTAAAAGCTAATGACGTAAATTGACTGACCTGCTTAGAGTGTTCTTTGAGTCTGGAGATAATCTCCGTATCCAGCTCAATTTCGTAGCCCAAAGATTTCCAGTAATCTCGCAACCAGTGTTTTCGAAGTTCAAAAGTGCTTACGGCAATTGTAAAACCTTGACCTGGATTGCCGTGAATGATTTCACTTGACCACCAATTTACAATTTTTTGCCAAACGTCATCTGAAATATGATCGCCACGCAAAAATGAAATTTCATTTTGTGATTCCAACACAATTTTCAACACAGGCACGGTTGATTTATTCAATGTAATCCCAGTTCTAAGTATGAAGCGATATTACTTATTCAGGTACTTCGACGATGTTGCAAGTAGATCACTTATTGACTTTTGAACCTTTTTCAACTCATACTCAAAATCACCAGGTTTGAATCCTTTTTGAGTTGAAATCTCACCAAAATTTGCCACAATTTTGTCAATATTCAAGCGAGTTTCGCGCAAAATGTCACTTGGCTCGGCAAGGTAGCTTTGAAGTTTAGCTTGCGTAATGATCTCATCAGCGCCTAATCGAACTTGGGTCGCTATATCTTGCAAGGAATCATCCAGATCGGTGTTAACTGTGCCATCCGGATTCACGACGTCATGAATTAGATCCACTGCAAACTTCTTAATGTCGATTCCGGGTTCTTGTTCGCCTAAAAGATCATCCAGATCGTCTGCTTTAGTACTTGGCGTGAAGTACTTGGCGCTGTCTGGGCGATTATCTAGTCGAGTAGCCACTTCATCTTCAAAGAAGCCTTCATCAATGGCACGAACTTGATCCTTGCTTACTCCAAGCAAAATGGCCGATATTCGTGACCATTTCATTTTTTCCGCCGCTTGGTAATTTGATTGTACGAGTCGTTGATATTCCTCGTCCAAGTCTTTCAATACTTGCTGCTTCGAGTCGAAGTAGTGATATCTAAATTCACCTTCTTTTAGGCTTCGAATTTCATTGATCAGGTCCAATAACCGCGAACTTTGGTCAATCTTTTTTTGCGCATTTCGCATCCAACCCATTTTGATTGCTAGTTCTTTATGAGTGTGATTTCGTTCGAGGTATCTGCGCATTAGCAAGAGTTGGTTTGTAAATGTGTAGTCCTGGTGAGTGAGTTGCATCATCTGCAACGACATTTCAATATCCAGGAAATCAGCAGGCAAGGCGTCTTCTGGAAGCACGGCAACATCAATGCCTGCTGCCCCGATTTCACGGAGTGCCACTAATCGGGTATTACCAT
>CANCGX010000093.1 GCA_947377725.1 Actinomycetota bacterium
AGGACCCGCTCATGAAAAAGATTCGCTATATGGATAAGTTAGTCGATGAGCTTGCCAAGGGACGCCCGATGGAGAAGATTCTTCGTTCCAGCTTGTAGGCTCTCACGTAATTATGTGGAACTTTCCAAAGATTACGGTGAACATCATTAGAGAGACTGCCGGAGTAAGATAAAAGTCTTAGAGAGCTTTAAGCTGCCAGATTCCTTGAGCAGCACTCTTTGAAGAAAAGTTTATTTTACTTCCTCGTATTTTTTTTCCATACAAAGTCTCATCAATCGAGTATCCAAATGCGCCGATATCAACATTAATTGACGCTTCATTGCGAGATACCAAGACGAGGATTGCTTGGTTTTTTGTTTCTCTAAGATAAGCAATGTAATCATCTTCTATTGCAACCCAGCGTAATCCGCCGCTAATCAATGCCTTTTGGGATTTACGTAAAGATATTAACTTCTTAACTTCCTCTAGAAACTCGACATCCCATTTTGAGGTATCGTCCCAATTAATAGTCCGGCGACCATCTTCACCCCATGAGCCTTCTAGACCTATTTCATCGCCTGCGAATATTGAGGGCACGCCTGGGTAAGTCATCATCATGGTCATGGCGGCAGTATGAGCTTTTCGATCACCTAAGACCACAGTTCTAAAACGAGCGGTGTCATGAGAATCGAGAAGCAGCATGCTGGCCGTCAACGATCTCCAAGGAATCGACGCATTAAATTCCTTGATGGAAGAAACAAGTTGGCTTCCGTTAATTTTTGGCATGGCAAATGGCAAACCTTGGAATCCACCTGTGATTTCTGGATTTCTATTGATCCAGTTCCAAAATGGGCGCATAAAACCTTGATAATTCATCGCACCGTGCCAACCAAGGCCGTCGAGGTCCGATGCTTTGAAATCACCATTCTCGGCAACCAGCCAAGCCTGTGAATTTGTCTCAGCCATGGCGTTCCTTATTCCATGCATTACTTCATCGTGGTAGTCATCGGAACCTAAAACTCCCGTCATATTCCCAACGTCAATTCTCCACCCTGACATCCCGACGTTCGGAGTAAGCCACTTTCTAACAATTGAGTTCTTTGCTTCGTACATTTCTTGTCGAAGAGCCTTGGATGCGTAATTCAGCTTAGGAAGAGATTCAAGACCATACCAACCTACATAACCCCATTTGATCTTCTTATCCCAATAAAAAAATGATCGTTCTTTCGAATTTGGATTGTTCTTTGCAGTGTTGAGCCATTCATGTCCTGCTCCACAGTGATTTGAAGTCAAATCACCCAGAATTCGTATTCCATTGGATTTGGCGCTCTTCATCAAGGATTTAAATGCTTTGTCGCCACCAAGCACTGGATCAACGTGATCAAAGCTTGTTGCGTCGTATCGATGATTGGATTGAGATGGAAACAAGGGAGTGAAATATATTCCATTAACTCCTAAGCCTTTAAGGTACTCAAGCTTTTCTTCAACTCCGTACAGGTCACCACCGTATAGTTCTTGCCCCGTAAATTTACTTCTTCCACGTGGTAGCTGATTCCATTCTCGCGGATACGCCCAATCTGGCTGAAGATTAACTTTCCCTGATTTTGCGAAACGGTCAGGAAAAATTTGATAAAAGACGGATTTACCAATCCATTCAGGGGTCTCTGGTGCAGCAACAATGTGAAAGTCATTGTTGCTGTGAACGTCATGGTCAGATAAGCCATAAGCATTCAACCATTCGTATTTACCTTCTCCGACAAATACAAATCGGTAAAGTGTGTGAATGTTAGTAACTCTTATTGCTACCTTAAACCAACGCTCATGCTTAAGTTTCTTCTCTAATTTCAACTGATAGGTTCTTGGCTCACCATCCTCATAAACCCTTATATATCCCTCATTAAAAATGTACGAGTTTGGGACCCGAACTCGAAGCGACAACTTTTCCCCAATCAATGGCGCAATATTCGAGACATAAAGTTTGCTGCCATCGTGGTGTGGGCTATCTTGAGAACCGCCTTTAGTTTTCACCTCAACGCTTCACTTTCGCTTGACTAATTGATCCTCGATTTACAAGCTCGCCTGTCCATAATTCATGCTTCTTGGAAGCACCCTTCAATCCTGATTCAATGATTTCCACCATCATCTTTCCGCAGGACTCCGCCATGGCGTAAGCTTCAAAAGCAACTGTGGAAATCTTAGCTTCAGATTTTTCAGCTTGATCTTCCAGCATGTTAAGAGCAATAAGGGAAAGATCCTCAGGAATTCGAATCGAATATTTTGATGAAGCTTCAGCGAATCCTATGGTCGCCGCGTCGAGAAGAGAAACGATGGCTGTGTAATCAAAATCTGAAGCACTTAATTTTTTTGCAAGTTCGTATCCGCCTTGATGTGTATTGGAAGAATCAAGAATAGATAGCTTCATCTTTAAAGAGGAAGCGATGCTTTTCAAGAGGACTGGAATATCTTTGCCTGATTTGATAACTCCTACATGTCTATGCCCAAAGGAATTCAACTCACTCAGAGCTTTTGAAAAAACAGCATCAAAATCTCGATCTACATAGTTGTAATCGAAGCCAACCTCAGTTCTTCCAAGAACCACAAAAGGAATCTTCTGATCGTTTAGCAAATGCAACCTTTGATCGTTTTCCTTAACATTCATCAAAATGACGCCACCTGAAAAATTTGATTTGAGTAGTAAGTCAACATCTGAGTCATCATCGTTCGAGACCGGCCAAATGACGCTATGAAATCCAGACTCCTTTACGCCGTCAACAATCCCATCAACGAGAGCACCGTTAATTCGAGAAGCTGGAGTTGTAAAAAGATTCGAAATCATCATCGTTACTAATCGGGGGGAGCCACCTGCTAAAACCGAGGCGGCGTAATTGGACTTATAGCCAGATTGTTCAATCGCGGAAAGGACTCGTGCCCGAGTCTTTTCACTAATGGGTCGCTTTCCTGAGAGCACATACGAGACGGTACTTTCGGAAACCCCTGCAAGCTTGGCAACATCAGCGCGCGTAGTCATTCTTCGCACCTCCTTTGCTATACGAAACTCCGCTTTATCTATTGACTCCATCTTTCCAGGTAAGTAGATTACCTCATTATCGACGCGCGTCGATGATTTATAGATATTAGGGGGAGTTATGAAATTGCAACGTTTGGGAGTTGGTCTCCTGGGTGTTTCTTTGGCGTTTTTTGGTTCTATTGCTCCAGCGCAGGCTGCTGGGACGTTGACAATTTGGGTTAATTCAGGCGAAGAAGCTGCATATAAAGCAGCATCTGCTGACTGGGCGGCAAAGAATCATGTCACTATGAATATTGTCGCAAAGTGTGGCTTAGGCGACTGTGGGCTCAGCAAGCTAGGACCTGCTGGAGCCGGCCCTGATCTCTTTACTGCTTCACATGACAACACTGGGTCTTTGGTGAAGTCCGGTGTAGTTACATCACTTAGCACTCTATTGAATACGAGTTCATACCCAAAGGATGTTTTGAGTGGAATCACGTTCAACAACCAAAAGTGGGGAGTTCCAATCTCCGTCAGCAACATTGCACTTGCGACTAATTTGAGCCTTGTTCCTGGCGGCGCTCCAAAAAATTGGAAAGACATGGAAAGTACCTCAGTTTCACTAGTCAACTCAGGTAAGGCGTCAGTAGGAATTGTTACCCACCTTGATGGATACTTCTTGCAGCCATTCTTTGATTCTGTTGGGGGATATGTCTTTTCGAGCAAAAACGGTGCATATACCAACACAAAGCAAGTTGGACTCTACTCAAAGGCTCTAGCCAAGAATGCATCACTCATGGATACATGGTTATCAGAAAAGCTTTTCGACAAGTCAAATACTTACGATGGATCGGCTTTTTCTAACGGTAAAGCACCATATGCAATCGTTGGGCCTTGGTCGATCGACGGGCTAGACAAAGCTGGAATTAAGTATGAAATTTCAGGTATCCCTTCTGTAAACGGAGGAACCGCTAGGGCGTTTAGTGGCGTAACAACTATGTACCTGAATCGCTTCGCAAAGCAGAAGTTCCTCGCAAAGCAATATTTAAGTGAAGTTGTACAGACGACAGCCTTCAGCTCCGCTATAAGCAGTGCAAATAATAGTTTCCCTGCAAACTCAATTGCAGCTTCTAAACTCGATAAAAACAGTGTGGTTGCTAAGTTCGGTGCATATGGAGCAGTTTGCATTCCTACACCCAATGTAGCTGAAATGAACAGCGTTTGGACTTACTGGAATAACGCATTTGCTGATTGGGCAAGTGGAAAAGCAAAGTTCGGACCAGCTATGCAGGCAGCAGCCAAGAATCTCAATGCTGCGTTAGGCAATAAGTAATCTAGTTAAGTAGAAAGAAAGGTAAGTGGAGATCCTGACTATCGAGGGTGTCAGGATCTCCAATTACTAAGCATATGAGCGCAATTTCTCTAAAATGTAGAGGGGGTGGTCTGAAACTTTGAAAATAAGTCAAATAATTCGAAGAAATTCACGATTTGCGATTTCATATGGATTTGTTCTGGTTCTACTTGGTATGGCGCTCCGCCTTTTACAAGACCAGTCTTGGTTTCTAGGATTCTTTTTTACAATCTCTGCGTGCCTCATTATTTATGTTTATTCAATAAGCAAGAAGATTCCTGGCAAGTATCTACTTCCAGGCGTACTGCTACTTGTTCTTTTTCAAATCTATCCAGCTTTCTATTCTGGTGTAGTTGCATTTACAAATGATTCGAACGGTCACCAGCTCTCAAAAGAACAGGCGATATCGGCAATAGTTCAAGATAACCTGATTCCAGCCGAAGGAGTTGCGCCATTTAAGTATTTCGTCGTGGAGGCCCATGGGAAAAAATCAATGCAAATTCTTTTTAAGTATCAGAATTCTCATTATTGGCTTGGTAATTCGGATTCAGTTAAACAGATTTCCGATTCAGCAATCCGAATCGACCCACAGGGCAATATTGTGAGCATCGCGGGATACTCAACTCTTTCGCCAAATGAAGTTGAATCCCATTCAACAGAATTACAAAGTTTGCAAATTAAGATGCCTAATGGCTTATACATTCAGCCTCAAGACTTATCTACATTAGAAGCCTTTACTCCAAATTACACCTATTCCACCGCGAGTGACTCGATCACCGATGTAACCGCTAACACGGTGTATCGTCCAAACAATAATGGTCAGATGGTGAATTCAGCTGGAGATGCACTTCTACCAGGTTGGAAAGTTAATGTCGGTTGGCGCAATTTTTCTTCAATTATTCATGATCAAGAAATCAAACGGCCCTTATTGGCTGTACTCATTTGGACTTTTATCAATGCAATTTTGCTAGTGGTTTTAAGTTTTCTCTTTGGATTGGCCTTAGCTTTGGTGATGAATTCAAGCCATCTTAAGTCAAAGCGAATATATAGAACCATCTACATAATTCCAATGGCCATACCAAGTGTTCTTTCGATTCTTGTGTGGGCCGGGCTTTTCACCGCGAATTCAGGGGTGATTGATCGAATCTTCCATATTTCTACCCCTTGGCTTACGAATTCTTTCTGGGCGCGTATAGCTGTGCTTATAGTCGAAATTTGGCTGAGTTTTCCGTATATGTTTTTGATTTGCTCCGGCGCCATTCAATCGATTCCAAATGAAATAGTCGAAGCAGCAGCAATTGACGGAGCTCCACCTTTAAAGATCTTCGGTTTAATAAAACTCCCACTGGTCATGCGCACTCTCGCGCCTCTCCTTGTCGCCTCTGGAGCGGCTGCTCTCAACAACTTTGGCGTGGTGTACCTACTGACAGGTGGAGGCCCAATCTTCTCGAATTCGAACGGCAACGCGGGTGCAACGGATCTCCTGATTTCTTACACATATAAGTTGGCATTCAATTCCCAAGAAGGAAGTAATTACGGTCTTGCAAGCGCCCTTTCCATTCTGAATTTCTTCCTCATTGCCGGAGTTTCAATCTATGGATTACGTCGGATGAAGACCATGGAAGGCGTAAATTAAATGGCTAAATTTGCTCCTTACTTTGATAAGCGCACTCAATTCTGGATAAAAAAGGTACTTTGGCGCCATATTGTGGGAATTATTGTTGCGCTATTCTCGATTTTTCCACTCATATGGATGGCGTCCGCTGCATTTGATGTGACCGGGCAACTTAGTACCCAGCAAATCATCCCAGTTCATCGAGGGCTGGCTAATTTCACACAACTCTTTTCAAATCACGAGAAGCCATTTTTTACGTGGATTCGGAATTCTTTGGTGATTGGTTTCTCAGCAGCAATTTTGCAGACAGTAATTGGTGCATTGGCTGCGTATTCTTTAAGCCGTCATCGCTTTAAAGGTAGAAAAGTAACTCTCTCAGCGATACTTATTGCTCAAATGTTTCCTCAGCTACTGGCCGCAACAACACTATTTCTGATTGTTAACACCTTTGGAAAATCCTTCTATTTGTTGGGCCTTGGTCATCAACTACCACTGATATTTGTCTTTGGAGGAGCAGCTCTTGGGGTAAATACCTGGATGCTTAAAGGTTTCTTTGACACAATTCCTACCGAAATTGATGAAGCAGCAAAAATTGATGGCGCGAGTCATTTCGCTATTTTCACCGGAATTATCGTCCCGCTTGCCACACCTGTTTTCGTTGTTATCTTCTTGCTGTCGTTTATTGGCATTCTGAACGAGTACCTAATTACTTCTGTGGTCCTAGGGCTTGACGGGAAAAATATGACACTTGCGGTTGGTCTCCAACAGTTCATTTACGGGCAATACGGAAAGAACTGGGGTCCTTTCACGGCTGGCGCTTTAATAGCGACAATTCCAGTTCTGGTTCTATTTCTATTCTTGCAAAAGTATCTGATTTCTGGCCTAGTGAGTGGGTCAACCAAGTGAAGAGTAA
>CANCGX010000094.1 GCA_947377725.1 Actinomycetota bacterium
CGGCGTTGTAATTCTGCTCAATATCTTGGATGCAATCTCTGGCTTGGGAAGTATCCGCGTCTGGTTGCCTGTCCACTATTCATTCTCATGGTTTGATGCGCTATCAAGCTCGATTCAATGGGGCTCCATGGTTCGCGGTGCTTCTTACAGCATCATAACTTTCGCTCTCTTTATTGCTTTCGCAATCATCAAGTTTGGGAAGAAAGATGTTACTTCCTAATAAACAATTTCAAAGAAAATCAGTGAAGAATATTCACTGCTCGTGCCACAACAAGTCCAACTGTAACGAGTGACGTCAGAGACTGAATTGTCATAAGCCCTTTTGCCCATCGGGAAAGAGGAAGGGCATCCGTTGGGCTAAAAGCAGAGGCATTAGTTATTGAGACATAAACATAATCGGCATATTTAGGGTGCCAATCAGGATGTGCAAATTCAGCATCGCTCATCTGAGGGAATAGAAAATCCGCGTATTCCTCGCGTGCCTCAGCACGAGCTCCTGGTCCTCCGCGATCAAACTCCCAATACCAAAGGCTGAAAATAATAATGTTTGTTAGCCAAATCGATCCCCCGGAACGAAGCAAGCTATTGGCATCAGTGATTCCACCATCGATAAGTCGGCGAACAAGCAATATTGCGGAGGCAGTATTTGAAAGAGTCATCACAGAAGTCAAGACCAAACTCAATATTCGCGATGGTGTGTGGTGCACACTTATTCGTGTTTGGCCAACTACGAGAAGAGAAAAAAGTAGAGCAACCTCAAGAAAGCAAATCCAGTTTTGATGACGCAGCGAGAGATTCGTTGGAAGCAGGAATTGAAGAATCACAACCAGGATGACAACGAGTGAGACTGGGAATCTATGTTCGCCTTCGTGTGGATGGTGCCAATGAGGGGATTTGAAGTCCGGACGGGCCATGATGATTTAGTACTCCTAACTTTTAGTTGCTTATTTTAAAGTGGGAATTCTGGTTTCTGCGTTTTGAGAAGTGAAGCGGCGATCGAGAAAGCCAAAATAGAAGAAATCACAACAATAGATTGTTGAACTGATATAACTGGCAAGGAAATTTTGGCAATTTTATGAATTCCATAAGAGTCAAGCGACTCAAGAATAAGTTTAAATCCAATGAAAATTAGAATCGCCGAAAGTCCTACCGACAAATAAGTCAATCTTTTAATAAGGCGATCTACAACAAAATATAATTGTCGCAATCCAAGAAGAGCAAAGAAATTCGCAGTAAGGATTACATATTTATCCGTTGTTATTCCAATCGATGCGGGGATTGAGTCCAGTGCGAACATTAGATCGCTAAACCCAATAGCGAAAATCGCTATTCCAGAGAGGGGCACTTTGCGTTTGTGTAAATATTGAAGCAAGCGTCCCTCTTGCCACTGTTCGTCGCTATCCTCTCTGAGAAGCTGGATACCTGTATAAAGTAGCATCGCGCCAAAAATTGCGAACATAAATTTAAAGGAATCCACAAGAGCAATTCCCGTTATGAGAGATATAGCTCGAAGAATGTACGAGAAGGCAATGCCGCCGTAGAGAAAAAATTCTTGACGTTTGCCCACGATGTTAAGTCGTGTAAAAATGATTGAAAAAACGAAAAGGTTGTCAAAAGATAGAGAGTATTCGGTAATCCACGTGGCATAGAAACCGGTACGTGCTACCGGCGAAGTCCACGAAACCATAAAATATCCAAAGGCGATTGCCGAGAAGACATAGAAAATTGTCAGGATAATTGACCTTTTGGAAGTTTTTGCCCGGTCTATCTGCTTCCAAGCAAAATAAAGGTCGACCAAAATTACGAGCACCATCGCAAGCAATGTAACGAGCCACACTTTAGCCGACATAGGGCTTAATCCTACGTCTCAAACGATCAAAAAAGGAAGGATTCTAATTCCCATGCTTTCTATCAATCTCAAGTTCGCGTTCGATTTTAACGTCTAACGCTTCACGTTTATCAGCTATAAGGTCCATGATCGCAAAGAGAACACCAGAGAGAAGGAACGTCAGGTGAATCCCTACGCGCCACATCTCTCGATGAGTGTTGAAGTCTCCGGTTTGCATAAAATCTTTTAGGAGTTCGATGACTGAAATAGCGACTAACGAACCAATTAATTTAATTTTTAGACCCGAATAATCAACTCGACCCATCCAATGTGGGCGGTCTTCGGAATTTTCAGCAATATTAATTTTTGAAACAAAATTTTCGTAACCAGCAAAGATGACAATAATGACAAGGTTGCCAAGAAGCACGGTGTCGAGCATTTCAAGAATTCGGAGCGTTAATTCGTGCATATCGGCGCTTGTGATAACGCTAAAGAGAGAGAAAAATTCTGCAAAGAATCGATAGAGAACTGGGATCAAGCTGAGCATCAATCCAACATAGAGGGGAGCAAGAAACCAACGCCCGCCGAAGAGCGCACGCTCCGCTAGGTCTTCAAATGAATCTCTTATTTTTATAAGTCCATGCGCGTCATCTTGGCCTTGTAGATTTTTTCTCTCTCCCATGCTTGCCGCTCCTTTTTAGTTGAGTAATTCCAAGAAATTAAATTGAACCAAAACGATTGTCGCTAGGCGTTCCTTCGGTTGCGAGCAATACGATGTTGTAAAAGGGAATCAAAATAAACCATCCGGATTTATCGACATCGTGCATTCTGCGACATCCGACAGCCAACATCGGTATAAAGAATAGAAGTACAGCCAAGGAAGTATTTAGTGAAGTATTTTGTGATGCATCTATGATTGAAGCAGCGACATAGATGATTAGATAAAAGAGGTAGAAGAGCCAGTATTCGCTTCGTTTTGCCCGGCCATTAAAGGTGGCATATTTCTTGAAGCAAATTGAAATTGCATCTCCCATGTGAATTCCCCCTACATCCTTTTTCAGAATTGTTGGTAGCAGGTTACTGGCACTAACTGGCGTAGGGCCGAGATTTCAATTGCGAAGAAGAGTCAAAAAATAGAATGAATGGTCATTTCACAATTCCTCCCCGTAGAGAGTTGACCTATTCGTCCACAAAATGGCCCCACCACCGTATATTTCGCTGAAGCTTGCCTCGCCAATTGAATGGCCAAGGAGAGCGAAATGAAAGTACTCAAGTTAGGGGTTCTCTCATCAGTGTTGGTTCTAGTTTTATCCGGATGCGGAATTAATGACATAACTGGGCTAACCAAATCTCATGCATATAAAGTTGGATTTAAAACTGCTAAAGATCTCAACGACACGACCTCATCCGTAAATGACTATATTAACAACATCAAATCTTGGGCCACGGATTCAACTTCGTCGCCAACCGACGCACCTGTAATACCCGGAACTGATTCTTCAAGTTGTGCAGGATTATGGAAGCTTGTTGGTGTAACAAGTGCAATAGCAGGTACAGATACTTTGAAGAATACTCCCACAAATCGTAAGGATTTCATTGAAGGCTGTACGGACGGGTTCAACTCTTAATTTTTAAGATTTAGATTTTTGTCAGTGATTAGATAGGGGAGAGATATGCAATTCAAGAAATCGACATCAAAATTCTTGATCACCGTAGGCCTGATATCACTCTTGAGCGGTTGCGCAAGCACAACGGTAAGCAAACCCAAACCCGACCCTAAGCCAACAACTGCACCAGGAACCGTTACTCATTTAAAGGCAGTTCAAGAGGGAAATCGAGTTGTGATTACATTTGCTGACGTATCTACATTTCGTGCATCAAATTCCTCTGTTGTCTCATGGGGCGGTGTTTCGGTTGGTAAATACGCCGGAAAGGGGAGTGAATCTGGAGCTTATAAGGTCAAGACACCGGCTATGTCTTTAGGTTCGGTGAAGGTGTCCGTCCATCTCCTCAATGAGATTGGGGCTGGGCCAGATTCGGTAAAAACTTTACAAATCACCGGTCCGAAACCAGTCAGCGGTCTCTCGGTCGAGCAATCAAGTGGCACAACTATTTATATTTCTTGGGATGTGGCGAGTAGTGGACCAGTGCCTTCTTATTACTTGGTGCAGTGGTCGGGATCTGGTTCTGGAAGCAAAAAAATTCAAGATACATCATTCTCAATTGATGGAACGGCAGGCAAAACAGTTCACGTTTCAGTAACAGCGGTTGTTACAGGTATCAGAAATTCATCAGCCGTTGCTAAATCTCTTCGTATTCAAGCACCGTGGAATAGTTCGCCAGACGGCGATCCTCTTCAATGGCGAGGCATCGGCGGAAGTTGTCAGGGATATTCAAGCTATGGATGCGTTCTGGTGCAGGTTACTGCATCCTCTGATTGTTTAAACGGAGTCTACATCGAAGCAAATAACATGGATGCGAACAACAATGTAACCGGTTATGGAAATGATTCACTGGGTGCTTTGCGAAGTGGACAATCCGCAATTATGGAAATGGACTTCACTGAGAGCGGGGGCTATTACCAGATTGTCCATTTAAGGTGTCATAACTTTTAATTCCTAATTACATCCCCTTCTAAGATAGATGTGAGCAAGATTGCAGCGCCAGCTCTCCATTCTTGTCTCTTTCCTGCATGAGCCGCTGCAATTGAGAGTAACTTTGAACTATGAAGATAATCAAGTTTCTTCCTTTATCAGTTGCAGTGATTCTGTTTGGATTTACTTCGGTCGCAATCGCCGACACCGCCACCCCGACTCGCGATGAACGTGTAGCTCAGATTCATTCGCAATACGATCCTTTATTTACAGATCTCGCAACGCGGCTATCTGTTCTAAAATCGAAAGTAAAACTCGATGCAAATCTCAGTCGACAGTACGCAGCAGTGATCCTGGATTTCACCACTATGCGAGCAACGATTAACGATGGTCTGGCTAGCGCTACGGCAGATGTCGAAGCGATGGGTCAATTGGCCGAGGAAGAGACTGGTGAGTTTGCGAGCACTGTCTACAACCTGGAACTAGATGCTGGAAAAATAAAGACAATTTCTTGTGTAAAAGCCAAAGTCACCAAGAAGGTTTCGGGGGTTAAACCCCTCTGTCCAAAGGGTTATATAAAAAAGAAGTAAGTAAATCCCACACATCTGCAGCCTCATTATTTAATATATCGCCATGACAATTCATGGTTTGAACGCGTGGGGTGTAGTAATCAGTTTCTTCGTTACTTTCGTAAGCGGCGGAATCTGGTTTGGCCCAAAGACTTTTTATCCAGTCTGGTTTAAAGCTAAGGGCTTGGCTATGCCAACGCGCGAAGAAGCTAAGAGTCCACTGTATCTTTTTGGCGGAACAATCGTCTCTGTCATTATCGAGGTAATGACGATTGGAATCATCGTCACATCCCTACAGGCTCATCAACCAAATATCGGACTACTCGATGG
>CANCGX010000095.1 GCA_947377725.1 Actinomycetota bacterium
TTCTCGGATGTCATGACCGTTAACGGCATTGCTTATCCAGTTGCTCACTACAAGCCTCAGGTTTATAGATTGCAACTTCTCAATGCAAGCAACGACCGCTCAGTGATCTTGAACTTGTACTACGCAAAGTCAAGCTCACTCAATCCAAACGCGCATTGCACAGGAGCTCTCTGGGCAAATGTGAATACAAGCAAGGTACCTAACTGTGCGGATGCAGGTGAAGTTTCAATGCTTCCATCTATTCCAGGCTCAGCTGGTCTCACAAGCTTGACTGCTCCCGATCAGATCCAAGATCACGCAGCTGGTGTTCCAGATATGCGTCTTGCCGGTCCTGATCTCATTCAGTTCTCTTCAGAAGGTGGAATCCTTCCTGATTTGTTCGATATTCCTACAACACCTATCGGCTTTGAATTTAGCAAGCAGAGCATTGTTACTGGAAACGTTAAGCAACGCGGATTGCTCCTTGGGCCAGCCCAGCGCGCAGAAGTCTTCGTTGACCTATCGTCCGTACCTGCAGGATCGACTTTGATTCTGTACAACGATGCTCCTACACCGTTCCCTGGCTTTGATCCTCGCTTTGATTACTACACAGGTGATGGCGATCAGACAATCAATGGTGGAGCTCCAACAACTTTGCCAGGTTATGCGCCAAACACTCGCACAATCATGCAAATTCAAGTTGATGGTCCAACTGGCGCAGCTTTAGACCAGGCGGCAGTAACAACAGCGCTTCATGCCGATTATTTGGTATCACAAGATGCCCCTGTAGTTCCTCAAACGGATTACAACGCAGCCTTAAACACAAACACCACAATCAATAGCTATCCATCGCTTGCTGATTCAACTCTGACAATTCCATCAACTGGCGTTCAATCGATTGCTATCGATCCAACAAAGGTTGGTACGAATTCAGGAGTTCCAACAGTCAAGATTTCTGGTGGAAATGGAAACGGCGCACGCGCAATTGCACAAGTTGCTTCCTCAAGCAGCGTTGCGAGTGTGGACGTCACAACACCAAACGGAACCGCATATGACGCGGCCAGCCTTGCGAATGTTCACGTAACAGTGAGCGCTCCTCCAACCGGTCGCAAAGCAGTTCTCACACCTTCTATTGTCGGGGCCGGTCAGCTTGCTGGCGTAGCGGTTGCAAATACTGGATCAGGTTATACATCTGCACCAGCTGTAACCGTAAACGGCGCAGCAACAGTTGCTGCTGTTGTCACCGCTGAACTTGAGCCAACTTCTATTGCACAAATTCAAGTTGCTTCGGGCGGTCTCTATACCCACGCTCCTGCTGTCACAATTTCTGGTGGCGGTAGCACAGGCACACAACGTGCGGTAGCAACGCTGCAGGCATCACCAATTGCAAACATCAATGTAGTAAATGGTGGTTCTTACACAGTCGCTCCAACTTTGACAGTCCTTCCTACAAGCGGAAACGCAACAGCAACAGCTGTTCTTGCGGGATCTGTTGGTTCAGTTACAGTCACAAATGCCGGTTCATGTACCCTCTCAAATGCAACGGTATTGGATCCCAATACTGCTTACTTTGTGGTGACTTTCTCTGGTGGAGGTCAAACAACGTCGGCAGTAGCTGCAGGTAACTTCAGCGTGACTGCGTCAGGACCTAATTTGGTTGCAACTCTTCGATCAGTGACTCTCCTTTCGGGTGGAAGTTATTCTTCAAATCCAACAGTCACGATTGTTCCAATCGGTTTTAATTCTTGTTCATCTACTCCGGTAGCAACATCTGAGTTGAGCTCAAGCTCGCATATTGCATCTGTTGTAGTCACATCTCCTGGAAGTTTTACAACCACTCCAACAATCAAGGTTGATTCCGGAAGTGCGACATTCGCTGTTGAGCTTCAACCAACAAGCGTTGCAGCCATCAATCTTCTCGGAACTCCCGTTACAGATTTCACTGATGCTCCAATCGTCACATTGGATGGAAATGGAAATGGAATCGCGACTGCGTTCCTAACTCCAAGTCAAATTGCGAAATTCAATGTCATCAATCATGGTGAAGGTTACAAATCGACACCTACATTGAGCGTTGAAGCACCAGTTGCTCTTCCTGTTATTCCAATGGGAATGGCGCCAGTCCTCATGGCTCCTGCAACCGCAGCCCCGGTCTCTGCAACAGGAAGCCTTTCGCTCACCGTTGTGGATCCAGGTAGCGGATACACAAGTGCTCCAACAGTCACAATCACTGGTGGAACCACGGATCCAGCAGCGGCACCCGCAACCGCAGTTGCACATCTTGGAAATGGCAAAGTCTCTGGAATCGTTGTAACAAATCCAGGATCTGGTTACTTGACTACTCCAACAGTTAAGTTGACATATCCGAATGGGTCCTCAGAGACAGTTTCTTCAACAGCAACACTCAGCACGCAAAACGTTGTACTTGGCTTCCAGTCAAAGGGTGTCCAAGAAGCATTCGAAATCATGTACGGTCGAATGAATGCAATGTTTAACTCTGAAATCCCAGCTACTACTTGGGTAAATCAGACCAGCGTTACCTGGGCGAGCGTTGACTCACCTACAGAAACAATCAACACAAATTCATCTGAACTTACAAACGCAGGTGGAGCAGCCGTTGGAACACTTCCAGACGGAACACAGATTTGGCGCTTCACACATAACGGTGTGGATACCCACTTCTTGCACTTCCATATGTTCAACGTACAAGTTGTTTCTAGAATGCAATGGGATGGCATCAACCAGCCTCTATTCGGAGATGACCTCGGATGGCGCGACACCGTGTCAATCGATCAGTTGACTGTCTTGTTCGTAGCAGTTAAGCCAATCGTTCCAAACGTTCCATGGTCACTGCCTAACAGCATCCGCCCACTTTCTCCAACAGAAGTACTTGGAATGCCGGGCATGATGATGTCAGCTGCTGATCCTCTGAATAACAACGTTACTCAGAACAACCAGCTCGTTAACTTCGGTTGGGAATACATGATCCACTGTCACCTACTTGATCACGAAGAGAACGACATGATGCGCTCAGTCGCAGTCGGTGTTGTCCTTAACGCGCCAAGCAATGTGACAGCAACACAGACCTCATCAACACAGGTCCGAGTTGACTGGATTGATAACTCGAATAACGAAACCGGTTTCATTGTTCAACGAAGCGCCGATAACGGTGCGACCTGGACAAGCCTCGGATTAAGTGGTGGCGGTCGTCGCGGTGGCAGTGCAAGCACAGCAACCGTTCAACGTAACGCGCCTGTATGGAATACCGGACCTCAGAAAGTAACTGACTTCGGTCTCTCAACAGGAACAACCGAGTCCTATACCGACTCAGTCTCAGCTGGTTCATATCAGTACCGAGTAATCGCTACTGACTTGATCGGAACTCCTAACTTGGGTGCATTCCCTACGGAGAACATCGGATCTGACCCTTCTAACACAGCATACGTAACTCTCTAAGGGCTACAGGAAAAGGAAAATGAAAATCATGTCAACAAAAATGCACGGTAGAAAGCTTCTCGTAATTCTTTCTACTACAGCCTTGATTTCAGTTGCCGCTCTTCCTCAGGGAGTTGCGAACGCTGCATCGAAGATGACCATGCCAATGAACATGCCAATGCCTGCAACAGCGAAAGCTCCAGCAGTAACAAAGGCAGCACCCGCTAAGTCATTGACTTATAAGTTACTTGTAGGCAAGAAATATGCCGGAACTAAAGTAACGATTGCACAGAGCCTTCGAATGAATGCGAAGTCAACAAACTCAACAATTGGTTCATTCGTGGCCGACAAAGATGGATATGTAACTTTCACAACCAAGGGAGCGCTTAGCTCAAAAGCTAAGCTCTCTGTGGTCGTAGCTAAGAAGACTGTAAGCACGTATGTTGCAACAAAAGCTAAACTTGTTACATCTGGATCGATTGCAGCGCCATTCGTCGCTCCAACGCCAGCTCCAACAGTTGCGCCAGTAGTTGCTCCAACGCCAGCTCCAACAGTTGCTCCTGTAGCTCCAGTTACTCCGGCTCCAGTAGCTCCGGTTACTCCAGTTGTAGAAGATGCGCTCGTTCCAGCATTTGGCTCAGCAAATCCAACATCGGATGGTTACACCATTCAAATTGCAAACTTTGATTCAGCTTTCACATGGTCAGCAGCTGATGCTGCGGGGGGATCTGTATTCATCTCAAGTAACGGTCAAATCACCGTAACTAAACTTGCTGCTGGCACAAAAACTAAAGTCACAGTTACCTCGACTCGCACCAACTTCAACACCGGAACTGCTTCATCAGCTTCAATCACCGTACCGGCTGCAACTGCAGCTGACCTCGGTGGCGGTGGCGGAGGCGGTGGCGGTGGCGGTGGCGGCGGTGGCGGCGGTGGCGGTGGCGTTGTTACTCCCCCAGCTGGTGACGTTGCTCAAGCGACACTTGTGATCGCAAACTCAACACTCACTGGAACAGTGGGCACAACAATCACTCTTAGCGTTGCAGGTGGATCTGGTTCTGGTGCAGTTTCATATGCTGCAACAGGCACGGGTTGTTCTGTAGCTTCATCTATCTTGAGCGCTACAGCGGCGACAACATGCGTTGTTACTGCAACCAAAGCAGCAAGCACAGGATTCCTTGTTGCAACTTCAGCATCTAAGAGCTTCGTCTTCTCAGCTCCTGTTGGTGATGTAGCTCAAGCAACTTTGGTAATCACAAACACATCATTGACCAAGGTTCTTGGTTCGACCGTTACATTGACCACTTCTGGTGGTTCTGGAACCGGAGCAGTCACTTTTGATGCAGCTGGATCAGGTTGCTTAATCGCAACTTCAGTACTCAGCTCAACAGGTGCCGCAACTTGTGTAGTTACCGCTACTAAAGCTGCAAGTGCTGGATACCTTGTTACATCTTCAGCAAGCGTTACCTTTGTTTTCGCTAGTTCTGTTCCAACTCCATCAGTTGGATCGACTGTACAAACAATTGCGCTTGTAACCCCAACAGCAATCCGTGTAGGCGCAGCGAATCAAGTGCTCATTGGGCAAGCTTCAAGCAATCTGCCTCTCGTATTCACTTCAAACAGTGAAGCGATTTGTACGATCGCGACAGGTTCACGAGTTTCTGTTGTTCATGCCGTTGCTGGCGGAATGTGCTCGGTTACTGCTTCTCAAGATGGCGATGCCACCTACGCAGCGACATCGGTCACCGTTTTGTTCCACATCCTAAGTTCTAGCGATGCTTCACAGTTCATCTTGGTTCTTGACCTCAATGGAGGAACTTTGAACGGCTCTTCAGCAATCACTTCTCAGATTGTTGCAGCGTCAGCTGGGGCACAGACACTTGGAACACCTACAAATGGATCGATGACATTCCAAGGATGGCACGTAAGTGACGTCGCTGGTTTGTTAGTATCTGACCCATACACGGTCTCAGCAGATACCGTTCTTGTAGCTAAGTGGGCTTAAAAGAAACGAGTACAAAGGTGCAATTCACCAAGAAGTTAACGATTGGAATCCTGGCAGCATCGCTGCTGGGATTTCCGTCATCAGCAAATGCAAAGACTGATTTATTGGTTGAGATTGATCAAACGGTAGTCAGCTTGCACGATTACAGCGTTACTTCTGCTCGAATCACGAATTCATCGAGTGCGGATTACATTCGAAAAGTCTCCTCGGCCCTCAATATTCAATTGGCCACGATTCGCAAGAATGTGACAACTCTTGATAAAGATCTCGTGACAAATTGGACGTACCTAGGCAAGGTTCCTAACTACACCTATCCTGACCGCGACACAATGCATACCTTTGATTTACAGGTTTTAGCTTGGTATAACTTCGAATTGAAAATGCAAGAGAAAATCACAAATTGCTACAAGGTTCCAAATACGAGCAAGAGTTGTGTTCTTAAAATTAGAGCAGCAAATCGTAAGGCCGAAGGCAATCTCTATGCCAAGATTACGAAAACTCTTACTTCGATTGAAACCTGGCGCAAAGCCGCAAAGCGATAACTTTCTTACATACCAGCTCGCGCTAGCGCACTCACAAGTGAGTCATACCAACCTTGAGATGTATAGGTTGCTCCCCCAACACCTTGAATGTTAGACGATGATGCCTTCACTGTTTCCTGAATTAAGTATGGGACTGCAAGTGCATTAAGTTCTTTATCTTTTGGTGTTCCACTTGGAAGTTGAAGAGCGCGAGCAGCAACAATTTTTCCAGCAACAACGTCAATCTGTACTTGCACGGGACCATAATCAGTTTTCGCAGCAACTCCTGTGAAGGTTCCATTTATTGGCGCCTTAGGAACGGCAATTGTCTGCTTTGGCGATGGATGAGCAATTCTTGTCGGCTTTGCTGATGCCGGAGTTATGGGAGTCGGAGTTTCTGAAGCTGATTGTGAAGGTGTTGGAGCAGCACTTGTTTCCATAGGAGATGGGTTAGTGACAGGCACGCCAGATGATTGATGAGGCGGTGCGTAGGCGAGGATCGCTCCAATTCCGCCGACAGTTCCAGCAACAACGCCAACTACCTTTATTGCGCCCATGTAATTGCCTTCCTATTCCGCATGAAATTCGAATGCTTCTGCATGAAAACGATCTTTCGGTATTCCGCATGCGGTTGCTGCTGCTCTGACTGCGTCAACGAGTGGCGTAGGTCCGCACACGTAAACATCACAAAAACGGAAATCCGGTACATATTTCATGATGTGGCTTGCATTCATTGGATGCTCTTTTCGAGATCCCATTAAATAATGAACTCGCGCGCCACGAGCTTCCGCTAAATCATCTAACTCAAGCTTGAAAACCAAGTCATCCTCTGAACTTGCTCTAAAAATTACATCCACTTCGACAGAATGATCAAACTCTTCCATCAGCGCTCGAAGAGGAGTAATTCCTACGCCTCCGCCAACAAGAACAACATGGCCAAGGCCCTTTGTGGCTTTCGAGGCTGTGAATATTCCAAATGGCCCTTCAAAGAAAACTTTAGTTCCAGGTTTGAGATGTTTAACTGCACCAGATGCATCGCCGAGATTTTTCACCGTAACACGCATTTCTTCGGATGTCGGTGCTGCTGAAAGTGAATATGGGTGGGCAATCCACCACTGCCCTTTCGTCATAAATCTCCAACTAAAGAATTGTCCACCTTGTGCATTAAGTCGATCTAATTTATGACCGCGCATTACAATCGACACAACGTTTGAGCCTTCGTCAACAATCTCAGCAACCCGGAGATCATGTCTAAAAGAACGGAAAGTTGGGATTACTACTCGCCAATAAATAATAGTGAAGGCGGTGAGTATGTAGAGACCTTCCCAATACAACTTGTTGAGAGGGTGCCCCGTGAACATCGGACCCGTCAAAATTTGGTGCATGTAGCTAAGGGCAATAGCAAGATAGGTATAAAGGTGAATCGTCCACCATGTCTCATACGACATCTTTGATCGAACTCGCTTGTATGAAGTAATACCTGCCGCAGCGAAGAATAGGAATCCCACAAGGGCTGGCAACATCCATTGGTAATTTAGAGTCATTCGCCAAATTTCATTTCCTACGCGAATGCCGTCGTTGCCTGCATAACCGAGTGCAACAAGAAGCACATGGAAAGTTATGAGGAATAGAGCGTATGGTCCAAGTTTGCGATGCCAACGAACAAGTTTGTCGTGGCCCACAGATTTTTCAATCCAAGAGATGCGCGATACGAGAACTAGCCCGACAAGTGCAAAATAGGTTCCGACCATCGCACAAATTCTTGAAACCGAAATAATGATCGGATATGCGCCAACCCAGTCTGCTTTTGTTGTGGACTCCACATAGATCGCAACAGTAATCCCGAGGCCGAGGCCCAAGATGGCGCTCGCCCAGTCAGCGTAATACTTCGCTCGAACGCTCATGAAGAGAGTGAAACCTCGCAGTCTGCGTTTATTCTGAGTATTGGCTTAAGGTCTGCGAATAATATCGAGTGAGTCAGTTTGGTGCTAGGTCAGCGCCTTTGAAGGCGACGTGACGGCGGTTGTTGAGCCTGCATATGTCAATGCAAATGTGTAGGTGCCAGCCGTCAAGTTTTGAACCGCGTTCGCGATTGTAAAGATGATGCTGGTCCCTGAAATAGAAGTAAATGAAGCCAATGCGATTGTGGCTTTAGTCGTTGCTCCGGACTTGATAGCAATCGACGTCACTCCAGCAAGGTTTGTTCCCTTTATTTCAATCGTAGCGCTCGATGTAACTGTACCCGTTTCAATAATCGTGGATACCGTTGGGAGGGCAGGTTTAACAACTATTGTCTTCGATGTTGAAGAAACGGTGGTTCCGTTTGAAGCGCTGACTGTGAAAGCAAAGGATCCATATGCAGTTGGAGTTCCGCTGAGTAAGCCCGCCGAACTTAGAGTAAGACCACCTGGAAGTGCGCCGGTAGCGATCGCATATGTTGGAACTGGGTAACCACTGGCAACATATTGATAGCTCGTATATGCCGTTCCCACTGTCGCCGTCAACGATGGGCTTTGAGCAGTGAATGCTGGGGCCGCATTAATGACAAGAGTGAGCGGTACTGGAGCGGTCGTTCCTTGAGAATTTGTCGCTGTGAGCGAGAGCGAGAAGGACCCGCCCGCCGTTGGAGTTCCTGCGAGAACGCCGGTTGAAGCGGTGAATTTAATTCCCGCGGGAAGCGTGCCAGTAAGAGCAAATGTTGGCGCAGGTGATCCGCTTGCTTTGAAAGTGTATGTATAGGCTACTTTGGTGGTACCTGTTGGAAGAGGACCCGAAGTTGTAAAAGCAGGTGCAGATGGAGGAGTTGGAAGCGTTGCGGCTAATGCACAACTATTTGTGAGATTGCTCCACGTACTTTGCATTGCGAAAGTGCCTTTAGCAGTAACAATATTGCCTGAAGGACCAAAAGACCAAGCGCAAATATCGCCATTCTCCCCGTAAGTTTTGTTATACCAACCAGCTCCGGGAGCCATATCTGAAAGCGTTTCAGCGTACTCGTGACCTTCAACAATGCTTACGCCATCTAATGCGCCAGCAGCTCCTGTCTTGTTTACATAGTTTGCTCCGCAACTAGCTCCCATATCAGGAATGTACGGCAGGTTTGTGAATGCAACTAAGCCATGCGTCGATGGGGATTGAACAGCGTCATGCCAGGCGCAAAATCCAGCAGTACTGTTGAACCCGTCTGGGTGCGTACCTGTTGGCGACACAATGACATATTGCGAATTTCTATTTGAATCTGAAGTTGTATTACCAAAGTGAGTCGCAGCGAGTAACGCTTCATTTGCCAATTTAGTTGTGTCACTGCCGGTGAAATTAGTAGGAGCACT